>CADDZH010000070.1 GCA_902812455.1 Chloroflexota bacterium | reverse complement strand
GACTCGTCCCATCCTCTCTTGGCGAGAGGATCAAGATCCCAGGCAGACCACCTGGTGGATAGACCAGCGGTGGACACCGGGTAACCGGCGCAGCCGCCTGGCCCTAATGATCGTACGGCTTGTGTGCTTGTCAGTCTTGCTGCAACAGCTATGACTGCTGGCAAGGGATGGATGCCTGGCTATGTGGGTGCTGTAGTATACATGACGATATGGGAATGCCGGTGTGAGTATGGTCTTCTGCTTTGCTTGACGTGTGCGTGTGCTTGTCTTCCTCGCTTGTGAACTTACAAGCGAGCGCAAGGGCAGGCATGACGGGTCCCGGCAAAATTGAGGTAATTCTTCTTCAGTGACTAGTTCGCTCTGTAGCAGGACAACCTGAGAAATACAGATAAGGGGGCGCAAGTATATTACTTGCGCCCCCTGTCGTTTTTGGCATAATGTAACTGGTAGTCTACTTTTTCCCACGAGGAAGTGATCATGATTATTGATTTTCATACACATATTTTTCCACCGGAGATCCAGCACCATCGCGAGCGCTATTATGCACGCGATCCCTGGTTCAAGGAATTATATGGTAATCCTCGTGCAACTATTGTGACCGCAGAAGACCTGGTGGAAGAGATGCAGGGTTCAGGTGTGGATGTCTCGGTCACCTTTTCATTCGGCTGGACAGACCCCGGACTGATTACTGAGACAAATGATTATGTCATCGATGCAATGCGGCGCTACCCGGAGCGTATCTATGGCATGGCCGTAGTGCAGCCAACTGCAGGCGAGCGTACTGTTTACGAACTGGAGCGCTGCGCTGCCGCAGGGATGATCGGAGTGGGTGAACTGATGCCTCACGGCCAGGGCTATAGGTTGAGCGATATTACCCTGCTGAGTCCTCTGATAGAAGTTGTGCGCAAGTACCGGTTGCTGGTGCTTTCACATTGCAGCGAGCCGGTGGGCCATATTTATCCCGGCAAAGGAAATGTTTCCTTGCAGGATATCGAGACATTTCTGGTTGCCTTTCCTGATATACGCTTCGTGGCAGCACATTGGGGCGGCGGATTGCCTTTTTACAGTTTGATGCCAGAAGTACAGCGAATCACAGCAAATGTGTGGTATGATACGGCAGCAACCGTGTATCTTTACCGGCAAGATATTTTTCCCATAGCGGCACGACTGGTTGGCGCAGAGCGCATCCTTTTCGCAAGCGATTACGGGCTATTGCGCCAGCGACGCATTATTGACCACATTGCGCAATCCGGCTTGAGTAGTGAAGAGGTGGAAAAGGTACTGGGCGGGAATGCACAGCAATTGCTTGGCTTATAGTTGACAGGGATAGAACGAGATCATGCGAGTGACTTCATTGGGCAGTGGAAGCAGCGGCAATGCTTTACTGGTAGAAGCAGGCCCTCAGAGACGCACAAAACTGCTGGTGGATGCGGGTTTACCGCCAGGCATCCTTTTTGAACGCTTGCGGCGAACCGGTACGCATCCAGGGCAACTGCAAGGCGTATTACTTACCCATGAACATAATGACCATATCAGCGGCCTGCCCCTGCTGGCGAACCGCTTCTCAGTCCCTGTGATCACTGCACCAGAAACGCTCAAGGCTATAGAACAAATCTTTGGCTCAGGCACCTGGCAGGCGGAATTCGTATCCACTTCCATGCAAGATATTGGGGGACGCGCTGTATGGATGCAGAAAGACCAGGGGTGCCCGGCTCTTCTGGTGAGCGCCAATGCGCGGCACCTGGGAGTAGGAGAGCGATGTGTTATTGGTGATATCGAGGTTCAATCGTTTGCTGTTTCGCATGATGCTGCTGCGCCATGTGGATATTTGCTGAGTGCCGGCGGCTGCCGTGTATGCATCGTGATAGATAGCGGCGAGGTGACGCCTGCGATGCTTGAAGTGATACATCTTGCAGACCTGCTGATCCTGGAGTCAAATCACGATCGCGAACGTCTTTTGCGAGGTCCGTATCCCTATCACTTGAAGCTGCGCATCCTGAGCCAGACGGGCCATCTTTCTAATGATCAGGCCGCGAATGCTGTTCTGCGCACATGGCGCGGCGATAGCGTGCGCTGGCTCTGGCTTTCTCACCTGAGCCGTACCAACAACACGCCGAAGCTGGCCTTACAAAGTATGCTCCAGCGCCTTGAAGCTGCTAAGGCCAACCTTTCGCAGGTACATATTTCTGTCTTGCCCCCAGGGATGGGCAGTATGTGGGATTCCACCCGGCTCTGGCATGAGCCATCGTTGTGGGAAATGCGGAACTAGACGGGTGCCTCATTAAACTGGGCTAGAGCGAGGCGGGCGCGCTCGGCATCCTGGACAGTATGCATAGCCTCAAAAAAGCCGAGAGCCTTTTCAAAATCTTCGCGAGCGCGGCTCATGTCCGCTGCCCGTTCAGGAGGATTATCAGCGTAGAGCGCATCGGCGCGGCGCCGGTAAAGCAAGCCCAGGCAATAGAGCGTCTTGCCCTCTTCCCAGGGAAGATCGATCTCGTCCCCTTCGCGCAAAGATCGTTCAAGGTCGTTCTCCGATGCTTCCCAATGCTGTTGCTCCAGGTGCATTCTCCCGCGAGCGCGAAGGGCGATAACCAGGCTGCGGCGGCTCCCCGAATGCTCTGCGGCAGTTACAGCACGCTCACAGAATATTTGCTGGGTATCGGGGCTTTCTCCGGTAATGACCAGGAGTTCGGCAAGTGATGCCAGCAATTTGGGAGAAGGAAACGGCTCGCTGCGCTGGAGTAATTCCTGGTAATCCGCAAGAGCGTGCTCCCAGTCTTCGCGTGCAATGTGAATGCTGGGCATGGGAATAGACTCTCCCGGCTCTGTACAGAGCTTATCCAGGAGCCGTTTGTACTGGCGCACGTAGCGTTCACCCTCTTCTGCCTGCCCTGTATGATAGGCAATAACGGCCAGCACTTCCAGGGGCTCAACTTGCCATTGTTCGTTGAGTTGATACTGCTCGACCATACGTAAGATATTATTTGCGACTTCCTGGGCTTCCTGCCAGCGGTTCCAGCGACTCCAGACATACATACGTCCATTCAAACAATTGAGAAGCATAGTTGGGCTTTCCATTGTCTGCGCGATACGCCAAGCCTGGCCAAACCACTCTGCGGCCGTTGGATAGTCGCAGATCGCCTCGTGCGCCCAACCAAGCGAAAAGTAGAGATCATACAGCTCCTCGCGGCTCTTGATCTGATCGACCAGTTTCAGCCGGGCATGCTGTGTCTTGTGCGCCTCAAGATATTTATGCTGCTTGCGGTAGATATAGCTCAGGGCATCTAAGGTGAGCCAGAGGGCGCCTGTATCATTGAGTTCTTCGGCGATGCGGCGCGCCTCTTTCCCGCTCTGCAGGGCAAGTTCGGCATACTTTGTTTTCTGCTCTGGATCGGTTGAGAGCAATTGATTACGCACGTACCAGAAGGCCTGATAGGTGAGAAATTCGGCGTGCTGCCCGCTTTGTGGCTGGCCCTCCAACAGCTTGAGACCTGCATCGATGTAGGTACGTATTTCCTGGTTTTCAGGATTGGTATTAAATAACTCGAGCCAGCGGGCTCCAAACTCCGACAGCCGGTTATAGATGCAGAGCAGGGCATCATTCTCCACCTGCTGTGGTTCAGAGGTCATGAGTTGCAGCGCCTGGCGATATTCCTTCCAGGCTTCGTCTACATTACCTCGCTGTGCGTAGGCTTCTCCCAGCTTCTCATGCATCTCGGCCAGGGTTATAGTATCCGCTTCGCTATCAACCAGTAGCTCCAGCGCTTCGCTATAGGCCTGGATGGCACGGATGGTGAAATAGCTGTGGAGGGCCTGGTCACCTGCCATAGTCAGGTAAGTGATGGCGCGCTGGCGTAGCTCTGGCCGTGTTAAGCGTGCTGGAGGAGCTGCCTGGCCCTGCATATCCTGGCTCAAAGGAATAGCAGTTTGCAGGAAGCCTGCCGGCCAGTTCACCAGCGCCTGTTGATAATGATAAGCGAGCAGTTCGGCAAAGGCTTCATGGTTCTCTGCTGTTTGCTGCTCTAACCAGAAGGCCAGCTCGGCGTGCTCTATGGAGCGACGCATGCGAGGAATATTGTTGTAGACCACGTCGCGGATCAACACGTGCTTGAAGATAAAGACGCGATCATGCTCCACCGGACTGCGCTCCTGCTTTTCCGTCTCGACAATGAAATCATGCTCGATAAGTGAATCGAGCGCCTGGAGGATAGTACCGGTAGAGAGTCCCGCAGCAAGGGCAAGCAGGGCTGAAAGCCAGAACGTGCGACCGATAATAGCAGCATATTGCAAAACCAGCTTCTCGGTCTGATTGAGCAGGTCAACGCGGGCGGCCAGAACGCCCTGAATTGTATCCGGGATGCGAGGAAGCGGGAAGACATAGTGCTGGTCGATGAGCGTATCCTCCGGCAGGCCAGCCGGGTTGGCCAGCTCGGTGATAACTGCCTCATTTTGCGGACTGATACGCCAGGAGCCATCCTCTTTGGCAAGCACCTTTTGATCGATAAGCATGCGCACAATCTCTTCGACGAAGAAAGGATTGCCCTCAGCACGATTCAAGATGGTAAGGCGGAGTACCTCTGGTATATCCTCTGTTTTAAGCAGCGTAGTCACAAGTTCATTGCTTTCTTCCTTCGAAAGAGCCTCCAGGGCGATGGTAGTAAAGTTGCGGCGTCCACCACCCCAATCGCGCCGCCGCTCGAAGAAATCTGGGCGGGCCGGGCAGAGAAAAAGAATAGGCACATCGGCGATACGATCGGTCAGGTACTCTAAGAGATCGAGCAGGGCTTCATCTGCCCACTGTAGATCGTCTATCACAATGATCAAAGGTTGCTGATGAGCCAGCGCTTCGAGGAAAACGCGCCAGGCGCGCATTAAGGCCATATGCGGGCCGCTTTGTTCTGCATTTTTCCCCAGCGTACCTGTGGGGCTACGCTGCCGTTCGCCATCTCGCCCATTGCGCCCATCTATAGAAATTTGCGGTGCCGCCTGCCTGCTGCCAGACCTCTGCCCTATGCTGCGGATGATTGCGCCTGCGACCTGCAATGGATCCTCACTGGATCTGGCCCTGGACAGGGTTTCTCGTACAAACTCAGTAAAATTGCTCTCGAAAATCTCGTAGTTTTCGCCATCATGTACCTGGAGCAGGGAATTGAGAATCTCAATCAATGGCCTGTATGTCACGCCTTCGCCATAGGGTGGGCAGCGACCCTGTAATACGGTGGGAGCAACAGAACCAGTATCGCTGGCTGTAGACTTCGCTGCCTCTTGCTCGCGCAGGATAAACTCGCGTACCAGGCGGGATTTGCCAATGCCAGGCGCACCGAGCAAGGTGATCAGATGAGGGCGGCGCTCCGCCAGGACGCGAGCATACGTCGCGTGCATCAAGGCGAGTTCCAAAGCACGCCCGACAAATTCGGCCTGTAATCCTTCAATGCCGCGTGGATGTTGTGCAACGTCAGCGGCTGGATTATGCAGGCCGAGGACTACCCAGGCTGAAATGGGTTCGGCCTTTCCTCTGATACGCAGGGGGGCTAAGGCTTTGAAATCAAAGACGCCCCGGGTTGCGAGATAGGTGCGCTCACCGACAAGAATGGTATCGGGGGCAGCAGCAGATTGCAGGCGAGCAGCAACATTGACAGCATCACCGGTGATGAGAAAATCTTGTCGATTGTACGGGGTATTGGCGGGCGCAGCAACTTCACCTGTGTTAATGCCGATGCGCATCTGCAACCGCGTCGCATGCGGATCCTGCTCCAGCCGCTGCTGGTTAAAGCTGGCAAGCGCGGCCTGCATATCAAGCGCTGCCCGTATCGCCCGGTCAGGATCATCTTCATGGGCAACAGGCGCGCCAAAAACAGCCATGACCGCGTCACCAATATATTTTTCGAGGGTACCGCCGTGCTTGCGTATCTGCTCGGCCATCAGGTTGAAGTAACCTGTCAAGATGGCGCGCATATCTTCAGGGTCGAGGTGATCTGCCAGCGGGGTTGAACCTGTGATATCCGCGAACATGACGGTCACAACACGGCGTTCCTCGGGAGTTGCCAGCAACTCGGGAAGCAACTGCGTTTGTCGATTGCCATCACCCTGAGCTGCCGACTCCGCTTGCGGTGGGGCTTCGCTGGCCTTTGCCGGCTGTAAAGGGGTGCCGCATTCGATGCAGAACTTGGCCACCGGCGGATTGGCAGTGCCACAATTTGGGCAGACAATGACCAGCCGCCTGCCACATTCCAGGCAGAACTTGGCTTCTGGTGGATTGAGCGTTTGACAGTATGGACAGCGCATAAGTTTCTTTTTTGACCTGTGGGACGACGTTTTACTCACCATGTATTGTACAACACAAGGTTACAAAAGAGGGTTCTCTATCCTTCCGGGTGAACCGTAGGTTCCCGATTGATCGCGCCCACTGCCGATTCATCGGCCTCCAACAATTTCGCTAAAGGATGGAGAGCCAAAAGAGAGATATATTCATATCGTTACGTACTTTAAGTAAGTAGAATAAGTAATAAGGGGGATTATTTGTGGCAATGCTTGACGGCGGGGAGGAATTTGCGTACTATGGGGGCCGGTCTGACGGAAGGGAGAACGATGATGCAACCAGACTTTCGTGTGGAGAGCCGTAGCTATGATCAGATGGTGCGGGGTTCGTGGAGAGCGTACCGGCTTGATGATTACACACAATTGAGCGATGAATTACTGGCAGGCGTATCTAGCGACTGCGTGCGCCTCTGGCTGCCTGTGGGCACGCTGATGCACTGGTCAACAGGAATACGCCCGCTTCAATACAATTGCCTGCAATTCTTCTGGCCGCAGCGCTGGTACATGCTCAGCGCCTTTTATAATGGCCGCGTTCTGAAGCATACCTACGCTTCAGTTATTCAACCGCCCACTATTGAAATCGATCGGCTGGCCTTTGTTGATCTCGATCTGAGTATCCTGGTGAAGCCCGATCAAACCTACGAGGTGCTTACCCAGGCCGAGTTTGAGCAGATGGCAGATCTGCTCCATTACGATGAAGAGACGCGCATAGGCGCATTGATGGCGATGCGCGCGCTGACAAGTTCTATACAGCTCAGCGTGGGACTTTTTGCGAGTATTCCTCATGTATTGCGTCAAACGGATATGCACCTGGCGAAGTGCGCTGGTGGGAGCAGGGGCAACTAGGCGCGATTAGCAGAGCACTAGCCCGTCAAGCTTCATGTGATCGATACCATGTAGTGGCCTCCCTTGTGGGGGCCAGGGCTTCATTCGTCACATGAACATTGACACAGTAGTAGGAGCTTGTTTTGTCATGACACCCAGGCGTATTGACCACGTTGCCATCATTGTGCGCGATATCGAGCAGGCGCTGACCTTTTACCGTGATATCCTGGGCATCACACCAAGCGAGATCAAAGAGGTGCCTACGGAGCAGGTGCGCATTGCCTTCCTACCCATGGGTGGGCCGGGCGGCAGCGAGATCGAGCTAATCGAGCCGACTACACCAGATTCCAGCCTGGCGAGATTTTTAGAGAAGCGCGGTGAAGGCCTGCACCACATTTGCCTTGAAGTGGACGACATCGACGCCGCGCTGGCGGAGCTTCAGGCCAGAGGCGCTGCCGTGCTGGATCAACAGCCCCGCATTGCCGCCGAGGGCCGCGCCATCTTCATCCATCCAAAAGCCGTGAACGGAGTGCTGCTGGAACTCATTGAGAAAATCCCGTAGTTCTAGGTCACAGCGGGATATTCCCGTGTTTCTTGGGCGGGCTGGTATCGCGCTTATTTTTCAGCATTTCCAATGCGGTAATGAGCTTTGGGCGGGTGAAGCGAGGCTCGATCACCTCGTCGATATAGCCACGAGCGGCGGCAATATAGGGATTGGCAAATTTCTCGGTATATTCGGCGATCAGCTCTTTGCGCCGCTCTTCGGGGTCAGGAGCGCTCTCAATCTCGTCTTTGAAGAGGATGTTGACTGCGCCTTCAGCGCCCATGACGGCGATTTCGGCGGTTGGCCAGGCATAATTGATATCGCCACGCACGTGCTTGCTGCTCATGACATCATACGCGCCGCCATAGGCTTTGCGGGTAATGACTGTGATTTTGGGCACGGTCGCCTCACAGTAGGCGAAGAGCAGCTTCGCGCCGTGACGGATGATGCCGTTGTGCTCCTGGCTGACGCCCGGCAAGAAACCGGGGACATCAACAAAGGTAATGATGGGGATGTTGAAGCAGTCACAAAAGCGCACGAAGCGGGCTCCTTTGTCGGAAGAATTGATATCGAGCACACCGGCTAAGGCGCCCGGCTGCTGCGCAACGATCCCAACCGCGCGGCCATTGAGGCGGGCGAAGCCGACAATAATATTCGTGGCAAAGTACTCCTGCACCTCGAAGAACTCACCATCATCGACGACGTAGCGGATCACCTCTTTCATATCATAGGGCTTGTTCGGATTGTCAGGAATGATGCTATCGAGGGCCTCTTCCGTGCGCGTGGGTGAGTCTGTGGGCGTGATGCGCGGCGGATCATCGAGGTTGTTCGATGGGATGTAGCTCATCAATGTACGAATCATGCGAATGCAGTCAGGTTCGGTCGGGCAGGAAAAGTGTGCCACGCCGCTGACGCTGTTGTGAACCATTGCGCCGCCCAGCTCATCGAAGGTCACGTCTTCGTGCGTGACAGTTTTGAGCACATTGGGGCCGGTGACGAACATATAGCTGGTCTGCTCCACCATAAAAATAAAGTCGGTAATCGCTGGAGAGTAGACCGCGCCGCCCGCGCACGGCCCCATGATGGCAGAGATTTGCGGGACGACGCCAGAGGCCAGGGTGTTGCGCAAGAAAATATCAGCATAGGCTCCCAGGCTGACAACCCCTTCCTGGATGCGAGCGCCACCTGAGTCGTTGAGGCCGATCACGGGAGCGCCATTCTTCATAGCGAGATCCATAACTTTGCAGATTTTTTCGGCGTGGGCCTCCGAGAGCGAACCGCCAAAGACGGTGAAATCCTGGGAGAACACGTAGACCAGGCGCCCATCGATCTGCCCGTAGCCTGCTACCACTCCATCGCCGGGAATTCTCTGCTCATCCAGGCCAAAATCTGTTGAGCGATGCGTAACGAACATATCGAGTTCATTGAATGTGCCTGGGTCGAGCAGCAGGTCTAGCCGTTCGCGTGCGGTCAACTTGCCCTTTTGATGCTGGGCCTCGATGCGCTTCTGGCCGCCGCCGAGCATGGCTTCTGCTTTCAAACGGCGCAGTTCTGCGATCTTGTCTTGCGTGCTTTTAAGTTCGGGAGCCTCCTGCGGTGTGCGTTCGCTTATGCTCATTTTACTATATTCTCCATAGGTATGGTTGTAGGTAACATGAAAGATGCCTGGTATCCACAAGGGATGCCAGGATATATCAAGATCACGCTATTCACCGGTATGTAGTTACATCGCTTCTAGGCGTCAGGCAAGCATGATATCGAGATGTGTGTTCATCTTACAGTAACTGATCGGGGTCTATGCCCATCGAGCGAAGTTTTTCCTCAAACATTCTTGCTCGTTGAAGGGCTTGCTCTGCTCTCTTTGCTTCGTCTTCAGCGCGCCGAGCCTCCTGTTCTGCTCGTTGCGCCTCCTGCTCAGCCAGCTTTGTTTGGTCCTCAGCTATGCGAGCCACTTCCTCGGCCTCGGTAAGGCGCATACGCCCAAAGCGATCATAGAGACGCAGCAGGCTGCCATCGGGCACCAGCTAGCTCTCCAACTGCGGACTCCACATCCCCAGCGGCCCTAGATCTCCCTCGCGCAGGAAGCCAGTCTCCGCATCGCGCTGCCAGCCAAACAAGCGCCGCCCTCTCTTCCGACTGGGAGACAACATGGGCTGAGAAGGATCATAGGCGTAGTACTCCTCCACGCCCATTATGGCATACTTGCCCGGTTTTTCCTCCAGGTCCCGTTCCCACGTCTCATCGGAGGCAATCTCAAAGACTACCTGTGGGGCTGGCCCATTGACACCCACCCGGTAACTGCGCACTGCTGGTTTACTTGGGCCTTTAATGATCGCGATATCGGGAGCCAATGGATACTCATAGATATCCGGTGTCTGGTAGAAGTTGCAGTTCTCGTAGATGGCGCAGACCTGCTCGCGCAGCAACCAGGTGAGCACCTCCATCAAATAGTGCACCAATTGCGCATGTGGTGGCGCTTCCCCCATCAAGTCCTCCTTGGTGGGGTGGACATCGTAGTAGTACACCAGCTCGTCTCGCATCGGCTGTGCCATCGCTGTTGTTCCTCCTTGCCTCGGTGCTTCCCGGCTGCTTACCCCCATTGCTGTACGCCCCTCACCTGTTTTTCAAAAATCACGTCTCTATGATATCATAGCTCCGCTGCCTCCACAAGCCAGAGGAAATAGCGGGTCTCCATCTTTTAGGGTGATCGATGAGAATGTGCCGATAATGAATGTTAACGACCAAAACCGGTGATGATGTTGAAGAAGTAGTACGAGGGGAAGCAGGGGGCGCGAGGGCAGGCACAAGGCCCCCACACCACCTCCCGTCTGCTCCTTGCCCCTACAGGCGACGGGATCGTTTCCCCATGACCGGTTTTGGTGGGTAAACATCATCACCGGCGCTGGCCGCGATCAAGCGGGTTCCACGATAAATCGGGAATCTACGCTCACCCGGAAGGATGGAGAGCCGAATAGCTCTTGCTTATACTGAAGAGCTATAAGATCTCGATTATGATTGCTTAGGCGAGGTTCAAAAATGAACGAAAGACCTTGACAGTGTAAATAGTCGCATCATGTCATCCTGAGTGAAGCGAAGGATCTCTGTCGATCGGCTGAGATGCTTCGCTTCGCTCAGCATGACAAACCATTACCGGTTCTGGTCGTTAAAATTCATTAATCGCCTGGGTGATCAAGTCAGCGAGATAAAGCGCGGGAGAATAGCATCGGCCAGCCAGGCATTGAAATGATTCACTCTCCCAGCCGCTCTAGCACAAAATCGGCGAACGCGCGGATATGGCGCTCAGCCGGGACATAGATGCCACCGTTGCGGTAGGCTCTGGAGGTCATGCCAGGCTGGACCAGTTCACAGACTTCCCAGTCCTGCTTGTTGACGATATCGAACAAGGCAACGGCATCCATGGGATCGAAATCCGGCCTGGTCATGACCTCAGGGTCGAAGAGCCAGTCACAGGTGATGCGGCTGCGATCAGGCCCCAGGGGATACAGTGTGTGGATCACAACGTGGTCGTGCAGCAGGTTGAGCAAGACATTGGGATAGAGCACGATGCCGTAGTATCGGCGCAGGTCTTCGGGCAGCAAGCCCTTAAGTGGCGGGCGCGAGGCTTTACCCGTGATGGTGAAGGCTTCAGCAAAATCGGCTAGCGTAGCCGCTTCTCCATCAGCGTAGGTTTTGCCAGATTTGAAGCCTGGCAGGAGCTGGCAGAGCTCAGGATGCAGGGGGCCGCAGTGGTAGCACTCCATAAAATTTTCAATAATCAGCTTCCAGTTGGCACGCACATCATAGGAGATTGAGGCACCCGCTTTCAGTTCGCCTACACCATAGCGCGTAAAGGGAGCGTAGCTGCCAAAGCGTTCCACAATCGGCCAGCAGACTTGATCGGCAAGCGGCTTCGGATTGTCTGATAGATTCAGCCAGATCAGGCCTTCCCAGACTCCCAGAGCCACCGGAAACAGGCCAAAGGCCAGAGGGTCGAACTGCTCATCGTTCAGCACATTAGGCGCCCCGATGAGCCGGCCATCCAGCCCATACGTCCACGCATGATAGCGGCATTGAATCGAACCTTTGAGCTGCCCCGCTGGTTCTGGGCAGAGGCGCGCTCCCCTGTGCCTGCATACATTGAGAAAGGCATGCAGAACGTCATGCTTATCGTGAACGATAAGCACGCTTTCTCGTCCAACGGTCACCACCTGGTAGGCGCCCGGTTCTGCTATCGCCTCGGCTCGCCCAACACAGACCCACAGCGAAGAAAAAATACGCTCTTGTTCCAGTTCGTAAATCTCTGGCTCGTAGTAATAGCGGCCTGGCAGCGTTGAAACAAAGGAGGCATTGGAAGGAATCGTTGTGGTCATCTATCTACTCATCAATGCGGGTGCGGTGTTTGAGACGCTGGTACCGGCTTCCCTGCAGGAGTCTGCTCCACACCGATCAAGGTCAAATAGGGGGTTATACTGCCAAAGGGATACACGGCGATCACATCACCCGAAAACGGCCCATTGACTTCCCCATACCTCAGCGTAACGAGGTCCATATCGTCCTCAAGGCCCATATGCATTGTACGGCCTACCGGTAGAGGTTGTAACGAGGCTGCAATATTCTGCAGCACAGCCTGATTGATCCCGTCTCTCAGGTCGCCGACAATCCAGAAAACGATTCCGTTCTGCTGGTAAATCAATTCGCTGCGCTGGCCGGTTTTCCACACGGGAAATGGCTCGTTATGGATAGTGCTTACTACCCATTGGCCATTAACATAGATTTCCTGGGCAAGCCCATTCTGATCGACATTAATAGCCTGGGCTGATCCATCATTGACTACCTGGAGCACCTTCACATCCGGCTTGAGTTTAAATTCGCGAATGGCGAGCTGGCCGGTTCCTTGCGGTGTCATGCCGGTAAGCGCATAATCTAGCTCAATAAAAGGTCCATCGGTCCAGTTCTGGTGCCGCTCGCGATACAGGTAGACGCCCGTCAGAGTATAGCCTTGTGGTAAGGCCTGGGGCCAGTATATATGCCAGGAGTGTAATTGCTGTTCGGCTGCAGACAAACTCATGGTTGTTTGAGAAGTAGCGTTGCTCTTTTCAATATTGGCCACGACATTAGTAACATTCTTTGGATAACTATGTACCTTCAGCACGCCCGTCCTGGCGCCTTTGAGTAATAACTCCAGTCCCGAGGCAAAGGAAGGAGCCGTGAAGAGGACTGTCAGGCATATAATCATGACGAGGGCAAAAGAGACAGCAAGAGAACGGCGTACAGGTATTTCACTTGCTAGTATACGCAAGCCGGGTCGTTCGTGCGGGAAAAGGCGGCGGCGCAACTGGAGGCGGCGAAAGACGCGCGCTCTAATCTTATGCTCGAAACCATGCTCGGCGACCTGAAATCGAGGATCATCAGGTTCTAGCAGCGTCTGCGCAAAGTATGGCGGCAGCTCCTCTTCCTCTAAAGCAAAGAGTGTATCTAACTCCTGAGCAAAAGCCTTGTCTTCCTCGCTGAAATCATCAGGCAGGATACGACCCAGAAGAGAAAGAGAGGCGGCATCATCCTCCTTGCTATTCTCTTGTCTCTCGAACTCGCTCATATTCATGTGCCTGCTCCTTGAGGGACTCGCGTAATCTCGTACGCGCTCGCCAGAGTCGTGTATCCACAGCATGGCGGGTAAGGCCCGTCTTTGCTGCCAGTTCCTCAGTGCTGAGGAACTTAAAGTAGCGTAAATAGATCAGGTAGCGCTCTAGCTCAGGCAACGTCGCCAAGGCAAGGCGCAGTTCTTCGCGCCTCTCGTTTTGCTCCAGAAGATGCTCCATGCTGGAATCTGGATGCGGCGGCAAGCTCACACGACTTTCATTGTCCTGGCCGCCGCGACCAAAAGATTTACGCCCCCCACTACTCTCTGTCAATGTCCAGGGACGATCCTCTTCCGCCGCCTGTACATTATGTGCCTGCCGGCGGCATAACTGCCGGCGACGGTCTAAAGCGATGTATTTTGCGCGCATGGTTAACCATGTACGCAGTGTTCCACGCTCCGGATCGAATGTTTCGATCTCCTGCCACACAGCTACAAAGAGATCATTCACACATTCTTCCGCATCCTGCGTGACACCCACACCGTCTAAAATCAGGCGAATAAAATAGAATACCTCTCGAGAATACCGGGTTATGAGCGCCTCCAGCGCCTCCTGGTCACGCTCACGCAGCCCACGAGCAAGGTCATCATCTGACCAGTCTTTTCGCACCATGATCGCTCCTTAGCTGACCTCAGTATCTCCCTTCTCACAATTCATCGCTGGCCACCTCACCAGCGCTTCCTACGAACTGTATCCTTGCTCCGACCAGGTGTTAAAATAAACTACTGGATGCCAGTTTACGAACTATGACAAGGAATATACTTGATCGGTGGTGCCTGACCTTCTCATCAAAGATATACGCTCTTCAGAACAGAAATCTCTCATCTGCTGCTACTGCGCCAATAGCCTGCACCAGTGTAATGCGTCGCCTTTACCAGAAGGTCAGAACTATTTCAATTTTGCTAGAAAGAACGCATAATGTCAAGCTCTTTAGAACCGGTAATCCCCTCACAAATAAAACCTGTACTTTCGATAAGTGCGTATTTTCAGTCAAGCATGCTATAATACTCCTATCCAATAATTTCGAGGAGCCTTTCCATGACATTCTCTATTGTGGCGCGTGACCCCGAAGCCGGCGAGTTGGGCATTGCTGTAGAATCAAAGTTCCTCGCTGTAGGAGCCGTTGTCCCGTGGGCGAAAGCAGGCGTAGGGGCTATTGCTACCCAATCCTGGGCCAACACAACCTATGGGCCGCGTGGGCTGGAACTGCTCGCCAGTGGCCTCTCTGCTGCCGAAACGATAGCCCGGCTGACCGCCGGGGATGAAGGGCGAGCCTCTCGCCAGGTTGGCATCGTCGGTGTACAGGGTACACCGGCAACGTATACGGGAGAATCCTGTTTCCCCTGGGCTGGCGGCGTTGTGGGCGAACATTACGCCTGCCAGGGCAATATCCTGGTGGGGGAAGAGACTGTGCTGGCAATGGCGCGTACCTTTGAGCAGGCAGCAGGGCGCCTCTCCGACCGGCTTGTAGCCGCGCTTGCAGCAGGCCAGGCCGCAGGAGGAGATAGTCGCGGGCAGCAATCGGCTGCCCTGCTTGTTGTACGCGAGGGCGGAGGCTATGGCGGGTTCAATGATCGCTTCATTGACCTGCGTGTGGACGATCATCCCAGGCCCATTGAAGAGCTGAAGCGTATCCTCCAGCTCCACAAGCTTTACCTGTCCCCGCCCGATCCTGCGGATATTCTTCCCATCGATGAGGCCATAGCGCGTGAACTGCAGGAGCTATTGACGATTACCGGTGATTACCAGGGCAGTATCAATGGTGTCTACGATGAGGCCACGCGCAGCGCCTTCCGCCAATTTAGCGGGCGCGAAAACCTCGAAGAGCGCTGGCTTGAAGACGCCCGCGTCGATCGTGTTGTCCTGGAGTATCTACGCCAGAAAGCCAGGGGATAGCAAGGAGGCCGGCATGGATTTCTCGTTGACAGACGAACAAAAGATGATCCAGCAGACGGTACGTAGCTTTGTTGAACGCGAACTGATGCCCCTCGAAAAGGAGGTCATGCGGAACGAAGGCAAATACCCCACAGGCATCGAGCCATCTCTCTATCGCTCACTACAGATGAAGGCAAAAGAAATTGGTTTCTGGGGCATCAATACGCCCGAAGAATATGGGGGAGCCAATCTCGGCGCTGTCATGACGGCTCTCATCGCTATGGAACTGGGGCGCACACTCGTCCCCTTCACTTTTGGTGGCGGCGCCGATAACATTCTTTATTACTGCAACGAGCAGCAGAAACAGGAATATCTCATTCCTACCATCGAAGGGAAGCGCAAGTCCTGCTTTGCCCTTACTGAGCCTGGTGCCGGCTCAGACCCTTCTGCCATTCGCACCAGCGCTGTCAAAGACGGCAACCACTGGGTCATCAACGGCCAGAAAGTCTTCATCACTAATGGCAACGAGGCCGATTTCGCCATGGTCTTTGCCGTCACCGACCGTAGCAAACCACCCCAGAACGGAGGCGTGACCTGCTTCCTGGTCGACCGCGCAATGGGCTGGGCATCTCGACCCGTACCCACTATGGGCGGCTGGTCTCCTGCCGAACTCTTCTTCGAGAATGTGCGCGTGCCAGAGGATCACGTGCTGGGAGAAGTTGGGTATGGCTTCTCGCTTGGCATGAAGTGGATCGGCCAGGGACGATGGCTTATTGCCTCACGCTGCGTCGGGACTGCCGAGCGCCTGCTACAAATGGCTGTGGATTATTCCAGGCAGCGGGTCACCTTCGGCCAGCCTATTGCCGACCGCCAGGCCATCCAGTGGATGATTGCCGATTCCGCCGTGGAGATTCAGGCCACGAAATGGCTGGCTCTTCATGCCGCATGGAAGGCCGACCAGGGCCTGGATAACCGTCACGAGGCCAGCATGGCCAAGCTCTACGGCTCCAACATGGCGAACCACGTGGTGGATCGCGTGATGCAGATCCATGGTGGTATGGGCTACACCCGCGAGATGCCCATCGAACGCTGGTACCGCGACCTGCGCGTCACGCGCATCTACGAAGGCACCGACGAGATCCAGCACTTCATCATTGCCCGGGATTTGCTCAAGGGATATGTGAAGATTGGGGTGTGGGAGTAGCTTATAGAGGGTACAATGCTCCGTAACCGCACATTGTTAGCCATCTCGCTCTCGGTCTGTGCCGCCTATATAGGCATCGGCATGGTAGTACCGGTACGTGTCCTTTACGCGCAGTCTCGCGGTGCCTCGCTGGGCATCATCGGAGCAATGGCCTCTGCTTACCTCATCTCCAACTTTGCCTTCCAGTATCCGGCTGGCTGGATAGCGGACCGTTGGGGACGCAAGCCCGTTATGATCGCCGGCTTACTGCTCCAGGCCATCATATCACTGGTCTATCTGCCCGTTACCGACCCGTATCTCTTCATCGCCTTGCGGTTTGTGGAAGGGCTGACCGGCGCTGCCATCCTTCCCTCTGCTCGCGCCCTGATTGTCGATAGCGTACCCAGTGAGAAGCAAGGTGAGGCATATGGCATCTTTGGCGCTTTTTTCAATGCTGGCTTCCTTATCGGGCCTGGCATCGGCGGCCTCCTGGCAACCACCGGCTATGCCAGCGCTTTTATCGGAGCAGCCGTCAGCCGCCTCGTCGCCATTGTGCTTGTGATCACTCTGATCCATCCTACATACAAAAGCACTATTGCCAGAGGAGTGACCATCAGAGCAATACCCTACCGGGCGCTCTTTACGCTGCCCCTGGTTGGGGCGTACATCCTCGCCTTCGGCGATTACCTCTACCTCGGCTTTGATCAGACGCTCATGCCCATCTGGATGCACGACCACCTGGGCGCCTCGGTTGCTATGATTGGCTTTGCCTACATGGCATGGGCCGTTCCCAACATGATCCTGTCACCTGTGGGAGGGCGCGTGGCTGACCGGCGCCCGCGCTGGCTGCTCATCCTCATCTTCGGCCTGGCCCAGGTGCCGATCTACCTCATCTATGGCCTGGTAACCGTCGCCATCATGGTTGTCGTGCTCTTCGCCGTGCATGGAGCCGTCTACTCTTTTGTGCAGCCCGCCATCGACTCGCATGTGGCTGCTTCGTCGGCCAGCACAATGCGGGCCAGAGTGCAGGGATTGTATACAACGTTCGGCTTGATGGGGCTTTTTTTGGAGCCAATGTCTTAAGCCCGCTCTATGGGATAGATTACCGCCTCCCCCTCTTCACCACGGGCATCCTCTATGGCATCTCTGCTCTAACTTGCAGTATGATGATTCGCTTCTCCATGCCGCGCCAGGTGAGTGTAGAAGTTGCTGCGCCCCCGGAGAAAGTTGTTCAGTAGCGAAGAATTATGGCCTTGAAAGGCCAGCAAAAAACTGGCCTACCTTACACTCGAACCCCGGCAGAAGTGGTGATTGAAGGGTATCCTCATGAGGAAATACTTACGAAAGCTACCAGCCGGCAGAAGGCGGCCTCGCCGCCCACGAATTTCCAGGGGAAGCAGCCGATCCATACGCGCTGGTCCAGCACCTCGTCGATCATGCCGCCAGCATTCTCCACGTGGAACACGCCGTAAGGGAACAGATCGTAGTGCATCAACTGCAAATCATCGTCGGGCCAGATCTCTTCAAGCGGCTTACCCAGCTTCTGGGCGCATTTGATTGCAAGATCAGGCCGTACCTTGCGAATCACGGTGTTCATCGGATGATCCATCGAGCCAGCATCGATGGCGAACCAGGAAATCTTGCGTTCCAGCGTCCAGCCGACAAATTCTTTGGTCGGCCCTGGATGCTTGATGAAATAACGGGTCTCGTCAGGCTGCGACTCGCCATACCAGTTGCTGGGATAATATTTGTGGTAGCCAGTATGCACCACCACAATATCTCCAGGCTGGATGCGCAGGCCCGTCTTGCGCTCCCATTCCTCGAAATGAGCTGAGGTATAAATATCGTAATCGCCAATACCCATGCCTTCCAGGTCTACCACCACGCCTGGCCCTACCAGCTTATCCAGCGGGATGCTGCCGATATCCTGCCCATTGGTGATAAAATGCAGCGGCGCATCAAGGTGTGTCCCCACGTGTAGCGTCGAGGTAATTTGTTGCCCCCCAACCTTATCAAAAGCCACACGCTTGATCCACTTGATCGTTGGGCCTTCATAGGTGGCAAAGCCCGGTGTATGCAAATCCCAGTTCTGCGACAGGTCGATGACGCGCATGTTGCTCAGGTCGATTGGCTGCATAGTTTGTTTTCTCCTTGCTGGTACTATGAACCCTCATGCATAATTGTTGGGATTCTCGATATATAACCCTTCAACTCTGGCAATGCCGAGCAGATCATTATCTGCACAAACAAAAATGGGTACTGGGGCTTGATTGTCTAATGTGTCCTCAAGTAGAGCACGGGCGCAAGCAAGTTGTACCGCATCATAGGCGCGCAGAGGATATAAACGGCAGAGGTCTCCCGCTGAAGTATAAATATCAGTGGCTACTGGCCATATGTTGTAGCTCTCTGTGCTATCTCGCCGAAAAAGGGTAATCAGCGTATCTCGCTCTGCAATGCTGATGCTTTTCTCGCGTGCTCTCCTGCAAATCGCCGCGACGACTTCTACAAGTGCGGCTTGTGAAATGTAGAGGTCGTGGCCCTGTGCTGGATCGCTGAGGGAGAGCATCCAGGCTTGTCCAGGTTCAAAGATGTACCGTTTAATGATGGCCGAAGTGTCTAGAAAGTAGGTCGCCATTAGTATGGACCTCGATCTTCGATCACCATTTCTGATGCCGGTTTACCGCCTGCGAATAGCTTGCTAAGGCGTTCTCGTTCAGCTTGTTCTTCCTGGGTCAAGGGACGTTTCGTCGCAAGGTTAACAAGCTTCCCCTCGCGATATAACTTTTCAGCTAGCTCACGTCCTGTCATTGGGCGTTTTTCTGTAGAAGCCTGCTCTAAATGCTGGATCATATCATGCAGGAGCATTTCTGGTTCTTTGCCAAGGCGTGCAGCTTCTGCAGCAAGGATGGCATATTCTTGTTCGGTCAACGTGACTGTCATCTGGTAAGCCATTGAGACACCTCCTCATGTAAATGCTAAATTCTGTACCATTGTACCAGTAAGTATATCATGCTGAAGCACTTATGAATAACCTGTTATCCCGTAGGGTATTTTCCCGTAGAGAGCCGATTATGAATGTTAAGACCAAGTTTGGCCATGACGTGGAGAGGTGGTGGAGCAAGGGGGAACTTGAGGGCAAGCACAAGGCCCCCACACCACACCGCTCCGCCCCTTGCCCCTACAGGCGACGAGGCGTTTCCTCATTATTACCAATTTTGATTTGATGGGAAAAATCCATTATTGCACCCCTCGCTGATTCAACGGTTCCCATCTTTCCCCAACCATGAGCCGATCAGGCCGACCAGGGATAAGGCCAGCAGGGCAAAGGCGAAGGCAAGGAAGGTCAGGTTTGTGCCAATCGTGGGCAGCAGCCAGAGCGCAGGCAGGAAGGTACCAATGATACTACCGGCTGTGGAGATGGCATAGAGCTGGCCAGCAGTGCGCCCAGATCGACCTACCTGCTTGAGGCGCAGGCGAATAGCAAAGGGCGAGACGCACCCCAACAGGATCACTGGGATGGCAAACAGCAGCAGGATCGAGACCAGCGCGCCATAAAAGACGCTGAGAGGCGATGTGGCGAAGGCGAAGAGCGACCAGTTCAGGATCGGATGAGCAATGAACGGGACTAGCACAATGAACAATCCCGCAACGAGGGTCAGCAAGTAGAATACGGCAGGATACGGGTAGCGATCGGCTAAGCGACCTCCGGCATAATAGCCAACGCTCAGGTATAGCAGGATCAGGCCGATCAGATCCGCCCACACGAACAATGAATCGCCAAAATCTGGAGCAAGCAGGCGCGAGCCAGAAATTTCTACCGCGAGTGAGGCTGCACCCGCAACAAACACCATCAGGATCAGCAGCCAGCCTTGCCATGTCCGGCCAGAGGTTGAAACAATGGCCCCTTCATCTTTTTGTACAGGATGCGCATCCGGCACTTCTATGGAGTCCTCGTCAAAGGAGCGTTAACTTGAGAGCTTATATCCCGCTCTTGCAGCAGATAGCAGCCAGGAGAGCACATCCTTTTGCACTGCTCGCGCGCCCAGGCATAATTGCACAAATGCTTCCCGTCCCAACTGCTGCTCAAGTGTATCCAGGAACTGTTCTATAACGAACACCGTCGAGTATTGCAGGGATTGGCGCTTTTCCAGCGTATAGAGTAGCACAGCCAGCGCCACTGCATGATATCCTTGCTCATACAACATCATACCGGTGTTCATTAGAATCATACCCGTATTGTAAGACTCTGGTAGTGTTTGTGCAAAACGCAAAGCCTCCTGGTAATAGCGTAAGGCTTGCCGGTAGTCTTTGAGAGCTTGATGAAGGAGTCCCAGATTTTGCAATAGCACACTTTCCAGGAGCGGGTCCTGTTCCTGTCGATTCAATACTCTCGCCTGCCTGAAGTTGGCATAAGCCTGCTCTAACTGGCCAAGATTGCGGTAAAGTTCTCCCTGGTTTGCCAGCGTAATAGCCTCGCCGTGCCTGTCGTCAATCTTACGTTGCACGGCCAGCGCCCGTTCATAGTACGCCCAGCTTTGGTGATAATTCCCCAGGTAATTATAGAGCAATCCCAGGTGGTTACAGAGTAGCCCTTCATGGTAACGAGTCACCACCCCCTTTGGCGGCAACATCTCCAGGTAGAGCCTGGCCAGCGTGCTCCATGCTCCCCACTGCACCATACTTTCATAGATGCCCTCAGCTAAGAGTAGATCGCAGGCCTCTTGCCAGTGCCAGCCAAGACAGAGATGGCGAGCTGCCGCCAGCAGATATCGCACATCGTGGGGCCTGGTGCGTTCCTCGAGAGGAATATAATGCTGCTGGGCCATGCGCTGGTAGTAGGCAGCTACTCGCATGTGCCCGGCTGCTATCGCGACCTCCTGTGCCTCGGTATTGTTTTCAACGAGATTGAGAGGGCTGCTTACTCCAAGCGAGAGAGAGGATGTCCCATGCGAGCGCAGATCTCCTCCTTCTAGATAGTGCTCGAGAATGTATTGACGGAACAAAGGATGCAAGGTGTAATAGGGAAGCTTCTCTGCATCGAGCTGCTGCACAAGCGCAAGGCGCGTCATGAGAGCCAGTTCTTGCTCAAACAGCGGTGAATTGACACCTGAATTCTCCCCCACGATCGCCGAAAAAAGACCTTGCGCCGGCACAGGTTCCCGAAAAAGGGCCAGTATGCGTACTAGGATATGCTGGACAGGGTTGAGATAACGATAGATAGTTGCCAGGAGCTGCAGCATCACTTCACCGCTCCACAAGAATTGATACTCAGGCGACCTCAGGAAATAGCCAGGCGGTAGCCCGCTAAGTTTTACCAGCGTGCAAAACAAGACCAGAGCAAAAGCATAGCCGCTGCAGCGCTGCCAGATTAAGGATAGCTCTTCGTATGATCCTCTGATGCCGCGCTGTTGCAGGAGCGCTACTCCTTCTGGCAGGCTGATGCGCGATACTAGGTACGAGCGTACGCGGGTCTGTGTGAAGTCCTGCACATCATACGGCGATCGATAGCAAGTCAGAAGGATACGGCTGGCCCCTAACTCTTGTTGCAGCATATCGAGGAAAAGGGAGATATCATCACGATAGTCGCTCTGATCTTCTTCTGGATAGAGTAGTTCCTCGAACTGATCCAGGACAACAAGCGCAGGGTCTTGAGGACGCCGCAGCGCCTGCAACAGCTTCTCCACCTGCTGTTCAGGTTTCAAGAAGGAGATTCCCGGCTGGCTCGCATTGATCCCATTCAACATAGCTGCAATGACATCCGGCAATGTTGTATATGGCCCGATGGTGAGCCAGGCAAAGTGCTTAGGGGCTGGCAGGCCAGCTTCTGCCGTGAGCTGGAACCGGCGATACAGCAGCGCCGCCAGTATCGATTTGCCTGCTCCAGGCTCGCCGGTCAGGAATACCGCGCTTGTCTGAACACCGGTCAGCATGCGCTGCACGGTATTCACATCATCTCCACGTTGCATCATCGCGTGTACACCGGCAGGCGGCAGGGTAGAAGCAATGCCGAAAGCGTCATTCCATTGCTGCCAGCGTTGTGCTTGCAGCCCGGTTGTCGCAAGCAAATGGGCGCTTGTAGAGTGCGGTAATGGTGAAGCAGCGGGCATAAGGTTGTATGCCTGTTCTTGTGTTTGCATAGTTAGCTAATCTGTATCTTCATCCCCCAGAATTCTTCTCAGACCTCGTGGAACAGTATACACCATTGCAGTGTTTTTTGGTTCCGGCTCGCCTGAACAGGTAGCCTGAATATGCTAATATGGGGCATAACTTCGAGTAACATGTAGTGGCCTCCCTTGTGGGGGCCAGGCTTTCATCCATCAAACGAACATTGACAAAGCACTGGGAAGGAACACGCTTTATGTTACGCATTGTATATATGGGTACACCCCAATTTGCAGTACCCCCACTGAAAGCCCTCATCCAGGGAAGTGCACCGGGAACTGTGCTCCCGCAAGGATACGAGATCGTGTCCGTCATTACGCGGCCAGACAAGCCGGCTGGAAGAGGCCGGGAAATCCTCTTTTCGCCGGTAAAGCAGGTCGCGCTCGAATATAATATCCCCGTATGGCAGCCCGGATCGCTCAAGCGCGCCGAAAACATTGAAGTGCTTGCGGCTCTACGCGCTGACCTCTATATTGTCGCCGCCTTTGGCCAGATTCTGCCCCAGGCTGTGCTCGATCAACCTCGCTACGGAACGCTGAACATCCACGCTTCGCTACTGCCGAAGTATCGTGGCGTTTCCCCAATTGCAGAAGCTATCCTTCAAGGTGAGACTGAGATCGGCGTTACCATCATGCTCCTCGACGCGGGAGTAGATACCGGCCCCATCCTCTTGCAGCGTCGCATTTCCATCGCTGAAGATGATACGACTGGCACGCTCACAACAAAACTGGCTACATTGGGAGCACAGGCCCTACTTGAGGCCCTGCCTTTATGGATTGAGGGCAAGATTACGCCTGTCCCCCAGGACGAGAGCCTTGCCACCTACACCCGCATGTTACATAAAGAAGATGGGGAAATTAGCTGGAATACTCCTGCCATCATCCTGGCCCGCAAGGTGCGCGCCTATACACCCTGGCCAGGTGCCTACACATACTGGCGGGGAAAACTTTTGAAGATCGTGACTGCTCACGCTACAGCAAGCGCGGAGCAAGAACCGGGTACACCTGCACATCCTGGAACAGTTCACCTGCTGCATACAGAACAAGGGCAGAGGGCGCTTGCCATCACAACAGGAGCAGGTATTCTTGTCGTAACACAGCTTCAACTCGAAGGAAGAAGGGCCATGAGCGCAGAGGAATTTTTACGCGGCTACCCACAGATTGTGGGTGATGTGCTGGGTTTATAGGGGTAGGCTTGTTGTGAGCGAGAGACGAGGGCAAGCACAAGGCCCCCGCGCCACCCTACTCCGCTCCTTGCCCCTACAGGGCCGATCAATGAAAATGTATTGGGTGGGTGATCGAACGAGCGCGCACCCACCCTCGATACCTACCGTACGTTCGCCCTGGGCCGGGTAACAAGCGCGGCCACCACGCACACAGCAGCAATGGCTGCAAACAGGATAATATGCTTGGGTTGTGGATCCACTGCCGGCACATCGCCGCTGATCAGGACGTGATTCACGCCAGGAATGGCATAATAGATAGCCACCAGCGCGGCGATAACCGCAATCACAATCGCCCCGAAGAAAACCGTTGGATTTCTCACTGAGTTATCTTCCTTCCCTTTTTTATCGAATAACCTTATACTATCAAATCCGTGTGGAGAGTGGTTCTTTGGGGGCACCCAAACCCCGGCAAAGGACTGCGTCCTCTGCACTCCTGCTCTCATGATCGAACACTCTCGAACCGGATTACATATAGCACAACCAGGGTTACTTTGTAGCAACTCTGGGCTTCATCACAAGGAAGCCGGCAATACCAACTACCAGCAATATGATGCCGATGATCAGAGATGCCAGGCCGCGAGCCGGGTGATCATGCTTGAGCAAATCCCAGTAGATGCCCAGTACCAGGCCGATTACGCCAAGTGCCATCACAGCATAGTAAACAACTGGATTCTTCATTAAAATTGATACCTACCTCTTCTAAGTTTAATAAACTTAACTACGTAAACATCCGCTCCGGTCTATTCAAAGCGGCTCCACTGTAACAAACGTGTAACGTGTACCAGGCTGAACAGGAAGCGAGAATATAGCCATTTGGGTTAGATCAGGCCCTGGCATGCAGAATTACGATGAGCACAATGAGAGCCAGCAGGCCTGCTCCCCAGCAATAGATGGCAAAGGGAGTCAAACGCCCGGTTTCAAAATACTTCATCAAAAATTTCGTGCTCAGGAAAGCTGCCACTCCTGCCAGCACCATACCGGAGAAGACAAGCAGCAGTATATGCGCCGGCAAACCGAACAGCGACGGTACTTCTAATAAGGCGGCTGCTCCTATCAATGGCGCCCCCAGCAAAAAGGAATAGCGCGCAGCATCCTCATGATTGAGACGAATCCCCAGGCCTGCTACCATACTGGCTCCAGAACGCGAGATGCCGGGAATCAGCGCAAGTGATTGCGCAAGCCCCACAATAATGGCTTCCTTCCACGTCAGAGAAGCCAGGGGGCGGAACTGAGCTTCTCGCTCTTTTGGGCTGAGTCCTTTCGGCACCCAGTGATTCTGCATACGCTCTCCCAGGAACAGCAGCGAACCGTTGACAACCAGAAATGAAGCAGCGAGCAAGGGCGAGGCAAATAAGGCTTTAAGTGGCTTATCTAAAAAGCCGCCAAGAAGCCCTGCCGGGATACAGCCGATAATGATCAGAAAGCTGATCCATTCTTCCGTCCCTCTTTTCACCTCTCCTTCCTTTATGCTTTTGAACAGAGAGCGAATGACCTGGAACCAGTCGCGCCAGAAGTAGATAAACAGGGCAATGCTTGTGCCAAGATGGAGGGCCACGATCAGGGGCAGGAAATTTGGATCGTTGACCAGGTTAGCCCCTTGCCGGCCAAAAAGTGACGGCAGCAGCCCGGGGATAATGACTGTATGGCCCAGGCTGCTGATCGGAAATAACTCGGTAATGCCTTGCAACAAAGCCAGGATAATGGTTTGCAGAATAGTCAGATTCATTCCTAATTTACTTTCTTTAATGCAGGTACTGCTGCTCCAACTGCTGGAATTGCTGGTACGTTGTGGCGTAGACCGTCGTTCCGTTGCTTGTATTGAGGAAATAGAAGTAGTCCGACTTCGTTGGCGATGCGGCCGCTTCCAGCGTAGCAAGCCCCGGACTACAGATCGGCGTTGGAGGCAGGCCCTTAAAAACATAGGTGTTCCATGGGCTATTAGTGGCAATATCTTTCCCAGGACCCTGCAGCGGCAGCCAGTATTGGCTGGGCGGATCTTCCGTATCACGTGCATATTGTACGGTTGGATCGGCATCGAGATAGCCGGCAGTATCGTTCGGTATCTTGTTCTGCACGCGATTCCAGTACACGCCCGCCACGCCTGGCGCATCCTTAATATTACGTATCTCGCGCTGGACTATCGAGGCCAGAATAACCATCTGGTATTCGTTCATGCCGGTTGCCCGTGCTTTGGCCACAAGATTATACTGCGCCACGTAATCATCGAACGTGGTGAGCATCCTGTTCACCACGTAGCGCGCATCAGCATCCAGTGGGATATCATACGTGGCCGGGAACAACAGTCCCTCCATCGAATCGCCTTGGGGTATCATCTTTAAAACAGGGTATTTGGCGGCATCAGGAAATTGCGCCGGATGCCTGGTATAAGTCAAGAACTGTTGCTCATTGAACTTGACCAATCCCGCGCTAGCAAAAGCCTGCGCAATCTGCTCAATACGGTATCCTTCTGGTATGGTTACATACAACACATCGGGCGGCGCAGTAAGCAGGACATCAATAATATCACTGATCGTCATGCTCGTATTCAGGTGGTTGTACCCGCCTGCCTGCAATTGTTTATCTAATCCCTTAATGCGGGCCCAGATACGGAAAGCCAGCGCGTTGCGGATAAGCCCCTTTGCTTGTAGATCATCGGCAATTTGTGCCGTGGTTTCACCCTTCTCAATCCTGATAGGAATGACTCGCCCGTGCCCAGGCGGGTCCACCGGCTGAAAAATAGCAATGGCAGTATTCCATGCATAATAAGCGAGAACAAAAATCAGTATGCCAACCAGCAACACTGCTATGATGGCCCCACGTGAGCTTCGCCTTTTCATGTTGTTCTGTCCTCTGTTCCATTGCCCAGGTGATCCAGGTACTCCTGTAATATAACGGCAGCAGCCAGCGCATCGATCTCCTGGCTTTTCTGTCGCCGCCTCCGCCTTGAGAGATTGCGCTGCTGGCTCCCGCGTCTCTGGGATTCTCCTCGCTCAAGCTCATTGCGTTCTGCCAGCAGGCGCTGAGCTTCCACCGTCGAAAGCCGCTCATCCCAGAAGGTGATCGGGATCGCAATATGCGCTTTCAGGCGTTGCGCGAAGGCCAGCACACGTTCTCCCTGTGCGTGTATCTGCCCATCCAGGCTCACCGGCAAACCAATAACAAGGCCCTCAGGCTCCACCTCATCAATAAGCTGCTGGATGGCCGTCCATAGCCGGGATTCGTCACGAGAAACTTGCAGGGTGGTATAGGGAGAGGCCAGCACTTTTCTGGCATCACTCACGGCGACGCCGATTCTGACCTCTCCAACATCCAGCGCCATCAATCGTGCCATCTTATCCTATCCAGGCCCAATACTTTTTGCCGCACCTATAGCATTCTAACGAAGAAGTCAACTTTTTGGATACTACCCTATACCTTTCGGCGCAAGCAAGCTTACACTTTACTTCTTCGGTTTCGTCACAGGTTGCGCGGGAATAGCTTTGAAGGAAACGTTGATGCGCTGCTGCCAGAACGGCACCCATGGAACAAAGCCTGGATAGACGGTGATCGAGACGTTCTGTATATGAGGTAATCCACTCTGGCCGCTCAGTAAAGCAGCTCGCGCATCATTAATGCGCTTGCCGGTGATTGAACTGCGCACCTTATCGACTGAAATCTGCGGAGCTATCTGCCCGGCAGCCGTGAAGGAGAGCGCGAGCGATTCCCCATCCTTCGATGGCGTATTCTTCACATTCGTTATGTCTATGGGTTGCTGTGGAACAAGCGCATAACCAGGATGGATTGTTTTCAGCGCCTCGTTCATTTCTGCCGCTGCGGCTGCCTGTAGGCTAGATGCACGCACAACCAGCACCGTCATATGCACCTGTACCGTTTCCTTGAAAGTACCGTTAGTGGTAATACTTCCTACCGGAGGCAATGCACGGGCGACTGCAGTCACAAGCGGCTTTCCCTGCTGATCACCCGTGTGCACATGTTGCTTGAGAAACGTGTTGATCTGGCCCTGCGCCTGAGCTGTCAGTACATCTTTTTCCGCATTCACATCGCTGCTGGCC
>CADDZH010000069.1 GCA_902812455.1 Chloroflexota bacterium | reverse complement strand
CATAGCTTATGACCGCCTTCTCGCATCGAATATTTAGAGCGGACCCCTGGCCCCCACAAGGGAGGCCACTACATCTCCTGTCTCGAGAAAAGGGGCATGTAGTGACTCCCCTTGTGGGAGTCAGGCCTTGATCCAGCTTCTCTCATTGAATCCATACGTATTCTGCGGGTGAAAGTTAAACACAACCACTACCTGGTATACAAAAATACTACCACATCAAAAGGAGTTATCATGGGTGAAAATGCTTAACCAGCTAGAACTTCGCGTTAGAAATGCTGGCAGCGTAGTGAAATGATACCGGGGGCAAAATGATTGGCCTTCTGCAAATATTCCTGTTCGTTGGCTTCGATCATGAGTTTGTGCATCACCACCACGTCACCATCGGGTAAAGGCTCAGCAGGCTGCAGGCAAAGTTCCATAATCGGACAGCCCCGCTCATAGACCTTCACCAGGCCGCCCGCGCCGGGAATGCGATATGTACGGTAATCATACGTCGGGCTTTGAACTTCGAGGTAGCCAAACTTGATCAATTGCTGGTACTGGCTTTCTGACAGCATCTCCCGCAGCAGCACCTTAGCCCGGCTC
Source organism: Chloroflexota bacterium (assembly GCA_902812455.1). The sequence continues at coordinate 27,388 of CADDZH010000069.1, read as the reverse complement.
TCGGCGGAGAGATGCTCGCTGACCGAATCGCGCAAACGCCCCATTCTCCCATCAGGGGATTGCGAAAGGTAGTAGACCGCTAGCAATAAAAAGAGGAGCCAGATGCCGAGAAAAAGGCATAGCGTTTCTAACATACTCACCTTTTAACTCCTTATTCGGTCAGCCGGGCTTAGCAAAAATTACTCCTGCAAGAACTACCTCAGTATATTCTTTACTGATTATAGCATATGGGGGTAGCGTTGCGCTATACCTGCCTATCCTACGATAGCACGCAGGGTAGCAGGCAGGTAAATGTGCTGCCCTGGCCTGGCACGCTCTCAACGCTCACCTGCCCGCCATGCAGTTCCACAATCATCTTGACAATCGCCAGCCCCAACCCTTGCCCGCTGGCACGCCCGCCATTGGAAGGAACCTGGTAAAAACGCTCGAAAATCCGCTCCTGGTGCTCCGGCGCAATCCCACGACCTGTATCGCTCACCTGCAGCTTTAACAACCGGGTCACCTCCGCCTCCATTTCGCTATCCTCCTGAGATTGAGAGTATGCCCCTGTAGTGGCAGAGCTTGCCTCTGCCATCGCTCCTTCCCTCTCTGTCATCGCCCCCTCCCTATCGCTGCCTTTCATCTTAGGCACAATAGAAGCCGCAATCGTCACCTGCCCTCCAGGGGACGTAAAGCGCAACGCATTGCTCACAAGATTGCGCAATACCTGCTGGAGGCGTACAGCATCGACATAAATTTGAGGAAAATTCTGGGGAACATCAACATTGACCGTAATCTGATTATCGGTAGCCATCAGTTCCAGCTCTTCAACCGCGTTGTCCACAATCTCCTGCAGGCTGGCCAGCTCCCGATTCAGGCGCACCTGCCCGGCATCGGCCCGCGCAACCAGCAGCACATCCTCAACGAGCGCGTAGAGATACTCGCTGCTCGCACGAGCACGCAGCACAAATTCTCGCTGCTGCTTATTCAGTTCTCCGGCCACTCCTTCCAGGGCCAGGTCAAGGTAGCCATGAATAGCGTTGATCGGCGAGCGCAGTTCGTGTGTAATCATCGAGAGAAAATTGGCTTTCATACGCATGGTATCGCGTACTGCTGTCACATCACGAGCAATAACCAGGCAGAGCGGCTTCTTCATCGTCGAAACCGGCGTGATGCTCAAACCGATAGAGCGCGGCGAGCCATTCACACGCATCTCGACTTCCATATACGGCAGGGCCTGCCCTTGCTGGATCGCCTTCTGGATCATACAGAGATCGCGGCACCTTTCACCGAAGCACTCATCATCGCAACCAAACAGCTTCACGCACTCCATACCAATCACCTGCTGGGGATCCAGGCCAAAGATGCGGCCAAAAGCAGGGTTTGCTTCAATAAAGCGCCTGCCGGCTCCGATAAGAGCGATTCCATCCGAGCTGGACGTGACAATAGCCCGTAGCTGCTGGGCCTGGTGCGCATTCGTAATTGCCAGGACCGCCTGCTCAGCAAAGATGGTCAGCATCTGTAGCTGGCGCGCGCTGAACGCATTTTTCTCAGGGCTGCTGGCTGTCAGGGTACCGATCACCTGATCATTATCCATGAGTGGCACACAGATCATGGAACCAACAGGCATGCGTCCCAGCCGCTTGAAACGCGGATCGTGTTGTACATCGTCGATTACCAGTGGTTCACGATGTTCCGCAACCCAACCTGCCACGCCCTCGTTGAGGTGAAAGCGTGTGTAGCGCGGCTTAAACCCATTTTGGGGCAGAGCGGCCTGCGTAATGAGCACAGAGCCTGTGACATCGGCCAGCGCCACTGAACAACTACTCACCTCGAGCAAAGCCCCTGCGTTCTGCACAATTTGCTGGAGAACACTGCTCAGTTCCTGCGATTCCTGGTCGGAGGAAAGCGAGCTTTGCATGAGATGGCGCTCGTGAAGTGAAGACATATTTGTAGTCATTGCTATCCTTTTCACACTGCTATTGTTCTTTTTCCCGAAATCCAGATCACCATGTTCGTTTCTCTTATTTATCGGCACAACGAGGCAAGTAGTTGAGATGTTAGCCACCAGTATAGCATTATCGTGGCAGCGGAGTCGAGGACATAAGCCGGATGGGCTATTAGTAAGAACACGAACACAATGATGGGAAATCCGTAGGGGCTCGATTTATCGCGCCCACCGCCGATTCATCGGCCATGTCATATTCCTTATAGCCAGGGGAATTTATGAAAGTTCATTATCCGATGACAAAGGCCTCGTTGGAGCATTCCAGATAGGGGTTGGAATAGGGGTGGTAGCAGCAGTATCGACGGGTAAGGTGAACAGCAGGCGCGCGCCGCCGTCCGGCACATTTTCAGCCCATACGCTTCCCCCATGCGCCTCGATGATTGCGCGCACAATCGCTAAACCAAGCCCACTTCCGCCGGTGCTCACCTGGCGAGCGGGATCAGCCCGGTAAAAGCGATCAAAGACGCGCGGCAATGCCCCTGTGGGGATACCTTCTCCGCTATCGGTTACCGAGACGACGATGCGGTCACCTTTCTGCTCAGCATCAATCGTGACATTGCCGCCGGGAGGAGTGTAACGCAGCGCATTATCGCACAGGTTTGAAAATACGCGCGTGAGCATATCCGGGTCGGCCAGAACCGGGGGCAGATTGAAAGGAACGACATTGCGGGGTTCCACGTTTGCGCGCTCAAACTCGGTCGCCAGCACCGCCAGCACCTCGTCAACCACTGCAGCCAGGCGCAGCGGCTTGAGTTGCGGCTGGATAGCTTTTGCCTCGACCTTTGCCATCATGTGCAGGTCTTTAACCAGGCGGCGCAGCCGCAACGTCTCGCGCACGATCACTCGTCCCGTCGCTTCATAATCTTCGCGATCCTTATTGACCCCATCCACCAGCGATTCCCCCAGCCCGGCAAGAGCCGTCAAAGGGCTTGCCAGATCATGCGTAATATTCATGATCAGCTCGCGGCGCCACAGTTCTTGTTGTTGTAACTCTTGCACATCGCTGGCAAGCTTGGCCGCCATCTCGTTAAATGTGGTTGCCAGTTCCTCCAACTCCCCATGCGCACTGGTTGTGACACGTGCTGAATAGTCGCCGGAGGCCAGGACGCGAGCCGCTCCCGTCAGATCGGCCAGGGGGCGCGTGATGGTGCGCGAAAAAAGGATTGCCGCCAGCGCGGCCAGGATCGCCACGATTACCGAAGCTACCAGCACTGTCAGGCCCACAGCAGATATAAATGGCGGGATCGTGTTCTCGGCAGCCGAAAGAGGAGTTAATACCAGTACTCCCACTACCGGCGCTCCGCTATGCCCACCGTAGAAAATCGGATAAACCACAAAAGGCCTGGATAAAGCAAGCAGGTGACCAGAACCAAGCTGGCCACTAGCAACAATGCCATGCTCGCTATTTACAATGGCGCTGCGCAAGCCGGCAAAATCTCCGCTTTTCAGAGATGGATCGTCCAGCGCGACCTCAAAAGCGGCCAGGGTGGGACGATTCGCGCCGAAGTGAGGATAGACCGCCGTGCCACGACGATTGAGCACAACCAGCAAATACTGCTCCCCCTGGTAGTTCTGCTCTAATGCGTTGGGGAAGGCGCTCGCCGATGCCTTGACAAGGCTAAAGCTGCTGGCATAGTTTATCCCTATGCGCTGCGCGCTATCAGCCGCAAAGCTGTTCAGCCGGTTGTTCTGATCGATATTGTAATAATAGATAATCGCCAGGATGGCAGCAATTGCTAAAAGGGCTGTTGCAAGCAGCGATACCAGCACCGATCCTAGCGCCAGTCGCCAGCGTATACTCTGCCGCCAGTGGGTTCGCATAGTCTTTCCTCTTCGTTCGCCCATATCACTTGTATCCGATGTATATCAGCTTGCTACTTTTAACCTGGGGCGTATGAATTGGGTTGTAGAGCCGATAAATCGGCGGTGGGCACGATAAATCGGCCCCTACACCGGGTTGCCAGCAACTACTTCATACATCTCCGACCTGCACGCATTTTACTCATCTAAATTATGCTGATGGAACGGTCGAGCGCGCCTTGACCTCAAACCTGTAACCGACACGCCACACGGTAGTTATATAGCGGTACTCAGCGTTTGCTTCTATCTTCTTGCGCAGCGCGCTGATATGCACATCGATTGTGTGCCCATCACCCAGGTAATCGTAGCCCCAGACTTTGTTCATCAACACTTCGCGGGTAAATACTCGCCCCGGCGATCTGGCCAGCAGCGCCAGCAGGTCAAACTCAAGAGGAGTGAGCTGCACCTCGCTGCCATTGACTTCCACGCGCCGCGCCAATGTGTCAATCACCAGTCCCGGAAAGCGCAAGACTCCATCATCCGCTGCAGGTGCTCCAGGAGCAGGGCGATCCTTGCCCCCTTCGTTTCCCTCGGAACTGCCTGTACGTCTCAAAATTGCCCGCACGCGACTTACCAGCTCGCGTGGGCTAAACGGCTTCACAAGGTAGTCATCGGCTCCCAGCTCAAGTCCTTGAATGCGATCATCTTCGCTGCCACGGGCCGTCAGCATGAGGATAGGGGTCTTTGACCACGCCCGGATGCGCCTGCATACCTCAAAGCCATCGATTGCCGGCAGCATGATATCCAGGATCACCAGGTCAGGATGCTCGCGCGCATGCAGGGCCATGCCGTCGGCTCCATCCTTTGCAACCACCACCTCGTAGCCTGCATCCTTCAAGTACAGATTGAGCAGGTGAATAATGCCTTCCTCATCCTCAATGATCAGTATTTTCTGAGACATATACATCGCTCTCAAACAAAATATCTTATCCTCATTTTAATACTACCATAAGCCAGGAACTTATCATACGCTTCTAGCAGGGTCCCACGCCCCTCCGCTAAATCTTGACAAAATCTTGAAGATTGCCATACAAATTTTTCACATCTTCACACTATGATACTCTTGTCACATCTGACAAAACCTAATAAAAGAGAAAAGCATCTGGAGGTAACCATAGAGGAAAGCAGCAGATTAACTCCATCCCTTTCCTTCTTCTCTCTCTCGTGCTACAGGACGGGAGGTACAGCCAAGCGAGACTGTGCCTCCCGTTCCTGTTTATGTTCCTTTTTATGGTTATAGGTCACCTGCAAGCCAATCTCATGCATATCAACTTCTTTTTTTGAGGAAACCTTGAACATTTGCCAACAGTTTCCTTATTTTTACAGAGTAAACTGTAGGGGCAAAGGGTACCAAAAAATCCCTTTTTCAAAGCATTTGATATCAAATAGGCGATACCTACGTTCTTACAATAGGTCAAAAAAGCATGCAAATGTATGAAATGAGGAGGCACAAAACTGTATGAAAAGACTTATTATCATCGTTATCGGGGGGTCTATTGCCTTACTGGCGATTCTGCTGGCCATCGGCTTTCTGGTAGTCGGGCCGCTCATCTCCTCTGCTGGCAACCGGGCACAGGACCCTACTGCTACACCGGCAGTGGCTGCTACGTCTACAGCAACTACACCCAAGAAAAATCCTGTTACTGCAGTGCTGAAAGCCAATGCTTCTGCTATCCAGAGCCAGGTGGCGCAGCAGCTCCATCTTAGCGTCGCTCAATTGCAATCAGATTTGAAATCAGGGCAAACGCTAACACAGATCGCTACAGCCCAGAACATTTCAACTACCCAACTGCAAACCATTGTGACCAGTGTCGTAAAGCCATACCTTGATCAGGCTGTCGCCTCAGGGACCCTGACCCAAAAACAAGAAGACGCGGCATTAAAGCGACTACAAAAAAACCCGGACGCGCTTGATCGCATCCTGGCCTCTAAAACAGCATGATGGCTGGAACACGGGAATGGCTGGGGCGAGGCAAGCCTCCGCACCTCCCATCCCTGCCACCCCCGCCCCTACTATGTTTCTTTAGCGCACGCTCGAAGGAGCGGGGAGCTGGCTTTCGATCCAGCGCTGCAGAGCCGGGCCGCTCTCGAACGAGACAATCAAGGCATAACGCGGCTCAGGCCCTGGATGCCACGTGGCGTGCCACAGGCGCTGTGAATCGATCACCATCTGGCGATTCCTCGGTAAAGCAATGCGGGACTCGGTCGAAGGATCATCCTTATCCTCACGCAAAATCATATATGAATTGGGATTATCGGTGAGTTGCAGCCATGCGCGCACAACCCAGCCTTCTCCATCAGGATTGAGGCGATTGTTGTCATCAAGGTGCAGGTTGTGAACAGCCTCTTCATAGGTATTGGGATTCAGTTTGATGATACGCACTCGCCCAAACCTGGCCCCCACATTCTTTGTCCATGCGACCAGGGTGGGGCATTCCCCAGCATTCTTCGTCCATATGCCATCCTTATCGGGCTTCCCATGATCCCAGAAGCCGTGGCACTCCATGTCGCCAAACGCCGAGGCAATCGGCGCAAAATTGGTATCGCCGCCGCTCTTCCAGTCCATGTACTCCAGGCCTTCCCACTCCTTCGGAGAAACCGGCGGGCCATCATAGTCTTTTAAAACAACAAAGCCCTTTTCTTCCAGCACATCGAGTTTTACATGCATTCAATTCGCTCCTTTTTCGTCTAGCTACTTCGTCAGAAAATAGGCATCAACGCATCACCGGCCAGTAATTCGAGAAACCTTGATGCCACTAAAAAGACATTCACCTGGAAGCACAGGCATATTCCCCGGTGCTCCTGACAGCATTGTATCATAGATTCCTGGTTGGAGATATCCTCTAGGCCATTGTACTCACCTATCTCCGGTGTGCCAGGATGTATACTTCCAGAGCAATGATGACCAGCGACAGTATCAACCCGATAATAGAAAGGACAAGCCCGACAATAGCCAGCGTGCGGCGCGAAACAGAACGACGCCCTAGCGCAGAGAGGATAATCCCTATAATGGCGATGGGCACTCCCACGAGAGGGTAAAGCAGGGCGGCGATAATACTGATAATGCCGAAAACAAGACCTGCAACTGCCTGCCCTCTCCCTCGCTCCGGTGGCGCCATCCCGTATCCTGGCTGAGGCTGTGGGTACTCTGGATACTGTTGAGGCTGCGGGTATTGCGGGTATTGTGGATACTGCTCATATCCTGGTGGCTGTGGTTGATACGGCTCCTGCGGTGGATTGTAATTTGGCGGCGGGTTGTAATTTGGCGGTTGGTTATAATCAGGTGACTGGTTATAATCGGGTGGCGGCGGGTTGTACGAATAATCAGGAGGCTGTTGGCTACTCATAATGTCCTTCTTTCTCACTGATATAACCTGCTTACCAGTTACTGTACCTCCATCTTTGCCAGGTACCCTGCTAGCATAGCACGCCGGCAAGAGGATAGTCAAACTATGCCAGTGCGACTGGCAGGCAGAGGCATCAACACATATCCCACAACCTCGTACCCTCGCCCTGGTCTCTCGCCTTCAGGCAAGTCGCTGATCCATTCCCAGTGGCGCTCTTCCTGGATGGTGAAGTTCTCACACACAAGATCAAAGAAGCTGCGGGGCACGAGCGGCATGGCCTGGCGATGCTGTGCGTCGTGATCGCTGCCGTAGACACTGAAGGCGAAGCCGCGTATATCGCTGAGCAGGACGACCAGGCCATCTTCATCTGCCAGCGTGCGCAAGAGATGCAGGTGAGCCTGGATGATGCGTGTGCGGAATGCCTGCGCAGCTTCTTGATAGCGGCGGTGGCGCTCTTGCTCGCCAAGGAACTGGGGCGCAACGCGCTGCACAAGGTCGAGCACATCGAGCAGGGGATAGCTGAAGAGCTGTGTCAGCACCAGCGAGCTGATCGCCAGACCAAATTCGCCTTGCGCAAGCCCCTCTATCTCAGGCGGGTCGAGAACAATGCACTGATCCAGGCACTGTGCCGCTGCATCAAAAAGAGCCTCTGGCCCTTCTGAAACAATCGTTGCCCATGATTGCTTCTCCAGCAGGCGGTTCAGGTTTGCGCTGGCGCCACCCGTAATATCGCGCTCAAGCAGCCGCACTCGCTTGCGCAACGCCGTCGAAGGTAGCTCGTCCCGTGCTCGCTGCATCGATAGCAGGTCAAGGTCAACCAGCACAACTTCGTCGGAGGTACGCGCCAGTTCTGCCAGGGGCACCTCAGTGCAGGCGCCAGCGCCCAGCACGACAACATTTGGCGATGTGCTATGAGGGCGGCTATGCAAGGCCGAGAGGATCAAGCCTGCGCTTTGCTCCAGGTGCTGTGGGCTGTGCTCATGCAGCCATGCACGCCGTTGCGCGCCCTGCGTTTGCCGGTTATTCGATGCTAACGTATCGATGCGCATGGATCAAGCTCGGTGAATGATTATTAAGATCGCCCTCATAAGGTGACATAACAGGCTAGGGCGACCGCAAGGGTCGCCCCTACCATATACGCTGTGGCCTGTTCGCATACCATTTGCCGGTTTCTACTTTCCAATATAGTTGGGCTGCCGCTTTTGCAAAAAGGCGTTGACGCCTTCGCGATGATCCTGCGTCTGGATGGCGATATCCTGCAGTTCGCCTTCAAGGTGCAAGGAAGTTTGCAGGTCGCTCTCGAAGGAAGCGTTCATCAACTGCTTGATCAGGGCGTAGGTGCGAGTTGGGCCGCTCGCCAACCGCCGGGCAAGCGCCTGCACCACCGCCTCGAATTCTTCAGTCGGCACGCATTTGTTGACCAGCCCGATGCGCTCGGCCTCTGGCCCGCTCACCTCTTCGGCCAGCATGGCCATCTCCAACGCTTTGCCCAGGCCAACCAGGCGCGGCAAGAAATACCCGCCACCACCATCAGGAACCAGGCCAATCCTGGCAAACGCCTCGATGAAGCGAGCATCATCGCTGGCGATGCGCAGATCGCAGGCCAGGGCAACGTTGCAAGAAATGCCGGCAGCAACGCCATGCACGGCAGCAATTACCGGCTTGGGCATCGTGCGAATGGCAGAGATAATGCGATGATATTTCTTCAGATGCTCGCTCACCGGAGTCGATGCACTGCTGGCGTGAAGGGCTGCAAACGTGCGTACATCCTGGCCTGAGCCAAAGGCTCTGCCCGCGCCGGTGAGCACAACGCAGCGTACTGTCTCGTCTTGCGCGGCAGCTTCTATAGCCTCGCCCAGTTCCCTTATCATGGTATCGTTGAAGGCATTGAGCACCTCTGGCCGGTTCATGGTGATGGTCAGTACGCCACCATCTTCTGTAATGAGCAGGTGCTGGAAATTCGTGCGTATCATGCATTCCTCCCTCGATCATCGTAAAAAATATTACTTGTAGGGGTCCAATTATGAACTTTAACACACTATTTCGATAGCGGTCTAGCCTAGACAGGGGCCGATAAATCGGCGGTGGGCGCGATAAATCGGCCCCTACTAGGGCGTGTTTGCAAACTCTCTTCAATTGGCTTGAGAAGCGCGTCCAAAAATCGAAGTTAAGCACTTTGCAAACACGCCCTAGTCTGTCAACCTTCAAGTGGTGGGTGAAAGCCTGGCCCCCACAAGGGAGGCCACGACATGGTATCGGTCACATGAAGCTTGACGGACTACTACAGTCGATTGGTGGATTGGCTCGCAATGTGCATTATTGCGCCCACGCTGATAAATTAACTTGACAATATCCCTACGAAATTTTACCCGAGTGGGATGGCCCACGAGACATTCGCCGGGAACAGCGTCTTGAGTAATAATTCTACCTCATTTTTGGCCCATACGTCAGGGAACGCATGGCGCAATTCATCCAGGCTGCGATAGCCAAAGAGCAGTTGCAGGAAGACCAGGGGCGGGAATCCACTATCCTCGTTTGAGTTCCATACGGAAGCCCTCCAATCTTTTGCTGCCGCCAATAGTCCCTTGTCGAAGACCAGTTGCAAGCCTCCCCGGTAAAAGTTGAGCGTCAATGTGCCACTGTAGCCCGCCAGGGCAGAGTTGGCCAGCCTGCGTTCCAGGACGGGAGCAATGTGCCTTATGAAGGCGGGCAGGTTGGGAACGCGCACATACCAGGCATAGGGCGTTGCATACTCAAATACCAGCTCTTTCCCCAGCACCTCATAGAGCGGGTGCTTTCGACCTAAGTTCCACCGTATCGTGTCGGCTGGTTCTGGACTATTCGTAGGGATGCCCGCGCTCTGCGCCTGCAAGGCGCGCAGCAGTGGTGGCATGACGGCCTGCCAGTTGACACCGGGAGCGATCGCCAGGTCGAGGATAGGGATGCTGCGCTGCCATTGCTCTGCTGCTATTAAGACATACCCTACCGGTGCGCCTGCTGTATCGATAATCATCTGAATAATCCAGAAGACATCACCCCCTAGCCTGCGCATCACACGCAACTGGTAGCGCCACCAGCCCTCGTCGATCCTGGTCGAAACGGAATATATCGCCCTGCTTCGATCATAGAGCGACTGGATGAAAGGCACATCCTCTGTGGTCGCGTCGCGCAGCGTATATGGCTCAGGCGTACCCGCTTTTGCCGGCGGGATCAGCGAGAAATAGGTTTCCTTGCGCACGCGCAGGTCGTCGATGGCATATTCATAGCCGAACTGGCGATAAAAGTAGGGGATGCCGGTAATGGCCTGCACGAGATGCCCCTGGGCCTCGCTGCGCGCATGGATCAGCTCGAAGACTGCGCGCACAAGCCCCCGGTTACGATAATCAGGTTCGGTGGCAACGATTTCGGGCCGGCCCACTACGAACGGGATGCCTTCGTATTCCCAGGTGAGCCACCAGAGGCAGGTGCAGGCCACCAGGCGATGCTCAGTGCGGCGCGTATCCTCGACCACCGCAAAATCGCCTGGGCTCATCAGCGGGAAATGGCCGCTCATCGCCTCGCGCATCAGGTTCACCATATGAACTGCAGGCGGCTCATCGGGGCCGAAGCGGAACACCATACTGGTCAGGTGGACGATATCCTCTGTATCTTCTATGGTGGACCAGCGCAGGAGCAGGCCATCTCCCAGGTCACGCCGGTAGGTAGGGCTGGCTTTCTCTTGCAGCATGATTGTATCTCCAGGAAAATCTACGGATCCGCGACTATCGCCACCCAGCAACCGCAATGATGAAGGAACGGACGGGCGACCATAAAGGCCCACTCCACCGCCCCAACCCCGCTCGCCCCTACGATATACGGTATTCCGCTCCATGTGTAGGCTGTTGGTGACATTGATCATATGGATAACGAATATTTGTGGGTATTCCAATGGTTTCCAGATACGTACCTTGCTGGGAATGAATCGTAGTATAGCAGGGGCGAGGGTGGATGTGGTGCGGGGTGGTTGGCCCTTGTGGTCGCCCGTCCGTAGCCCAGCCGCCAGCACTCCGATTCATCGTCAATCCCAGGCGGGTGCGGGCAGCCTTTCAGCCACCCGAACAAAGCGCTGATCAAGCAGATCTACGAGTTTCAATCCCAGGCGGGTTATGGCAGCCTTTCAGCCAACCAACGGTCTGTACCTTCCCAGCCAGGCTTGGAAGTTTCAATCCCAGGCGGGTGCGGGCAGCCTTTCAGCCGCCACTCTGGTAGTATAGCATGAGAAGCCAAAAAACACAAGCATTTGCGAGGCAGAATTTTTTGCTGGCCTTTAAAATGCCCCGTTGACAGCAGTCTCTTATTGAGGTATCATTATCTTAAAATTAAGATATTGCGTTGATCTATGGAGATTAAAAATATATGCCAGGTAGAGATGAAAAAGATGCTTCGCTAGAGCTGTTTGTCGTGCTGGCTCGCGCCCATAGATGGGTAGAGACGCACGCGATTCGCGATATCAGGCGCTATGGCTTAAACTCAACGGAATTTGGCATTCTCGAATTACTCTACCATAAAGGGCCTCTGCCGCTCCAGCAAATTGGGGAGAAGATATTGATTTCTAGCGGCAATATCACCTATTCAGTTGATAAGCTGGAGCAAAAGCAGTTGCTGGCACGCAAGCCCGCACCGCATGATCGGCGTATCACCTTCGCCGAGATAACCGAAAAGGGCCGGCAGTTGCTCGATGAGATTTTTCCCCAGCACGAGGAAGCTATCTGCAGGGCGGTTAGCGGCCTCACCCTCGATGAGAAGAGGGAAGCTATTCGACTGCTCAGAAAGCTTGGTCTTGCAGCGCAGGCAAGTTATGAGCAGAGGGCTTGACAATTATCTCAAATTATGATATCTTAATATTAAGGTAAATTTTTCAGATGGACGAAAGGAACAATACAATGCAACTCGGTGGCATCCATCATGTGACGGCAGTCACGGGCAATGCCTCTCTCAACGTCGCCTTTTATACGCAGGTTCTGGGGTTGCGGTTAGTCAAGAAGACGGTGAATCAGGATGATGTTTCGGCCTATCACCTGTTCTATGCTGATGAAAGCGGACATCCAGGAACCGATCTGACTTTCTTTGACTGGCCTATGGCCGGCCCTAATCGCCATGGCACAGGCACTATCTCCACCATCTCGTTCGGTGTGACCGGGCGCGATGCGCTTGAGTGGTGGGCCAGGCGGTTCGATGAGTTCAAGGTTGATCACGATAGTATCAAGCCGCGTGGGGAAGATGGTCAGCTTGTGCTCGCGTTTCAAGACCCTGAAGGGCAGCGGCTCGAGTTGGTAGACGACCAGGGGAAGCTGCATGGTGTGCCCTGGCAAGCAAGCCCTGTACCGGCTGACAAGGCGATCAAGGGTTTCTATGCCGTGAGGTTCACCGTAAAGCGCCTTGAGCCGACGGCCCAATTGCTGACACAGGTGCTTGGTTTCCGGCAAACTGGCACGTATCAATCAGAACACCAGACGCCCATTGTGGTGTTCGAGGTAGGCCCGGGCGGGCCTGGAACTCAGGTTCACCTGGATGTGCAGCCCGAACTTCGCTTTGGCCGCGTGGGCATTGGTGGCGTTCACCATGTGGCGTTTCGCACGCCAAATAGCGAGGAACACCAGCAATGGAGAGACCTTCTTGCCGGGGAAGTGGGAAATGTGACACCCGTTATCGACCGGTATTACTTCCGCTCGATCTACTTTAGAGAGCCGGGTGGCATACTATGCGAGATTGCTACCGATGGCCCGGGTTTCGCGGTTGACGAAGACCCTGCCACGCTTGGTGAGCGACTGGCACTACCACCTTTCCTTGAGCCGTACCGCAAGGAGATCGAGGCAAACCTGACACCGATCAGGCCTGTCGATTACAAGTCCCTGTCAAAGGTTAATGATTAACTGATTTCACCGCCTCTTGGGTGCTAAAAGCCAGGGCGATGGTGGCCGGTGGCGAAGCATCGCCCCTACCCTCAACTATGATGCCAGCGCTCAATTGTTGGGAGAACCTGATTAACCCTATAAGAGATTCATGCTGTGATTTTCGCCAATACCTCATCCACCTGCTGGAGCAGGCGCCGGGTATTGGCGAAGCCATAATTGACGGCATGAGCATGACCTGCTGCATCCAGGACAACCGTTGTAGGCAAGGTGAGCACGTGGTAACGCTGGGTGAGTTCAGGCGAGCTTGGTGCGTCAACTTCTATCACGCTCACGACCGCGCCGCGTGCCTCCTGCACCTTGAGTAGCGCTGGAGCCTGTAACGTATGGCACTGGTGGCAATCGGGGCTGCTGAACGCTAAGATACGCACCTGAGAGCCGGAATCATGCTGTGTAGCGCTCATCTCTGGTGGCGGCACAGCAGCCAGCGCCTGCCGGCGTTGTCGCTCAACGAAGCGCTTGCCTACCCAGACAAGCAGGCAGAGCGCCAGGCCGACCAGCACCAGCACAGCCAGTCGCATCAGGATATCTGGCATCTCTCTTACACTCCCCGCCAGTGAAAGCCGCCCTCATACCTCACTTTCGGCAGCAGCCCCAGCCGTCCCAGGTGATAGTACACAAAGCAACCCGCGCAGAACCCCACGAACAGGTTGATGCCGGCCAGCACAAAGACGATCAGATCGAGCACCCAGCCAACCGTCGTCGCTTTCGTCAAGAACAGCAGAAGAGTGGCGGCGATGAGAAATGCCGCGCCGACGCCCTGGGCAAAACGATGAGGCGCCGGATCATCCTCCACAATGCGCGGGCGCAACAGGTGCAGCGGGAGCACAACGCCCCGGTAGAGCAACCGATAGGGGCTTACAGCAGGTACAAGGGCGGCAAGCAGCATAATGATCGCAGTGATAAGCACGATGATGGGCTGGTTGAGAAGAAAAGCAAGCCCTGTCAGTATCACAGTACAGGCCTGCGAGAACTTGCCAAGATGTGTATCGACGCGCAGAACGCCCCGGGGAGCAGTGGTTGAAGTATCCATGAGTGCTATCTCCATCTAGATGAAGTAGAAGCCTGCGTTACGTACAGCTAACAATAGATAAGCAGCTATCTATTTTCTACTAACAAATGGAGAAGGAAATTCCTTCCCAGAAACGAACCGGTATTACCCCTTGCCATTCTCGTCCCTACACGCTAGACTAGAGAAACGTTAGAGTTTATATTTACGTTGCTAGCTGGATAGTAGGGAGCATATGCAGGCGACCGGAACCTTGAGCATCGCCGTGCTGAAAAAGGCGATTGAGCGTTACTACAAAGAGCTTGAGGATTACAAGGGCAAAGCGGATTATGAACTCGCCGTCAGGACAGCCTTCCTGAACCTGCTGAGCGATACTGCTCGGCAGGTAAAGTGGACGCTGATCCCGGAGCAAACCATCGAGGGTGGCATTCGCCCCGACGGCGTGCTGCGCGATACCTTTGACCTCAAACGCGGCTTCTGGGAAGCCAAAGGGCCGCAGAGCGACCTCGACAGGGAGGTCACGAAGAAGATCGCGGCAGGCTACCCGCTCACCAATACCATCTTCGAGAATACAAGGCGAGCCATCCTCTACCAGAACAAACGGCGGGCCGACGAGTACGACCTGCGCAACCCCCTCGAAGTGATCGACCTGCTCCACCGTTTCTTTACCTATACCGAGCCAGATATCGCCTCCTTCGAGGTGGCTGTGCAGGAGTTCAAGGAGCAGGTGCCCGAACTGGCAAGGGCTTTGCTGGCGGTCATCGAGCGAGAATACCGCCTCAACAAGAAGTTCATCGATGCCTTCAACGCCTTCGCGGAGCTGTGCCGCCAGTCGCTCGACCCCAAGATCAGCACCGATGTGATCAACGAGATGCTCGTGCAGCACCTGCTGACCGAGCGCCTCTTCAGCACGGTCTTCGACAATCCCGACTTCGTGCGCCGCAACGCCATCGCCGCTGAGATCGAGAAGGTCATCGATGCCCTCACCAGCCGCGCCTTCAATCGCCACGACTTCCTCAAGTCCCTCGATCGCTTCTATGTCGCCATTGAAGCCGCCGCCAAAAGCATCGACGGCTGGCTGGAGCGGCAGCACTTCCTCGATACCGTCTACGAGCGCTTCTTCCAGGGCTACTCGGTCAAGCGGGCCGATACCTATGGCATCGTCTACACGCCGCAGGAGATCGTCGATTTCATGTGCGCCAGCGTGGAAGAGGTCTTGCAGCACGAATTCGGCACATCCATTGCCGACCCCGGCGTGCAGATTATCGACCCTTGCGTCGGTACCGGCAGCTACATTGTCAACCTGCTGCATCGCATCCCCAATCACCGCCTGAAGTACAAATACCAGCACGACCTCTTCTGCAACGAAATCATGCTGCTGCCCTACTACATCGCCTCCCTCAACATCGAGCACGAATACTACAGCCGCACCGGCGAATACGAACCCTTCGAGGGCATCTGCTTCGCCGACACCCTGGAACTGGCCGAGGGCCAGCAGCTTTCCATGTTCGTGGAAGAGAACACCGAGCGCGTGCAGCGCGAGAAAGACGCCCAGATCATGGTCGTAATCGGCAATCCACCGTATAACGTGGGACAGAAGAGCGAGAATGATAATAATAAGAATCGTAGGTATCTGGTGATTGATGAGCATATCTATGACATGTATGTAAAAGGTTCCAAAGCAACGAATCATAGAGCTTTGAGCGATGCTTACGTTAGATTCTTCCGCTGGGCAATAGACCGATTGCAAGGGCGCGATGGTATCGTTTGCTTTGTAAGCAATAACAGCTTTGTGGATAGCTTTGCCTTTGATGGTTTTCGCAAGCGATTATCAGAGGAGTTTACTTATATCTATCACCTTGATCTTGGTGGAAATGTACGTAAGCGCGGTGGAGGTAATGTCTTTGGCGTCATGGTAGGCATAGGTATTACCTTACTTGTGCGAAATCGTAAAGGAGCCCAGACTCTAGATCAGCCAGCAACCATTTACTATCATAAAATACCTGAGAATCTGAACCGCAGCACAAAGCTAAATTTCTTGGCGTCAAAGGCCAGTATTTACAGGATAGAGTGGCAAAAATTACACCCCGATAGCAATCATAATTGGCTTACGGAATTCTTGCATTCTGAGTTCGATTCTTCGGTATTCTTACCGATGGGAACAAAGGAGGCGAAGGCAGCACGTTTAGAAGAAGCTGGAGGAGTAGAAGTACAAACCATTTTCAAAAATTATTCGCCCGGTGTACAAACGAACCGAGATACTTGGATGTATGACTTTAATGCTGACAAACTGGCAATCAAAGCAAGTAGCATGATAGAGACATATAATGCTGAGGTTGCCCGTTGGATACGAGCGGGTTGTCCGAAAGATATCGATGGTTTTGTAGTGAATGATGAAACAAAGATCAAATGGAGTAGTAGATTAAAAGAGTGCCTTTCTCACAAAATAGAAGCAAAGTTTACAGGATCGGCTATTCGCCATGCTATGTACCGTCCCTATACCCGTGAATTTCTCTATTTCGACAGCACTATGAATCATCGACAAGGCATATTTCCAACCATCTTTCCCACGCCAGCAACAGAAGCGGAAAACACGGTAATCTGGCTAAAAGTGGGATCAGAATGGCCTATGTTTGCTCTTGCAGTCAATGTCATTCCCGATCTTTTACCACAGGGTGCATCTCAGTGTTTCCCCTTTTACACCTACAACGAAGATGGCAGCAACCGGCGCGAGAACATCACCGACTGGGCGCTGGAGCAGTTCCAGGCGCGGTATGGCCCGGAGGTCACGAAGTGGGATATCTTCCACTATGTGTATGCCATGCTGCACCACCCGCAGTACCGCGAGCGCTACGCCGAAAACCTCAAGCGCGACCTGCCGCATATCCCCCTCCTGCGCAGGAAAGAGGCCTTCCTGGACTGTGTACGCATTGGCAGGCAGTTGATGGACCTGCACCTGCACTACGAGCAGGCCAGAGAATACCCGCTTGCCTGGATCGAGAACAAGGATGTGCCTTTTAGCTGGCGCGTGGAGAAGATGAGATTGACACCGGATAGGACGGCGGTGATCGTCAACGAGAGCCTGACGCTGGCAGGGATACCGCAGGAATGCTTCTCGTACCGGCTGGGCAATCGCTCGGCTCTGGACTGGGTGCTCGACCAGTACCAGGTCAGCCAGGATAAGCGCAGCGGCATCGTGAGCGATCCCAACCGGCTGGACGACGAGGAGTATATCGTGCGCCTGGTTGGCAAGGTGATCACGGTGAGCGTGGAGACGGTGCGGCTGGTGAATGAACTGGCGCAGGCCGTGCGGGTGGAGGATTGGATGGGGGAGGGGGTGTGAGGGAGCATACCATAGACAAGCGATTGAGGTACAAAGTCAGCTTGTGCTACATCATCATCACTTATTCAAAGTCGAATTTGGGTTCTGCTCTTCCTCTATCTGTAACTTTTGCGGTAATTCTTGTAGAGGATATCGGGGGCATGTCTAAATCTAGTTCTGAAGATGTCTCTATATATGGCTCCAGGATAGAAACGATTGGATAAACCGCCTTTGGATCGTACTTGTTCAATTCATATAACACGTTAGCTAACAGAGTAGCAAGCACTTTGGATAGCTCTGAGAGTATTTCAGCAGCTTCATATTGATCCATGTATTGCTCCAATAAAGGCGTAATTATATCCTCTTCCTCTCTGTTTGTTCTCTAAATATACACGGTTTTTTGTCTGAAAGCAATATACGAAAGAAGCAATCGTTGTATAATAGGGGCGTTTCTGGCCGTTTTCGATACTATTCTCTTGAGAGAGACATGAAAAGAGAGGAGCAACAATATGTCAAACCCAGAGCATGTACAGGCAGGTTTTGCAGAGGTAAATGGCACACGATTGTATTATGAGGTTGCAGGCGCAGGGCATCCTTTCATACTTATCCATGGACACCTGCTGGATCGAAGATCGTGGGACGATCAGTTCGCCGTCTTCGCCGAGCGCTACAGAGTCATTCGCTACGATCAGCGCGGCTTTGGCGATTCAGGGCTGATTACGAAAGGGGAGTCGTATTCTGATCGCCAGGACCTCTATGCATTGATGCAATTCCTGGGCATTGAGAGCGCCTATCTGATGGGAGTCTCTGGAGGAGGCGCGCTGGCTATCGACTTTACGCTTGAGCATCCTGAAATGGTTGATGCGCTGATCCCGGTCACAGCAGGCGTAAGTGGATTTCGGCCATCAGAAGAAATGATGCAAAAGCATCCCGATGTGGTGCGGATGTATACGAGCCTGAATGAAGCATTCGAAAAGCACGACATTGCGCGAGCAGTTGAGATCTCGCTGGAATTGTGGACAGATGGGCCTGGCCGGCTTCCGGGCCACGCGGCTCCTGACGTGCGCGAGCGGGTACGCGAGATGACGACACGCAACTGGGAGCGCCCAGATGATGAGGCGCAGGCTGAGACGCCGCCAGTGCCATTGGAGCCGCCGGCGATTGGACGCCTGTCAGAGATCAGGGTGCCCACGCTCGTCATTCTTGGAGAGTGGGATGCGCCAAATCCACTGGAGCACCTGGCAGCAGAGATCCCAGGAGCGAAAAAGGTGGTCATGGCCGAGACAGCGCATCATCCGTTTATGGAGAAGCCAGCCGAGTTCAACCAGATCGTGCTAGATTTTCTGGGATCGCTTCAGTCGAAATAGACAAGCAGGCTACCTTATTTCCAGGGTAGGCGCAAGGCCTACCCCTACTATATACGGCTGCGCAGACCTAGGCGATGGGGTGTAATACACGTGCCGGTTCACAAGGGTTGTATTTGCAGAAAGGATATGCTATCTTAATAGATGGAAGAGCTACATATAGGCTGTTTAACAAACATACTCTTGTTGCGATAGTCAGGAAAGCGCACATGGAGGTGACGCATGGCTACAACACAGACGCGCTGGCACATCACGGGTGACTATTTCGAGAACTGCAATTGTAAGGTAGTCTGTCCCTGTCTACTTTCGACGAACGCGCCTTTGACCTCCAGGCCGACAGAAGGAGCGTGTGAGGTCGCATTTGCTTTTCACATCAATAATGGTAGTTACGGCAACGTCACGCTCGATGGCTTGAATGTTGCGATGATTGCACGGACACCAGGACCCATGGCCGAAGGAAACTGGTCCGTCGCGATGTACCTTGATGAGCGAGCTAATGAGCAGCAGCGCCAGGCCCTTGAGGCGATTTTCAGTGGCTCTGCTGGCGGCCCATTAGGCGCTCTTGCACCTCTCATCTCCACCGTGCTGGGTGCGAAAGCCGTCCCGATCACCTTTAACATAGCGGGCAAACGGCGCTCGGTCGAGATTCCCAACATTATGCACCTGGCTGTCCAACCCCTGCCAAGCATGGATCCTAACAACGAGATATGGGCGCTCAACGCCCATCCCTTTTCCGATAAGCTGGCAATGGCGGTTGGCGAGCAGAACAGCACCTGGACGGACTACGGCATGCGCTGGGATAACTCGGGTAAGAACGGCCACTACGCCTCGATCAACTGGTCCAACGCATAGAAGCAATCTGGCTTTTCCTCACGGAGGAGAGTGACATGCCTGGTACCACTCCCCAGCTCTTGCAACGCGAGCATTACCTGATCCTGGGCGTGCTTCTTGTGCTGGCCGCCCTCGCCTGGGGTCTGCTCATCTGGCAGGCACCGATGATGAACAACCAGTCAATGGGCCTGACCATGGGCATGAGCGCGGTGCTGTTCATTGCGATCTGGACGGTGATGATGGTGGCGATGATGTTTCCCGCTGCTGCTCCCATGATCCTTATGTTTGGCGCCATCTGTGCTAGCAAGCGCCGGCAGGAGCAGCCGTATGTGCCAACCTGGATTTTCGCCAGCGCCTACCTTCTCGTCTGGGTTTTGTCCGGAGTGCTGGCATACTTTCTCGCCCTGGGAATTGAGCAGTTGGCAGGCCAATCCATGTGGCTGATGGAGAATGCTCCCCGCATTGGTGGCGCCATCCTGGTGGTAGCTGGCCTCTATCAACTCTCGCCGCTCAAAAACGTCTGCTTGTCGAAATGCCGGACGCCTTTACAATTCCTCCTCACTTCCTGGCATGATGGATATGCCGGTGCCTTCCGTATGGGGATTGAGCATGGGGCCTTTTGCCTCGGTTGCTGCTGGCTGCTGTTTGTCATCCTGTTTCCGCTCGGCCTCATGAATATCGCGGTGATGGCATTGGTGACCGCGCTGATCTTCGCTGAGAAAGCGCTGCCCGGTGGCCGGCTGATCAGCCTTCTCGCGGGCATAGGTTTGATCGTCTATGGGGCGCTTGTCCTGTTCTTGCCCGCCGCCCTCCCAATGGGGATGTAAGCTAGAAGGTAGGCGCCTGTGATTGTTCTGTGATGTTTGAGCGGCTTTTTGTGAGTCCATTGTGAGGCGCCTATGCTATAAATATTATTCGGATTGCCTTATTTCGAGATTACTATCAGGTTATTGTTAAGGAGTAAAAGACGTGAAAAAAGTGGTGCTAAGCCTCACAGCAGTTTTGTTCGCGCTATTCTTGATTTTATTGACCACAAAAATGGCTGCCGCATATGGCCCATATAGTTCAGGTACGATAGGCGTTGATATTAGCTGGCCTAACTGCAGCGCGAGCGTTCCGAGCGTTACTTTCGGCATAGTTGGGGTGACAGATGGTCAAGGTTACTCAACCAATCCGTGTATAGCTAGTGAAGCCAGTCATTTTCAGAACTTGAGCTTATATGTCAATACAGGCTGGTATGATAAGTCGCCCCACATTAACTACACCTACCCCAAAGTGTGCGCCAAAGGAGACAATAACTGCCTCGCCTATAATTATGGCTACAATGCCGGTCTCTACGCGCTCAACGCTGCGCAGAGCGCTGGTGTTTCCAGCGCTACCTGGTGGCTTGACGTTGAAACGGCCAACACGTGGAATACTGATGTTGTCCAGAATCAGAATAGCCTACAAGGTGAGTATGACGCGCTGGTGGCGAATGGCGTGACAACCGTGGGCGTCTATAGCACGACGGCTCAATGGAAAAGCATTACCGGCGGCTGGCAAAATAACTGGCCATCCTGGGGCGCGACGACCTGGACGACCGCTAAACAGGCTCAGACCTATTGCACTGGACACGAGTTTACAGGCGGCACGAGCTACCTCATGCAATACCATCCTAAAAATGCAAAGGTAGATTATGATGTAGCTTGCTAACTATTCTTCTATCGTTGCTCGCGCCGCCAGTCGGGTATCTTTTTGATACTTATTCACTCTCATAGGGTGGGAGTGACTTGTTCCTGCGAGCCTTCGTCGCGGATTTTGCTGCGCACCTGGTTCGCTAACTCGGGCGTGACCTGGACGCCGTGTTGGGTCTGCGCATGTTCTGCTGCCTGGCGCAGCACCTCCTCCTCGCTTTCAGCACGAATGACGCCATCACAATCAAAGCCAACATCGCGACAGTGTAGGACTTTCATGGGTTGCTCCTTTCTCTGTTGTCGTTTGAGGGAAGAACCTCAAGCTTTTGAAGGTGGAGGGTTCCACCGTTAATAGAGACGACGCGCTTCGTCTTTTTTTAGCTATCAATTTCTGCAGAAGATGCTGAAATTGTTTTCGAGGGTAGGCGCGAGGCCTACCCCTACCATACACGATGGCAAGCTACGCTCAGCCGTATATGGTAGTGGCAGGGCCTCGCCACGTTGTGGCCACTCCTGTCATGTTACCCTGATGCAGGAGCAACGCCAAGTTGTTGCAGCAGGCCCAGGTCGTCATAGTTGGCCCATTCTTCGACAGCTTTGCCGTTTGTGAAACGGACAATATTGATCCCTGTTGCGGTGACCTCTTTGCCTGTCGGTGCAATATTCATGAGGGCGCCCTGGTGGGTGCCATGAAAAGTGTGGCGGGCTACGACCTTGTCTCCTTCAGCGATGATGTCCTCAATGGTAAGACGGCCATCAGGGAAGGCGGTGAAGTACATTGAGATGAACTGTTTGTAGGGTTCGAAACCCTGGATGGTCATCGAGGCGTTGTGCAACACGATGTCAGGAGCACACAGCGCCTCGAAGGCTGCCCAGTCCCTCTCATTGAGGGCATCATAGCCACGACGCATAAGCGCCTTGTCGTCTTCGATAGACATGGAAAATGCTCTTTCTGTGTGCAAACTGTTAACCGCCAATGGTGCCGGTAGATGAGAAGAAAGGCAGATCGCCAACATAATTTTGTACGGAGACGATCATATCGGCAATATTGTCCTTTACCCATGAGGCAGCAAGTTGCACGGCCGCCTCAGCCTGCTGCTGTGTTTGCCAAAAGCTGATGGAAATTACGGTGTTCACATCCGTTGTGACGCCCCCATAGGCGACAAACCCCGGCTGGCTCTGGAAGATTGGCAGCATACCAGATTGCGCTCTGCGGACTATCTCATCGGCTGTACCCGGCTTGACCTGGTAGACTGCAATGCGTGCGTGTTGCATAGGTGTCTCCTTTCTTTGTTGTCGTTTGAGGGAAGAACCTCAAACTTTTGCAGGTGGACAGTCCCACCGATTATAGAGACGATGCCAGTCTCCATTTTTCGGTTACAAGTTTTCTCACAGGATGAGGGGATTCTATACGAGGATAGTTCTGACAGAGTAGCTTTCCAGGGTAGGCGCAAGGCCTACCCCTACCATACACGAGGGCTGTGGGGGCCATGCCCCTACTGTTTTGGTCCCTGGTAGGTAACTGCGCCTGCCTTGCGCATGGCCTCCATAAGGGATGCGCCGCTGAAGGCTACCGTCGTTCTGGTCGCCTTGAGGTGACCGGGGGTGATAGCAGCGAGAACAGCAGCCGTAACGCTAACTTCATCCGGGAATTCCCAGAGGACAAACCCATCGTACTCGCCAAAGGTATAGTAAAGGCCGACGAAGCGTCCTCCTAGCTTCTCCGCCAGCTCCTTGACGACGTTGGTACGATCCTCCGGGTTCTTCGTGAATGCTGTCCACGCTTCAGGGGTGTAAGCAAATTGCGACATGTAGAGAGGCATCGCTGTTTTCTCCTTTCCTCGGGTTGCGGGTTGCTTCTTTTCTAGCTGAAAGGGTTCGCGCGACGTGACAGATGGGGTGTGCAGCTCTGGAATTATGGAATTGACAACATCTACACAAAGAGAGATAGGTATCCAGATATAGGTTACATGAAAACCACAGTAAATGCAACAATCGGGCGGTCTTTTCAGGCATTTGGAAATAAGGCTTGCCCCTGTGAATGGTAAAATTCATCATCGGCGATGGGCGCGATAAATCGGGCCCCTACGTTGGCCGGGAGACCGGCAAGGGGCCCAACAAATCGGGGGTGCTAAATCGAGTTCCGCGATAAATGGGGGCGCGATAAATCGGGCCCCTACGCAGTCCTGCGCATGCCTACAAAGAGGTTGTACAGCAGCACAATGACTGCCACAATCAGCAGGATGTGAATGAACGCGCCGAGGTGGGCAACAAGAAACCCAATCAGCCACAGTATAAACAAAATCACGACTATGGCCCAAAGAATACCAACCAACATACTTATACTCCTTTCCTTCATCATAAGGAATGATACGTAGGGAAACGCTCCCTACGGGCGGAAGAAACGGTTCATCCACCTTTCCTCGTCACGTATGACAAGCTATTTTGGTTTCTATGGCGGAAGAAACGGTTCATGATACCAAATCCGTTTAAATAAGGAATTTTTTGGGGACACCCCAAACCCCGGCAGGAGGGCCGCCGGCCCTCCTGCACCTCCCGCTATTTTCGTTCTGGCCTATTGTCCATAATATCCAATGACATCGCTGCCACCCTGTGTCGGCAGAGAACCTCCTGTATTCCAGTACATAGGGCGCTCGGCCACGAAGGGTGCGTTGTCCTGCGACTGCAGCAGGATGGAGATATTGCTATTGGTTGACAGGTAGTGCTGCGCCAGCGTCGTAATGTTCACTGTGACGCGCGTTTGCGGGCCGGCAAGCAGCCACTGCGTGTAGACCGTACCGGCGCCATTGATCAGGGTGAGGAAGAGGCGCTCAGGGCTACCGGTCGGATTCTGCACGGTGAGCCACTCGTTAAAGCCGCTGCCGGTATAGCCTTCGGCGAAGCTATAGGCTGCCTGCACTGCCGGGCCTGGCTCGCCGGTGACATCTGTGACGCCCACTGCTGTCGTTGAGCTACTCACGTTGTAGCGGAAGAACATCTCGCGCTCTGCCACTATCTTTGCCCCGCTCGATCTGATCTCGGCCGAAACGCTGGCACCGCTGCTGGCGTGCTGGTTGACGTTCCAGATCACCTGGCTTTCAGGGCTGACTGCCAGGTTGAAAACCTGCGTGGTACTGTTAGAATATTCGAGCTTGATCGAGACATTGGCGGTTGCGCCTGCCGGGGTATCGAGATTGGCGATAACCAGTTGCTCCTGGAAGCCCGCATGTGTCGAGCCTTCGGCAAAGAGCCAGTCATTCGTCAAGGCTTGAGCGCCAACGACAGTTGCTGCGCCGGAGACAGTACCGGCGCTGCCGCCATTGATATTGTCGAAGTACGATGGCCGCTCCACAACGATAGGCTGATTCGAACTGACAATGGCAGCCACGTGCTGCGGCAAGCCCAGGCCATTAGGGTTGATCGTGCCGCGCGTTCCCGCAGCCACCTGGAGCGCCTGCCGGTTGATCTGCCTGCCGCTGGCGTAGTACGTGGCAGTGACGCTGGCTGTAGTCGTGCCAGGATTGAGAATGGTGAGGAAAGAGGCATAGCCGCCACCAGTCGGCACATCTGCAAAGTAGAATGTGCTGGCCGTGTGCGTGGCTCCCACGACATCGCTGCCGCTTTCCACGAAATTCCTCATTGTGCTGTTGAAGAAATGGAAGTACATTGGCCGCTCGGCTACAATACCTGGGCAATCCGGCGTGGAGGCATCGATCGTCACAAAGGTCGAGACATCGGCTGCCGTAGGGCCGGTAGCAGGGAACTGCAAATCGTTATTGACGGATTGTGTGACGCGCGTGGTTGGATTGATCGTGACAGTGATCGTCTTGTTTTGGGCGGTGCCGCCGACAGGTGTGTACATATAGCGGATATCGGCGGCACAGGCCTGGGCAGGATCGGGATTATCCAGCGTGATAAATTCCTGGAAGCCATTGCCGACGCGGCCCTCACCGAAATACCAGGTCTTGTTGACGGGCGCAGCAGGCGGAGTAGATGAGCCAGGAGAAGCCGTGAGGCCAGGCGTGGGAGCCGGGACATTGCTCTGCAAGGCCTCGCCAAGATTGCTGGCGAATTCCTCAGTAAACCAGATGTTGTTATTGCCATCCACGGCCAGCCCATCGTGAGGATGCTTGCCGCTGCCCGTACCACCTGGAAGCGTGTACATCGAGAAGGTATTCGTGCCCGGCACGAACGAGCCGATACGCGCGCTGAGCGAATCGTCGAACCAGACGGTGTTGCTGCTATCCACGCCGATGCCGGAAATATGCACGCCACAGCCGGAGTTAGGAGCGCAACTCGGCGGCGGCACAGTAAACTCGGTGACGCCCTTGCTCGTCCCGTTGATAGCCTGGTTGATTACCAGCCGTCCGATTCTACCATTGAAGCCTTCCGTCCACCAGACATCGCCCTGGTAATCGAAGGCGATCAGGTGCGGTGTCGTATTGGAGCCGGGATTGACGGTGAGATATTCCGAGATGGCGCCGGTTGTGAGCGTGCCGGAAAGCGGCGGCGTAAACCTGCCTATGCGAGCTACAGAACTATTATTTTCTGTGAACCAGATCGAGCCAGTTGAGGGATCGGGGCCGATAATACCATACGGCATGCTATTGGCTGTAGGCGTGGTTGTCTCCGTAAATTGCTGCGTGGCAGGATTAAACTCGCCGATGCTGCTGGCATTGAATTCGGTAAACCAGAGATTGCCCGACCAGTCAAAGGTGAGGTCATAGGGCATGGCATTCGAGGCTGGCACAGCAAACTGCTGCCAGCTCGGGTTGCCTCCATTGGGGATAAGCTCGCCGATAGCATCGGTAGCCGGCTCGGTAAACCAGACGTTGCCATTCGCATCGATTGCCAGGAAGAGCGGGCTGGAATAGCCCGCCGGTTCTGTGAAATTTTGCTCGAGGGAGAAGCTCTGGCGGCTGTACTCGGCAATGCTGCCAGTCTGGGGGCCGCAGGTTGGGGCTGCATCGCATCCCGGCTCGGCGACCCAGACGTTCCCGGCATTATCAAAGGCTATGCCCCAGGGGATGCTGGACGGCAGGGCAGTCTCACGAATTGTTGGCGGGCTGGCATGAGCCGCAAGATGAGAGCTGCCAATGACCATCCAGGCGATCACCAGGCTAGCGACGGTTGAGCACACAGCGAGGGCAAGCCGCACGCCCACCACAAGGGGCCGGTATCCCCTGTCGCTATGATACAGGTACTTTTTCCAGTTCAAAAACATACAACACCACACTCTAGTATTCTCGATAGACGACGGGCAATTTATCTATCAAGAAAGAACGTGCGGTGCTGCGCGAACTGGTGATGTAACCCTAAAGTCCCATCGTAGGAGCAACTCCATAGGCGTTCAAGTAAGGTACCAAGTCATGTCACCCTGAGCGCGTGAGCCGAAGCCCTGAACGCAGTGAAGGGGAAGGGTCTGATGCGAGGGAACCAGAGATGCTTCGCTTCGCTCAGCATGACATGGGCGGTGAGGTGCTGGTTCCTATGAAAGGAATGGTTCCAATTTTGTGAGCAGAGCGGTGAGCTGGAAAGGCTTACTGAGCATATCAACTGCGCCGGGGACAGCGCTTATATTCTTCACGCGGCTGTCGGCGGTCATGACAATGATGGGAATGCGAGAAAATTGTTCATCCCGGGAAAGCTGGGCGGCAATATCATAGCCGGAGATAACCGGCATCATCAGGTCGAGGAGAATGATGGCCGGTAAGTGCTCTGCCCCTACTCGCCTTAAAAAAGGGAGTACTTCACGGCTATCCGAAAAGCCAACGCCCGCAAATGCTTCTGTCTCTAATAAGAGCATTACCACAGACAAGATGGCCTCGTCGTCATCCACAACAAGCACATACGGGCTGGGCGGTACATTCACCACGGCTGTGTGAGCGCGCTCGACTGGTTCAGTCACATCTTCTCTTCCCGTGCAGTACATCATCTTTTGCCCTCTCCACGAAAACCCCTTCGACGTATTCCCTCTAATCTATTATTATATTATACGCTGTACCAAACAAGAGGATTATGTATTTGGTTATAAAGGCCCACCC
>CADDZH010000068.1 GCA_902812455.1 Chloroflexota bacterium | reverse complement strand
GCCGTCGTCATGTTTGCCGCCGCCCTGGCACTCTTTCTGACCCTCGGTCAACCTTAGGCTGCCCATGCTTATCTCCAAATCATCTATAACATGGCTTGCTTCCTTGACAATCAGAGAAACGTATTGTATCAATATATACACTAGCTTTTATGGAGGATGGGGTGCTTGACTTCAATAATCTCGTTTACCGGAGTCTTTGATTGCTGCACTCAAGACATTGGCAAATAAAAAAGATGTTCCTTACCAATCGCTGATGAAAATGTACCTCGCTGAGAAGGTCAGGGAAGAAACAGCCATTGAGACTCACTTGAACTCAGATTAGTAAGCAGACGTGTTATAGAACAACAACTGGCCCATGCTCGACTTTTTTCACCTGCCTGCGCTGGCGACAACGCTGCTCATTGTCGTCATTGCCGCGTGTACGCTGATCGGCATCATGATCCGGCCATTTCAATGGAACGAGGCTTTGATCGCCCTGGCAGGAGCATGTCTACTTCTCATCCTCGGCCTGATTAGACCGCTGGACGCGCTCGTCACACTTGTTAATGATTGGAATATTTTCCTCTTTTTTCTTGGCATGATGACCATAGCCGCGCTGGCAGAAACAGCAGGATTCTTCGACTGGCTGGCGGCGCAGGCCATGCGCCTGGCAGGCGGGAGCTCCCGGCGACTCCTTCTCAACACGTTCTTGCTGGGCAGCCTGATCTCGATGATCCTTTCCAATGATGCAACGGCCTTGATCCTGACGCCCATTGTCTACACGCTGGTTACACGCCTGCGCCTGCCTGTGCTCCCCTTCCTGTTTGCCTGCACCTTTATCGCGGATACAGCCTCGTTCCTGCTGCCGGTCAGCAATCCAATCAACATCATCGTGCTGGCGCGCTTCCAGCTCAACCTGTGGATATTCCTGCGCCTGCTCCTGCTTCCCAGCCTGCTGGTCATCAGTATTAACATCGCCTTCTTTTTCCTGCTCTACCGCAAGCAGATCACGGGAAGCTTCGACGCCAAACGGCTACCTCCTGCCACAGAAGCAATCAAGCACCTCGCGTACTTCCGCTATACTTGCATCGTCCTGCTGGTTATAGCGGTTGCATACGTTCTTGCTGCCGCAATCCAGTTCCCGCTCTCCCTTGTAGCGCTTGCCGGAGCCTTTCTGCTTTTCATCGGTGCCTTAGCCTGGAAACAAATCAAGGTTCCAGAGCTAGGGAAACAAATTTCCTGGTCAATTTTTGGCTTTATCGCCGGTATGTTCATCGTCGTGCGAGCCCTGGAAAGTACAGGCCTGACCACCCGGTTCGGGCAACTGCTCCTCTCTTTGTCGGGCGGGAGCAGCTTTGGTGCCGTGATGATAGGCACGCTGGGAGCCGCTGTAGGAACAAATGTCATCAACAACCTGCCCATGGCTATCGTACTCCGCTCTGCTCTTTCGAGCGTGCAGCACATCTCACCTGCTGCTCGCCTGGGCTTTATCGCAGCAACGATCTTCGGCTGTGACCTCGGGCCGAACCTGACCACCGTTGGATCCCTTGCTACCATGCTCTGGCTGCTGATCCTCCGGCGGCGCAATCTTGATGTATCAAGCCTGGATTATTTCAAAATTGGTATACTGGTAACGCCGATCATGCTCCTGGCGGGAGCCTTCATGATCTGGCTGTTGTTAGTATAGGAGGAATCTATGCGAGTACTGTGCTGCCTGGATGGAACCAATATCGAGCAGATCAGCAGAGCCATATCCACAATGCTTCGTGATGATGCTCTCACTCCTGGATTGGTCTATGTAATCGATACTGGCCCTCATGGAGAGCTGGAGCGACAGCGCGAGCGCTACCTGCGCGGCCCTGGCCTGGCCCCACTACGCAAAGAGCAAGTGGAACACGCAGAACTGGCTGTCGCGCAGGATATCCTGGAAGAAGGCAGCCGCTACCTGCCGGGTGCAGAACTTCTGAGGAGAACGGGAAAACCCGAACGCGAGATCATCAATTGCGCCGCAGAATGGAACGCGGATTTGATTGTGATCTGCTCTCGCTCCCCGCATCATACCGGCCCATTATTGGGACCAAAATCAGTTGGACATGTCGCTCGCTTCGTGCTCGATCACGCTCCCTGCCCGGTGCTCCTCGTTCGCCAGCAAGCGAACGCCTCAGCTTGACGACCGGTGCTATAATTCCCTCTGAATTCAAATTTGGTGCACGCCGAAATTGCTGAGGCGTGAAATATTGGAGCAAATATATGACGAAGGATAAACCCAGGTCCGAGCACGAGAGAAAGGATGCAAAAGAAGAAAGCGACCCAATCAAAACTATTCTGGTAGTAGAGGATGATACTGGGATCGGTACATTCCTCGTCCAGGCTATTTCACAGGAAACTCCCTATCATGCGCTACTGGTAACAGATGGCGATGAGGCGCTCAAGGCTGTGGAAAGTATCAAGCCAAGCCTCTTCATCCTGGATTATCAACTACCCAAAATAGATGGCATAGAGCTTTACGACCGTTTACATGAGACAAAAGAGCTAGAAGATGTACCGGCTATCGTAATCAGTGCTCGCCTGCCTAGGCGAGAAATCGAAAAACGCCATATCGTTGCTATGCACAAGCCTCTTGAACTCGACGACCTCCTGCATACCATCGAGAAGCTGCTGGGATAGATTTGTCCCTCTTATTTTTGGATTTCCACCCACCCTGTTCTGCATGGTACCTCTAGCCTCCCCTCATGTGAGGGATAGACTTCCTGAGTACCAATATCTATGCCCTCATGGCTATAGGAAATAGCCCTTTGAACCTCCAACAAGCCAGTACTGAGTTGTAATTTGATTGGCTGCCCCCAGCCTGCCAGCCCGCAAATGAAGTTGTAGACATGAGCGGCATCCCATTCTGCAACGGGTACAATAAAATCCTCATCTGTGGGGAATGGGTAATAGCTGCTTCGTGTCTCGTCTTGGGGCACACGCACTGCCCGCCCTTCGTACAGTTCCCACACCGTTTGAGCCAGCAATTCACCCCCACGCGCAGCGCATCGGGCTTCTAGCTGGTCGTAGCTTATACCCTCCGGTACCGGGATATCGACCTGCGCGAGGATATCCCCTGCATCCATCTTGTCTTCCATCAGATGAATGCTCACCCCTGTTTGCCTGTCGCCACGCCGGAACGTCCAGAACAGCGGAACAGGCCCGCGATTATCGGGCAGCAGCGATGGGTGAACATCGAGGCAACCAAGGGCCGGGATCTCCAGGATAGTGCGCGGGATGCGCAGGGGAAAGCAGGCAACACAGATCATATCCGGCTCATAGGAGACAAGGGTAGAGATGACCACTGGATCGCTCATGCGTTCAACCTCCAGCACGGGTATGCCCCGCTGCCAGGCAAGCTGGACAATATCCATCTGTAGAGATGCATTCAATACAGGCAGCATTGGCCTTGCCAGGTTGGGCGCTTCTTTGCGGGCAATGGCAGGCTTACCGGTTCTGTAATCTGGGGAAGCAGGTATAACGAGGGCGCAAACCTCGATACCCTCCTGCCATAAAGCTTGCAGGCAGGGCAGTGAAAAATTCCCAGGCATTCCAAAGAAGAGCACACGCGGCTGGCGCTTCATCTTATTTGACAGAAACCTCTCTATCTTGTAGTATCTCTGTAGAGAGAAAGGCATTCAAGCTACATCAGGGAGTTTTATCATGCCACGAATGGTTCAATGTGTCAAACTTGGACGCGAACTCCCGGGACTGGACAAACCGCCATTTCCTGGGGAGCTAGGCCAGCGTATATACGAGCACGTGTCTAAAGAGGCCTGGGATATGTGGCCGGCCCAGAGCACGCTCATTATTAATCACTATGGGTTGAATATGGCTGACCCCGAGGCTCGCAAATTCCTGCGCGAGCAAATGGAAGAGTTTTTCTTCGGCGAAGAGGCCAAAATGCCGGAAGGCTGGATACCCGAAGAAGCTGGCGTAGGCGCCGGAGCCAAAGGCGGAGCGAGCAGTAAGGGCGGAGGCGGAGCACCTCGCAAGAAATGAGGGTGTGACTGCCATGAGCAACAACACAGAAGAACAGATTACCCAGAATGTGTTGGAGAGCCTGGCGCACACGCCCAATCCCAGATTGAAGCAGGTGATGACCAGCCTCATCTCCCACCTGCACGCTTTTATCCGCGAGGTTGAGCTTACCCAGGAAGAATGGGCGCTGGGGATCCAGTTCCTGACGAGAACAGGCCAACTGTGCGATGAGAAGCGCCAGGAATTTATCCTGCTCTCAGACGTCACCGGCGTCTCGATGCTGGTCGATGCCATCAATCACCGCTTGCCTGATGGGGCAACTGAGAGTACAGTCCTCGGCCCATTCTACCGGGAAGGAGCGCCGGAATTGCCTTTAGGAGCATCCATCAGCAAGGATGGCCGGGGCGAGCCGCTCGTAATGAGCGGGCGGGTGCTTTCCATCGATGGAACGCCCATCCCTGGCGCCCTGCTCGATGTCTGGGAAACGGACGAGAACGGCCTGTATGAGCAGCAGGACCCTGAGCAGCCCGATATGAACTTGCGTGGCAAGTTCCGCACCGATAGCGAAGGCCGCTACTACTTCACCGGCATTAAGCCGGTCTCCTATCCTATCCCAGATGATGGACCGGTTGGGCAATTGCTGCGCGCTTTGGGGCGCCATCCTTTCCGCCCGGCCCATATCCACTTGATCATCTCAGCAGAAGGGTTTGTGCCGGTCACCACGCACCTGTTCGTCAAGGGAGACCCCTATCTCGATTCGGATGCTGTCTTTGGCACCAAGGATTCGCTGATCGTCGATTTTGTGCGGCACGATTCGCAAGAAGAAGCCGCTCGCTACCACGTTACCGCCCCTTTTTACAGGGTGGACTACGACTTCGTCCTAAAACCAGAGAGAACACGATGACTGAACGTGTTTTGACGCTGCGCGAACTGAACCGCGCAACGCTCGCCCGCCAGATGCTCCTGGAGCGGGCTTCCCTTCCGGCTCTTGACGCCCTCGAGCGCCTCGCAGGTCTTCAAGCCCAGTTGCCCAATCCACCCTACATTGGCTTATGGACACGTTTGCAGTCCTTCCAGCTCAGTAATCTGACCAGTTTGCTGGAGCAAAGGCAAGCTGTGAGGGCAACGATGATGCGCTCCACGCTTCATCTCATGTCGTCAGATGACTACGTGTTCCTGCGCCCTGCCCTTCAACCTGCTCTGACCCGCGCCATGTACGCCTTCTTTGGAGAGCAGGGGAAAAAGCTCGATGTTGATCCGCTTATCACTGCAGCGCGAGCATATGTGCTAGAAAAGCCGCGCACGTTTACCGAGATACGCGCACGGCTCGCGGAACTTTTCCCCGGCATAGATCCGGCGCTCCTAGCTTACGCGGTGCGAACACACCTGCCGCTCGTCCAGATACCACCCGCCGGCACGTGGAACTTCGGGGGTAGTCCGGCGCATGCCCTCGCCGAAGCCTGGCTTGGCCGCCCGCTCGCCGATCCATCGGAAGGTCTCCGTCGCCTTGTCCTGCGCTACCTGGCGGCCTTCGGCCCGGCAACAGTGAAGGATATCCAGGCCTGGTCAGGGTTGACCCGGCTCAAAGGGGTCATCGAAGAACTGAAACCGCAACTGTGCACGTTCCGCGATGAGCAAGGCAACGAACTCCTCGACCTTCCTGATAGTCCTCTGCCCGCTCCAAATGCCAGCGCGCCGCCGCGCTTCCTGCCGGAGTTTGACAACCTGGTACTCTCTCATGCCGATCGCAGGCGGTTCGTGCCTGATGAGTACCGCACCTCAGTCTTCCTATCTGTTGGCAGGGTGCGAGCAACATTTCTCGTCGATGGCTTCGTGCGTGGAACATGGAAGATCGAGCGGACTCGCGAGGTGGCGCGGCTCGTGATCGAGCCATTTGAGCCGCTACCGGGCGAGATTCGCGACGAGCTGGTTGAAGAGGGAGAGCGGCTCGTGCGCTTCGTTGAGGACGACACAGAAAGGCAAATTGTTGTATCATTAGGTTAGGATAGTAGTTAGCTTTCCCTCTATTGTAAAAGACCAGGGCGTATAGAATAGAGGAGGTTATTCCATGACAGATGTTCAGGAGCCAATTCGAGACCTTGCCCACCTGGGCCATTTCGAGATCTTCACACCAAAGCCCAACGAAAGCCTCACGTTTTTCAAAGAGATCTTCGGCATGGAAGAAACGAACCGCGAGGGCCAGTCCGTCTATTTGCGCGCGTATGGCGATTACGATCACTGCACCCTCAAGCTCACCGAAGCCAGACAAGCCGGCCTGGGCCATGTTGGCTGGCGTACCGTCAGCCCCCAGGCGCTCGAACGGCGCGTACAGGCGCTCGAAGCGGCCGGGTACGGGAGAGGATGGATCGAAGGCGATATCGGGCATGGCCGCGCCTACCAGTTCACCGACCCCGATGGGCATTTGATGGAAATTTACTATGAGTCTCAAAAGTACCGGGCACCTGAGGAATTGCGTTCCAGGCTCTTCAACCAGCCACAAAAGTTTACCGGGCGCGGTGTCGCCCCCAAACGCATCGACCATGTGAACCTGATGTGCAGCGACATCACACCCAACCGGCTGTTCCTCCAGGAACTGCTGGGGTTTCAATTGCACGAAGTTCTCCAGCCGGAGGAAGAGGGCATCGAAGAAGGTGCCTGGCTCAGCGTCACTCCTTTGACACACGATATCGCCTATACGCGAGACTTTACCGGCAATCGCGGCAGGCTGCACCACATCGCCTACTGGGTAGATAGCCGGGAAGAAGTGCTGCGCGCAGCCGATATTTTGACGGAGCACGATATTTTCATCGAGGCCGGCCCCGCCAAGCATAACGTCTCGCAGGCCTTCTTCCTTTACCTCTACGAACCTGGTGGCAACCGCGTTGAGGTCTACTCAGGCGGCTACCTGGTCTTTGCTCCCGACTGGGAACCTCTCATCTGGAGAAAAGTCCATCGCGGCAAAGGTGTCTACTGGGGAGAAGCATTGCCCCAGAGCTTCAAGACCTACGGCACGCCCTTTGTGGATACAACGGCAATGAACAAAGAGCATATGGTTGTCTTCGATCCCGCATAACCACCCAGTTCTCATTTAGTCAGGAGGTAATCAAACATGACCTATCACAGCGAGGTAATTGGAAGCCTGCTCAGGCCCACTTATTTAGCAGAGGCACGCAGTCAATACGAGTCCGGTCAACTCAGCGCGGCTGAGTTCAAGGCCATAGAGGACCGCGCAGTCAACGAGGCCATTGCCCTGCAGGAGGAAGCAGGCATCGATGTCATCACCGATGGGGAGCAGCGCCGCTACGCCTTCTATGGGCACCTTGTCGAGTCGCTGGCAGGCTTCGATAAGTTCGGCGGCTGGGCTATTCCCTTTCGAGACGAGACGGGCGAGGAACTCGTCCTCAAACGTCCTGTCGTAGTGGAGAAATTGCAGTGGAAAAGGAGCATGTGTTCGGAGGAGTGGGTCTACCTGCGCTCGCGCAAATCGCATGCCGGCAAAGTGACCATGATCAGCGCCCAGCAGGCCGCCGCTTACTACGACCCGGAGAAGTCGAAGTCTGCCTATCCAACTCGCGACGCCTATCTGGCCGATATCGTGAACTACTCGCGCCAGGAAGTGGAGGAGCTGATTCGCTTAGGCTGCACCTACATCCAGATCGATGCTCCCCAGTATGCAGCCCTGCTCGATCCCAAGATACGCGAAGGCTATCGCCAGCGCGGCAACGACCCCGACAAAATGATTGATGCGTGCATTGAGATGGACAATGCCATCATTGATGGTCATCCTGGCATCACCTTTGGCATCCATATCTGCCGAGGGAACAACCAGAGCAAATTCTATGCCGCAGGCGATTACGAACCCATTTCCCGCATCTTTAGCCGCACCCACTTCCAGCGCTTCCTGCTCGAATACGACGACGAGCGATCGGGCGGCTTCGAACCCCTGCGGCACGTGCCTGATGATCGCGTTGTGGTGCTTGGCCTGGTCACGACCAAGAAGCCGCGCCTGGAAAATCCCGATGAACTGCGGCAGCGTATCAAGGAAGCTACCCGCTATATCCCCCTGGAGCGCCTGGCCCTCAGCCCACAGTGTGGCTTCGCCTCCACTATAGAGGGCAACCGCATTTCATTTGAAGACCAGCAGCGCAAGCTGGAGCTTGTGGCCAGTGTCGCTCGCGAGGTCTGGGGCTCGTGACACTCCCATTGCCTGATGAACTTTTCCGATCACATGGGGTCATCAGGAACGGGTCGTCGCCTGTAGGGACAAGGGGTGTGGCTGGGCATAGGTGGGGGCCTTGTGCTTGTCCCCGCGCTTTTCCTCTCCATACCATGACCCTATTCGGTCGTCAAAATTCATAAGGCAGGCGGGACTTCCCGCGTCGCTCCGTTAACGCAGGGAGGGCTTAGATCGCTGAAAAAACCGATCTAAGCCCTCCCTTGAGTGCGCTCCCTGTTTCCAGGTCTTGCATCACTTGCTTGGCTTTCACCGCCCGGATCGCTCCGAGCAGCCGCCTACGTACCAATTACTCCGAACTCTTGCCGAACTCCCTGAGTTCCTGCAGCTCCGTTTCCGACAGCTCGCGTGGAATCTCGCCACGGGCAACCTTCTCGCTCTGGACGTAGCGGCTTATGCTCTCGACGATCTCCGGGTTGGCGAGGGTCGTCACATCTCCCACATGAGCAAAGTTGGTGATCGAGGCAAGCACCCTGCGCATGATCTTGCCGGAGCGGGTCTTGGGCATATCCGCGACGATCCAGATATTTCTGGGTCTTGCGATTTTCCCGATCTCCGTCTCAATCGCCCGGGACACCTTCTCCTCTATCTCCTTATTCGCCTTGTACCCGGGTTTCAGCGACACATACATCTCAACAACCCGGCCGCGCAGCTCGTCCATCATCGGGACAGCGGCAGCCTCGGCCACCTCTTCGACGGTAAGGGCCGCCGATTCAAGCTCTTTCGTGCCGAGTCGATGTCCGGCCACATTGATCACATCGTCGACCCGGCCAAGAATGCGGAAGTAGCCATCAGCAGCCAGAACCGCGCCGTCACCGGCGAAGTAGGGCCAGTCATGCCAGTCTTTACTTTCAGGATTCCGGCAATACTTTTCATAGTAGGTCTGCACAAAGCGCTCCGGCTGGCCCCAGATCGTCTGCATGATACCTGGCCAGGGGTTGCGAATGCAAATGTTGCCAGCTCGCCCGCTTCCAGCCTTGATCTCATTGCCCTGCTCATCGTAGATCACCGGGTAGATCCCCAGGGCTCCTGGGCCGCAACTGCCAGGCTTCATCGCCTGCAAGGCAGGCATGGTGGTACACAGGAAACCACCTGTCTCGGTCTGCCACCAGGTGTCGACGATGACCGCTTCGCCCTTGCCGATGACATGGTAATACCAGCGCCAGACTTCTGGCTCAATCGGCTCTCCCACAGTGGTCATGTGCTTGAAATGGTAGTTGTATTTCCTCGGCTCGTCGGGGCCGGCCTTGCGTAGCATGCGAATCGTCGTTGGAGCGGTGTGGAAGATGGTCACGCCGAGCCGCTCGGCGATGCGCCAGGGACGGCCTGGGTCTGGATACATCGGCACCCCTTCGTACATCACGCTCGTCGTCCCCAACGCCAGGGGGCCGTAGACAATGTAGGAGTGCCCGGTGATCCACCCGATGTCGGCAAAGCACCAGTACGTGTCATCGGGGTGGATATCCTGGTAGTACTTGGACGTGCCGGTGACGTAGGCCAGGTAGCCGCCGGTGCTGTGCTGGGCCCCCTTGGGCCGGCCGGTCGTGCCGCTGGTGTACATGAGAAACAGTGGGGCCTCGGCAGGCATGGAAACTGGCTCGATAATTTGCCTGTGGTAGTCCTTCAGCAGCTCGTCAACAAAGAAATCCCGGCCCTCGACCATCGGGCTCTTGGAGTGATATTGTCCGGGATAACGCCTCCAGACCAGTACTTTCTCCACTTCGATGCCTTGCTCATGGGCCACTCTCACCGCCTCATCGGCTTTGGCCTTGTGGTCGACCAGCTCTCCATTGCGGTAGTAGCCGTCGATGGTCACCAGGATGCGGCTGCCCGAGTCGGCAATCCGGCCTCCGCAGGCTGCCCCGCTGAAGCCACCAAAAACCTCGGAATGGATGACGCCAAGGCGCGCACAGGCTAACATGGAAACGGGCAACTCAGGCACCATAGGCAGGTGGAAAGTGACGCGATCACCGGTCTTAACCCCACAGAAATCCCGGAGCAGTGCGGCAAACTCATTGATCCTCATGTAGAGTTCCCGGTAGGTGATTGCCTGGGTGGCTTCCATCTCCGGCTCGGGCACCCAGATCAAAGCAGCCTTATTGGCACTGCTCTCCAGGTGACGGTCGACACAGTTGTAGCAGGCGTTGAGCCGCCCGCCAACGAACCACTTCCAGAATGGCGGGTTGCTCGTGTCCAGCGTCGTGTGCCAATACTGGTCCCAGGTGAGCAGGTCCGCGTATTCCTTGAAGCACTCAGGAAAGTGCTCCTCACTGAACCGCTCAAAAATACTCGGATCGCTCGCATTTGCCTGCCCAATAAACTTTGGAGGGGGTTGATAGTATTCCTCTTCTCGCCAGTGAACGGCTATCTGGGCCTCTGAAACGAGGATTCCCTCTTCTTCAATCGCCATTGTTTGATCACCTCCTGCATTGACAGTAATGTCTCGCTACTAGTGTGTACATTGCGATAACGCTCAGCGATTGATCGAAGTTCTATGGTGACATCGCCTCTCTTCCTTTCTTCTCGGTCATGTGATGAATTAAGACAATCATAAAAGAAGTTCACCACCTATGATGAAAAAGGTCTTTTTAGAAGAGAACACGTCTATCGAGAACAGGAAAGAACTCATCTCCTTTCCCGCTTGCTAAAATACTAGCATAACCTGGAAGTATTTACAAGGGAACATAAAAAACATCACCACCGTCCTCGGTTGGATGGTGGTGACAGACAACAGGAGTTCAGAGCAAACCATTCTTTGGGAAGCAGCCAGCGAAGTCCACTAGCCGCTTCCCTCTGTACTACTTCAGGCAGCGATCCTGGCCGCTTTCGTCGCCAAAGCAATGCCCGCTCTGCGTGAGAATCACCACGTTCTTGATATTGCTGAATTGCTTCAGCGTCGCATTAATTTCCGCGATAACACGCGCATCCGTGCCAATGCCAGCAGAATTGGTGGCGCGGCAGAACTGCAGCGTCGCAGTCCCTTTTTGTGGGTGCTTGCCTTTCATGTTCAGTGCTATTGTGAAGTCTGGCCCTCCAACCGGGATAGGGGATGAGCAATTTGATGGCCCACTCAGGATAGTATTCAGCTCACTGAAGTAGCCCGCCTGGTGTTCAGACAGCGTAGGCCCGGCGATCAGGAGTTGGATGGAGTATGTTGCCACTGCGATGGTAGGTGAGGTGCGATCAACCGCAAAGACAGCACTGTAATTGTTCAGCGAGTCTGGATTCTTCGAGAAGAAGACTTTAATGGGATAGCCTGTTGAGGACGAGGCAGCAGTTGTATGAGCAGCAGTGGAAGTACCACCTACATTCATCACGTTTGCAGCATTTGTACTGCAGCTACTCAATACAAAAGCTACCATAATACAGGTACTCAGTACGATAAAACTTAGCAAGTGACGGCGATGAGAAAACCCTAGCGCATGTAGACGACCGTGTTGTAGATTTGCCATAGCTTTTTTCTCCTTTTAAAAATGCTTTTAGTCAGTTTTACAGTTAGATGGTTTCATAGAAAAACATTGCTCACATTACGCACTACAAATCACAATAACAAAATGAGAAGCTCTCCATCCTTCCAGGTATACCGTAGGGCCCGATGTATCGTGCCCAGCGCCGATTATGGCCATGAACAAAATCATTCGGGTATATCCGTAGGTTCCCGATTGATCGTGGAACCCGATGTATCGTGCCCAGCGCCGATTGATCGGTCGTAGGGGCCCGATTGATCGCGCTCACCACCGGTGATGCAGATTAACATAATAATCCGCCAATGGACTGTAGGGGCCGATTTATCGTGCCCACTGCCGATTTATCGGCCTCTATCCTGCCCGCACCATTGGCTGATCTCTTTGTTAACGTTCATTATCACATCCACCGCCGATTGATCAGCCCGCTCTCGTAAATTGCTCCAAAGGATGGGAGCCAGCAGGTTACAATGGTTTGCTCTAAGAAGAGTATAAGGACATTTTCCCGTAAAAAGTGTGAATCACCTCACAAATTTGTTGTGGTACATGTCAGGCCCTATCCTCCCACGAAGCAAGAGCATGCTCAATGGCTTCTAGTTTATGAACACACAAACTGCCGGTGAATGATATAATAGGAACACGAATCACCTGGCAAGTGAGGAGGGCTGATATATGGCAATGCAACATGCGCGACAGCACATGTCATTTGAACAATACTTGCTGCTGGTTACGAACTCTGACCGGCGTTATGAATACTACGATGGCGAGGTCCGCTTACTGGCGGGCGGATCATCCAACCATGCTGCAATTGCCCTCAACTTCGGTATAGCCCTTGATCGGGCAAAGCTTTCACCTGGTGAGTCTGGACATTGATATCGAGGTACGCCAGCTTTACCGGCGACTCTCTATCCCTGCAGTAGTTGAGCAGGCGGACGAAGACAACGAACTGAACCCGGAACAAAGAGAAGACTGAGAGCTCGCTCTTCGTCGATGCCTGAAGAAGGAAAAGGCGAGGGACCCGGTGTTGCTAGATTAGGGATGCGATTTAGTATTGCCGCTACCGGGAATATGTATATGTATTCCACCTCCGCTGCTGTGTGAACCACCCCCGCTAGCAGATCCTTTACCAACGTGGCTAGAACTGCTGGATGGAGTGGAAGGACCGAATATACCTGTCGGGTCCGAACACGCCGCCATGGACAGTAGGAGAATAGCTACCAGGAAAAGAAGGATGATCATTTTCATCGCTGCTATCTTCATCAAATAGAGATACTCGACCATATGTCTTCATTAGTTCCTTTCATTGCATATTGATCAGGTTTTCTTCGCGAAAAGGGCCTGGTTCATTCCTATATGTATATCGACAGTCTCTCTCCTGAAGAGAGCCAGATCATGCGTTAATCATAGCATAAGAAAAATCTGATAGAAGTATTATCTACCAGATTTTCCTATTTGCTTGCTGTGTGCTTCACACTTGAAAGCCGGAAAATTAGCGAGGAATAAGAAGAATAACAGGCCAGCTAGCATTTTCTTCGGCTTTCAATACCTTATATGGCGGCCAGCAACTCAGCACACTTGAGCGTCTCTTCTGATACGTGGCCACTATCCTCGACGCTCCACCACGCCGAAAGCACAGCCTGTGACAATCCCCATCCTCGCACTCGCTCTCTATCGAAGCCAAGCTCCCCAGCAAGCTGGTCAACGCGTCGAGCAAGCACACGACCTGGCTGCGGCCGCTCGAGAAGTTGCGGCAGGGGATTTCGCAACAGCGCGCCCGTTTCGTAAGCCGGTTCGCCAACCAGCCCCTTGGGATCGATTGCCAGCCATGGTTCGCGCCGGGCGGCCAGGATATTGTCGTGATGCAAGTCACCATGCAGCAATGCAGGCTCAGCCATAGAGGCAGTCAGTTCGGCAAAGAGGGTTTCGGCTTCCTCGAGGAGCGCAGCAGGAAAGGGACCATTTCCACCTCCATAGTATTGCCGGAGCCGGGCGAAACCCGCTCCCCATCTGGCGACCGTGGGGAATGGATGCTCTTGCGGTGCCGTCCGCCACAACTGGTGCATGACAGCAGCCGCACACGATGTCGCCTCTTCGTCGTCCTCGAGTGTGCTCAATGGCGTTCCCGGCTCCAGCCGCTCCAGCAGCATCACCTCGTTGCCTGGATCACACTCCAGCAACTGCGCAATCCCGTGACCATCGAAAAGTCGCATAGCTTCTGCCTCCTGCGCGAACTCTCCTGTTGGAGAGCACACTTTGACGACAACAGCCACACCATCAGCACGGACAGCAGGAGCCGCGTAATGATAGGACAGGTTGGGAAATGCTGGGCCAATCACCAGCCCCCAGCGTTGCTCGCAGGCAGCCAGGATAGAAGGCAGCCGCTCAAGCCAGGCAACACCCTCTTCGCCAAAAAGCTCGATCATCCTGCGCGCAAAATCTTCGGGAATTAGAAACATTGAAATCTCCTCTGCTTGTGTCTAATGTTTCGCATACTTCACTTCCTTGTAGCAGAAATCACAGCACAAGCAGGAAAGGTGGCGCGCGAGCAGGAAAAACAAGAGAACAAAGTTCGCAGAAGATACCGATCCAGCCGACAGGTGCAAACCAACGGGATACAGACTCATCCGTAAGGGAACGAATACGATGATACCATCTGGAAGCATACAGTGAAGAAATTCAACTTCAATAATGTGCGAACATAGATGCTCCCTTCAAGCAATATCAACATGTGGTCATGCCAATATTATAGCAGCATCTTAAAGAAGATTAACAGAGCCGAGGCTCTGTTAATCAATACGAGGTGGACCTTGCCTGATGCGCGTGCGTACTTCATCGAGCTGCACAGGGAAGTTCCACCTGGTTTCCATCCACCACGTAATCCCAGCCTCAACATAGGGACCGATAATTTCACGAGCCTGCTGGAGATTGTCTCCCTGCGTCTCGCCCTCCCATACAATATCAAATGGCGTGGCCTGAGTGCGATGTTCTGCAATATATGCTTTCATGGCCCGGATATCTGCAGGCGTTATTTCCCCGTATGTCCCATCGGCATTGATTTTTGTTGGCATCAGGCCATCGTACCGCAGCACTCGCCGCATCGATTTCTCGCGTGGCCAGGCTCCCACTACCCAGATAGGAATGCGCGGCTTCTGGACAACCGGCGGTATAAAGGCCATCTCCTCCACACGATAATGCTGGCCCTGAAAACTGAAGGGCTGCCCGCTCCATAGCCCTGTCAGGATCGCTAAGCCTTCATCCAGTAACTCCGCCCGCGTCTTGCGATCTGTCACTTCCCCAACTTTCGCGAAGCCTCCATCCTCGAGCGCTCCCAGCCCAACCGGCAGGATCAGCCGTCCATTGGAAAGATGGTCAAGTGTCATTGTCTCGCGGGCCAGCTTCCAGGGTCTCCGGCGTGAAACCGGCGTGAGGACGGCGCCAAGTCGCACCCGCCTGGTTTTCATAGCCATAGCCGCCAGTACAACCCATGAATCGTACATCAACCCGGCATCTTCGATATAAATTCCATCCCAGTAAAAGATGCCATCCCATCCTGCCACCTCTCCCTCAGTGGTCAGCTCAATCAGGCTTTCCAGATCACCGCCCGGCAATATAAAACCGTATTGCATCTTCTCCTCCTATGAGCAATAGGCCCTCCATCCTTCCAGGTGAACTGTAGGTTCCCGATTTATCGTGGAACCCGATTTATCGCGCCCGCTCCGATTGATCGGCACGTCTCAAAAATCAGACCAGAAAATGGAGACCCGAACAACAATGCACATTCACCTTCAGTCAGTAAGGAAAGTATACCCAATAGTTCATGACATCTTCTGTCTTATTTCAAGCAACCTTGTTGCGAAGAAGCTCAACAAAAGTGTACGATAGGACTATCTTTAGCACAGATAGCAAGAGAGAATTGAGAAAAGGAGAAACAATACATGGCGAGCAATGACTCCCATTTCATCACGCACTGGCGCGTGCAAAGCACGGTAGAAGAAGTTTCCAGAATCATTGGTGATCCCCTAGGACTGCCTCGCTGGTGGCCCTCAGTATACTTAGACGTAAAGGTGCTGGAACCCGGTGACGAGAACGGCCTGGGCAAAGTCGTGGACCTGTATACCAAGGGCTGGCTGCCTTATAGATTGCGATGGACATTCCGTGTGACTGAGGTACGAAAAGATGGCTATACCCTGGTTGCCTGGGGCGACTTTGATGGGCGCGGCATCTGGACATTCGAGCAAGACGGACCCTGGGTCAATGTTACTTACGATTGGAAGATCAGCGCGGAAAAGCCCTTGCTGCGATACTTTTCTTTCATCATGAAACCTATCTTCTCGGCCAACCATCGCTGGGCAATGGCAAAAGGAGAAGAAAGCTTACGCCTTGAACTGGCTCGCCAGCACGCCAAAACGCCAGAAGAACGCGCTCTAGTGCCTGCACCGCCACAGCCAACATTCACAAACCCGGCACCTATGCTTGTAGGAACAGCCGCTTTCCTGGCAATTGCCACCAGCCTCCTCTACCTGGTACTGAGATCACTATCAAACAGGAAAGACTAGGGTCGATAATGAATTTTAACGACCAGGATCGGTCAACATGTTCGACGGATGCTTCAAGCATGTCATGTTTCGCTTCGCTCAACATCCGCTGCCGATCGGCTGAGATGCTTCGCTGCGCTCAGCATGACATAGGTGACAACCTCTTACAGCTCCAGTTCTCCCAACTGCACCTTTGAA
Source organism: Chloroflexota bacterium (assembly GCA_902812455.1). Next base: position 12,209 of record CADDZH010000068.1, on the reverse strand, counting down.
AGCAGCCTCATCCATGCCAGGACTTGCGGCATAGAAACGGGTAAGCTGAACGTGTACGGCGTATCGTGATCTCCACCGGCTCCCATCTCTAACTCTAGCCGCTTCATGTCCAGCGAACTCATACTTGTCTCACGCGAGAGCTGTCCCCCAGGGGTTTTCTCAACCGGGGACTGCTTCGTAGCATCATCGGCTAAAACTAACGTACCGGTTGGTCGCCTGCCGGGCTCTGATTCCCCGCCAAGCTCTGATTCTAAGTGTGCCATCTCACCTGAGCTTATCCGCTTTCCATTGAGGAACTGCCTGGCAGTAACAGAGTTGGATGCTAACCCACTGTTTTCACGTGCCAGCATCTCGTTCATGTACTCAACAGAGGAAGAGAAGAATACACGGATGCTATCCTCCGGTACGTGATTATACATCCTGAGAAATCCAAAAAGCGCTTGCAAAGATGTTAATACGGTCGATTTCCATTTCCACTCAGGCGCTTGATTTGTTCTTGTTGCAACTCGATAGTACATCATGGAATATACTTCTACTTTCTTTTTTCAAAAGACATCAACAGGATTTGATATGAGCTAGACCCGGCAGGACACTCAACCGCTCAGCTAGCCTTCTCGAGCTGTTGCAGTTTTGTCCCAAGCCCGAGCAAGAATAGCCCTAGCTTGCCCGCCAGGTGTGGCAGCACACGAGAAGTGTGCTGCGGTGAGCCTATCTTTGCCAGCATTCGCTCGTGTTCCGCCTCCTGAATCAAGTTTTGACGATGCTGGATAACCAATTTCTCACGAGTATAGGGATCAGGAATCATTTTGTTTCTCCTTCCAGCACATTCGATTTCATTTGTTCACCAGTTCGATGATGACAAAGTACTCAAACGGATTTGGTATTACAGGTTCTTCTTGATAGTCAAGACGATATGATAGGATTTTTTTCGTGGGATTTTGTGTGAATTAGGCAACACTTTATGAGTTAATCAGCCACAACCATAAGATGGCGCCAATGATTAGACCTTTAACCCTACCCAACTCAGGCCTTTGCTGGTAATCTTGTAATAAGTTGAGTTCCATATATTAAGGAGAAGGTATCATGAGCGAGATCGTCGAACTGCTGCGGCAACTGGTAGCCATTGATTCCATCAACCCTGACCTGGTGCCCGGCGGAGCAGGAGAAGGAAACATCGCCCGCTTCATAGCAGCGTGGTTTGAACAGCATGGCTTAGAGGTTATTTGGGACGAACCATCACCTGGACGACCCAATGTGATTGGGATTGCGCGAGGAACAGGCGGCGGCCGCTCGCTCCTGCTCAATGCCCACATGGATACCGTCGGCGTTACAGGCATGGAGCGGCCACACGACCCATATATCGAGGGCAATCGCCTATACGGGCGAGGCGCCTACGATATGAAAGGTGGCCTGGCGTCCATCATGATGGCCGGTGCAGCCGCAAAGCATCGAAACTTACGAGGGGATGTCATTGTCACTGCCGTTGCGGACGAAGAGTACGCGAGCATTGGCACAAGCTCTATTGTCAAAACGTGGCATGCTGATGCAGCCATCGTCACCGAACCAACAGAACTGGAAGTCTGCACGGCCCATAAGGGCTTCGCCTGGCTTGAGGTAGAAACATTGGGAGTTGCTGCTCATGGTTCCCGGCCCGATCTTGGCGTCGATGCTATCGTCAAGATGGGCAAAGTCCTGCTTGGTCTCGAGGAACTCGATCGCTCCTTGCGCGCTGCTCCTTCCCGTCGTCTGCCTCATCGCCTGCTAGGAAGTGGTTCTGTACATGCTTCCTTGATTGAAGGTGGCCAGGAACTTTCGAGCTATCCTGAACGCTGCATTCTGGGCATCGAGCGGCGCACCGTCCCCGGTGAAACTATTGAGAAGATCGAAGCAGAGATAGCCGCTATCTTTCAGCAGATCGCAGCAACCGATCCCGCTTTCAAAGCAACCATGAAAACAGGCGTGGTACGCGATCCCTTTGAAGTTTCCCTGGATGAACCAATCGCCAGGTGTGTCTTCCGTCATGCTACCGGAATACTTGGGCACGAACCAGCAGAAATCGGGCAGGCAGCATGGATGGATTCGGCGCTACTTGCCGCAGCCGGCATCCCAACGGTGGTCTTTGGCCCAGGCGGAGAGGGCGCCCACGCCGTGATCGAATGGTCCAATCTCGACCATGTTGAACGCTGCGCGGAAATTCTCACTGCTGTAGCCGGGGATTTTTGCGGGTAAATCTGGATCGTACCTGTAGGGGCAAGGGGCAGTGGAAATGGGATGTGGGGGCCTTGCGCTTGCCCGCGCGCTCTTCTCTTGCACCACTCTCTCCAGACCATGACCCGATTCGCTTGGCAAAATTTATCAGGTTACTGAGCCATTCCCGAAATCACCCGATTGGAGCGGGAGAAATCGTCAGATCTCAGTACAGGAATCTCTCGCCTGATATCGAACTTCAGCAATGTATGTGCTTGCCGGAGGGCAGCTTCCACTTCAGCGGGCGTATTGCCGCGTGCGAAAATGAAGCCCAGATAGCTGGCTCCTTCGGGCAATGGCATCAGCATATGATTCAGTTTGGCCGTGATCTCCACCCCTGTGATCAAGGGCACTTTCTCTGCTTCCTCGATACCATGAACAGCTTTGAGCATCCCTCCCGATGGGATGGGAATCATCATGACGCCCGCAGCCCGTTGCTCGCGCTCCACAGCGCCGATCTCCTGCCCGATAGCATGGCGCAAGATCAACTCTTCCAGGCACATCCCGGAGCCAAACTCCAGGATCGTTGAACACAGGCCACCTATAGAACGTCCCGCGATCTCCAGCATCCAGGGGCCTTGCTCATTCACCCGCAGCTCCGCATGAACGGGACCCTCGCGCAGGTCGAGCGAAGCTGCCGCAACCGCTACACAATCGGCAATACGCTTTTGCACATCCTCAGGCAGCCGCGAAGGAGTCACATAAATGGTTTCCTCAAAAAATGGGCCATCGAGCGGATCCGGCTTGTCGAAGAGCGCCAGCACCCTCAAATGCCCATGCGTCAGCATACCTTCCAGGGCAACCTCGAACCCAGGGATAAAATCCTCGACCAGGATATTGGTCTCGTCTTCTTTATAGCCCTCAGAAAGCAGCAGGCGCTTCAAACGATTGAAGGCTGCGACAAATTCAGCGGGATCATTGGCCCGTATCACACCCCGGCTGCCAGAAAGGCGCAGTGGCTTGACGACACAAGGATAGCTCACCTGATTTGCAACCCATGCCGGGTCGCTGCTCAGCAAGAACGGGCGAAACACAGGGCATGGAGCGCCACCCTGCGACATCAATGTGCGCATCAGCAATTTATCACGTGCTGCTTCCGCCGCTCTGGGCGAGTTATGGGGAAGTCCGAGCGCCGCGCTGGCAAGAGCAGCCAGTTCAGTTGCGCCATCATCAACTGCAAGGACAGCAGCAACAGGATGCGATTGCGCGTACTCGACAATGCTTCGTACTGACGCTTCTGGATCGGCAAAATCGACGCCGAGCGGGACATGCCAGTAATCCGCCAGTTGCTCCGGCAAATCAACTCCCACGACGACCTCAAGACCCAGGCGTTTTGCCGCGCTCAAAAAGGCTCCTGCCCGGTACGTGGCCGGAGACATCAGCAATATCACTCGCTGTTTCTCATTGCCAGGTATCTCAGGCTTTTTATTGCCATTCTTAGATGTTTCATGTTCAGATAATGAGGTCATAGCTTATCTTTTTCTTCCTGCTCATATTCTTTGTCCTGCTTCACTTCAACCTTGAAGCCTCTCGATTTTAAGGCTGCGGCCAACCCGAACAGGCGCTGATCGCCGTGAACGACCCACACCAGTTCTTGCCCTTCCCACCAGCACTCATACCACCCATTCCACTTCATATGCTGCACCCTGCCCAGGTAGTGCCATTCCTTTACTGCAGGCCGCCGGTTGACGAAGCCAAGACCTGCGCTCTCCACGCTGACAAAATCTTTGCTACGAAAAATGACTACCATGGGTATATGCCGATCCTAAAATCATAATAAGCCAGATCGTGGCTAATGCCACCGTAGCATCACTTTAGTATACAATATTGCGCTGCTAGCGTTCATCTGATGGGCTGTTCAGTATGGAACGTACCAATCTAGACCTGGACGAATATGGTAGACTGAGGAAAGGAACACTTCCGGGTTGGTCTTGTGTATGCAACGCACAACGGGAATAGCTGTAGAAAAGGCAGGCAAGGGAAGATGGAATTTGGTGTCCACCTACCAACGATGGCCTTTGGAGAACACGCTTTCTCTCTCACCGATCTGGTGAGTTCGGCCAAGACGGCCGAACGTCTTGGCTTCACGACCTTATGTGCCAATGACCACCTGATCTACTCGCGTCCCTGGCTAGACAGCCTCATTGCGCTGGCATCCGTCCTCACCTCTACGCACCGGATCACCTTGATGACGACGGCTGCCCTTCCGGTGGTGCGTGGTCCGGCTGCATTGGCCAAGGCGCTGGCTGCCCTTGATATCTTGTCTGGAGGACGCCTCGTCGTCGGTGTCGCTCCCGGGTCAACTGCTCGCGACTATGCTTTGGCGGGAATTGCCTTCGAGGAGCGGTGGAAGCGATTTGACGAAGCAGTTCAGATGTTGCGCTCTCTGCTGAATCCAGATGCCCCGCCTTACAGCGGCCACTTCTATGCCTGGGAGCACACCCGGCTCGAACCCTTGCCAGTTCAGCAGTCAGGGCCGCCAATCTGGGTTGGCAGTTGGGGCTCGGATGCCGGGTTGCGACGAGTGGCGCGCCTGGGAGATGGCTGGCTTGGGTCCGCCTTTCATATCACCCCAGAATCATTTGCTGAGGGATTGGCGCGGCTGCAGGTATTTCTTAAGCAAGCCGGCAAGGACCCGGATGCCTTTCCCCACGCCCTGGGGACGATGTTTCTCTACCTGACCAATGACCAAAGGAAAGCCGGGGAAGTGCTCGCGGAGCTCCTGAGTCCGGCGATGGGTCGCCCAGCGGAGTTCGTGCGTGAGCGCGTACTCGTTGGATCGGCAAACGAATGTATCGAAAAACTGGCCAAACTTCAGGCTGTGGGAGTACGCAAAGTGTTCCTCTGGCCGGTAGCCGGCAACGCTGAGCAGTTGGAGAAGTTCCACCAGGAGGTGCTTCCTCAGCTACCGTAGTGGAGTTATCGTGAGCAGCCTCAGTGCCTGTTCAGGGCTTACGACCACCTACGACGAAGCCGACATAGCCGAACAACCGCTGCTCGTGATCTGCCTGTGAGAGTTCGTTCCAGAAGCGGGTCACCTCCGAAGCCTCGACCTGGCCCTCGGCTTGCGCCTCCTGCAACAGACCGCCGAAGACCATCTGGAAATACTCATAGTCGATCGAGAGCATATGGCCGGTGATCTCAAGATCGATCAGGCCCGCCAACCTGAAGAGCGTGGGTAACTGCCGCCCCATCCAGCCCTGTCGCACCCGGTCACAGGCAGCGTGGATCATTTTGCGGGCGAGAGTGCGATCTGGGATATCGACGATAATCAGGTCAAAATCGGCTTCTGCAACCACAATGCGCGCTCCCGGTCGTGCCACCCGCACCATCTCGCTCAGCGCCCGTTCTGGCGAAGTCAGGTGCTTGAAGACCCGCGAGGAAAGGCAGCTATCAAAGGTGTTGTCCTCGAACGGGAGCTGATAGGCATCCCCCTGCAAGAACTCCACCGGCAGATGCGCATCTGCCGTCCGTGTACGGGCCTGCTGGAGCATCGTCGCGCTGGAGTCGATTCCCACCACACGTCCGCTCGGCCCTACCAGCCTGGCGAGGTCCTGCACGTCATTGCCCGCTCCGCAGCCTACATCCAGCAGCCTCGCTCCTGGTTGCACATCGAGCAGATCAAACATGCGCTGCCGGTAAATGCTGGCCGACTGCAAGGTATGGGATTTATCCATCAACTGCGGAAAGAACGTGGGGTTGGCCGCCTGGTCCACCCGGTCAAAATCCGTGATTATCTTCTCAGGTTTTTCCATAACATCCTCTTGTTTCAGCACATATGACGTAAATCCCCCTATTTTGGTGGAGATTTTTGTGTCAAACTCCTATTATAGAGACGATATGAGTCCCCATTTTTCAGTGATGAGAAAGCGGACGGGCGACCGTCTGGTCTTTCCTTTCCATGATTACCGGTTTTGTTCATCAAAATTCATCACTGGCACATTGGCCTCCCTTGTGGAGGCCAGGCTTTTACCCACCTTCACCATACTAGCACCCCCAAACGTTTTATAATTGAGTAGGCTACAATTTGTTGCATCATTTTAATGGCTATAGGAAAGGTGTGCACTCGATGCAAACGCTGGTTTTTTTGTTGGATGTGGATAACACGCTACTTGACAATGACGACGTGAAAAAAGACCTGGATGCCCATCTCCAGGTGGAGTTAGGGCCGGCCCTGACGAAGCGCTTCTGGGACATCTACGAGCAGGTGCGCAAAGAAGAGGGTATCGTTGATATTCCCGCTGCTCTCAAAAGACTCCGAGAAGAGACGCCCCTCACACAACTTGATGAGCAGGCCTATTTACACGCTATCTCGCTCTTCGAGAACTACCCGTTTGTTCGCGCTCTGTACCCACACGTGCTTGAAACGCTCCACCACCTGCGCCAATTTGGCCTGACCGTCATCGTCTCCGATGGAGACCTGTTCTTCCAGGCCGAGAAGATCATCAACAGCGAGCTTGCCGATGCAGTGGATGGCCGCGTCCTGCTCTACGCACACAAGCAGCAGCACCTCGACGAGATTATGCGGCTCTATCCGGCCGATCATTACGTCTTGATCGATGATAAACCTGACATTCTTGCCGGCTCAAAGGCGATCTTAGGGAACCGCCTGACGACTGTGTTCGTCCAGCAGGGAAAATATGCCGCCGGAGAGAAGCCTGCGAACTTTGCGCCCGATATAAGCGTATTACATATAGCTGACCTGAGAAACTTCGATGCAGGGCAATTCCTGCATCCAGAACATATTAACGAGGAGAGCCACTAACATGCGCTTCCATATTCGAGAACGAGCCTGGAGCCTGACTGAGGCATTTGTTGTGCGCGACGACGCGGGTAATCCCGTTTTTGAGATACGCGGCAAATTCTTCCACATCGGCGATGATCTGCTCATGTTTGATCGCTACACAGGGCAAGAAGTCGCCCGCATCAAGCAGCATGTCATCTCGCTCCTACCGCACTACGAGATTTATCGCAATGGCGTGCCCTGGGCCTCGATGCGCGAGCAATTCCGCGTCTTCGGTGAGAGCTTCAAGATCGAGACCAGCACCGGCATGATTCTGCATGTCAAAGGAGACCTGTGGCGCTGGAATTTCAACGTCACCGACGACTATGGCAACGTGCTTGCCCAGATCAGCCGCCGGCTCTCGCTCTTCCCTGGCAGCTACGCCATCGATATCGCCCAGGGAGTCGATGTCCCCTTCATCATCGCGCTTGTTATTGTGATCGAGATGGTGAAGGAGCATCACGAGCAAAAAGAAAGACGGCTGTAATTATGCTCATGAATGAAAAATAAGCCACCAATGCACTGTAGGGGCCGATTTATCGCGCCCATTGCCGATTTATCGGCTCCTGTCCAGCTCACGCCATCGGTAAGTTTGATAGTTAAAGTTCATGATTACATCTATTACAAATTCGCCAGATGTGTGTATCTATGCAAGAATACGCTCATGCACGGGTTATCGCCAGCGCCGGTGTCCAGGCTACTCTCTATGAAGATGTCTGCCAGCGTGCAAACGTCGAGGCCTGCGGGCTACTTCTCGGAGAAATAGATGAGCAAGGAAACTGGCATATTGCGCAGGCGCTCCCGCTACGCAATATCTATGACTCGCCCGCGTACTTTGAATTCGCGCCAGAAGACTTGCTCGCTGTTGAACTTGAGCATCCCGGCCAGGTTGTGGGCGTTTATCATAGCCACCCAACGGGATATCCTCTTGCCAGTGCGACAGATCGCGAGAACATGCAGCGCGTGAATGTGGAGCAGCAAATACCATGGGTCTGGCTGATCATCAAAGGCCCATTTCATGAAACATTCCAACAAGGCGAGACGAGGAATTTAACATCCTCCATTATTGCCTATCATCATTATGAGCAATTTGGGCTGCAAGAGATACCCATCCATTTTGAAGAGAGACCAGCGCTGACTTGCAAAGAAAAGACGCAGGAGGAAAAGCCCTGAAGTTAGCCACGAAAGGGGTAGCCATACAGCGCCAAATACGCTATAATGAACGCCGGTAGAGTACTATCAAACAAGGCGAGTGTACAAGTCAGATGATGCAAGCAGGAAGAGGATTTGGCATGGCTATGAGATGCCCGAATTGCGGTAATGAGATTGGCCAGGACGAGGCGTTTTGTGGGCAATGTGGAACTGCCACACAACAACTTGGGCAACAAACCGAACTCATGCGAACGTCGCATAGTGGGTCTCTGAGCGCATATAACCGGAACATGCCACCTGTATCACCTCCCCGGGCATACAATAATTCGGGAGCGCCTCCTCCACCACACGCATACAACACATCTGGAGCAGCGCCCGGTCAGTCAGCCATAAGGCCATCCAGTCCGCAACAGCCGGAAAGCTTCTATCAGGACGCGACCGAGGCCATGCCATCATTTCTATCAAATCCTGGCACTGGCCAGGCCTATCCTCCCGCATACCAGCAGCCAGGCTATCCAGGATCGCCTGCCCAGAGTGGCTATTTCCCAGGTTCTCAGGTACAGCCTTTCCAGGCCGGAAATTATACTCGCCCTGGCGATTACCCATCTGCTATTCAATCTCCGCCAGCGCCAGGACCCGGCTACGGTACGCCGCCACCTTTTACGACACCGCCTAAGCGCCAGACAAGCGCTTTTCTGGTTGTCGCCAGCGTCTTGCTCGCGATTGCGCTGATTGCAGTCGTTGCGCTGGGCGCCGCTTACGTCTTGGGCAGGCGTTCTCAACAACCCGTTGCCACTCCAACACCTGCGCCAGCATTGTCGCCTACGGCTGCACCTAGTCCCAGTCCTACTGCAACACCTACGCCATCGCCCACACCGGTTCCGTCACCGACGGTTGCGCCAACTGCCACACCTTTTGCCGGCTTTACCTGGTGTAGCACAGCCTGCTCTAACAATGGTTTTGTTGTCCAGTATCCTCAAGGCTGGAATCAAGAACAGGCAACCGATGCCAGCGGCCTTACATTTCTTAGATTTCTTAACCCTTCCCAACAGGATCAATACGCCGCGTTCAAGACACCTGGCACAACCACAAGCACTGCCGATCAGTTAGTAGAGAAAGACCTGCAACAAAACTTTCAGGGCTCCACGCCTTCTTCTGGAAAGTCAACCACAACCATTGGCGGTGTTACCTGGATCTATGAAACAGCTACGTATCAGTTGAATAATCAGCCAGAACAAGTCAACGTCTACGCCACTGTCTACCAGGGAAAAGGCTACATTATCGAACTAGAGGCTGCTGCCAGCCAGTTTAATACCGTCAATACCCAGTACTTCCAGACAATCTTAGGAAGCTTCCAGTTTGTGCAAAGTACTGGCTAGGCCGGAGGCACAGTGAAATACTTCCTCATCTTGCTGGTCTTCGTTGGTGGCATGACCAGCCTCGCGCTTGAAATGTGTGCCTCGCGCCTTTTAGGAGCTTTCTTCGGCACATCCCTTTATATCTGGGCGAGCCTCATTGGCCTGATCCTGCTGTACCTGACCGCTGGCTACTTTATCGGGGGCTGGCTCGCCGATCGCCATCCATCGGCACAGCTTCTCTGCACCATTACCGCCATAGCTGCCCTTTCTATCTCCCTGCTTCCCTTCGTCAGCCAGGGCATCCTCAACTGGTCGATTACCGCTTTCTCCGAGGTCTCCGTCAGCATCTTCATTAGCTCGCTGCTGGGAACGATCCTGCTCTTTGCTGTGCCGGTCACGCTGCTCGGCCTGGTCTCGCCCTTCGCCATCCGCCTCATGACAAAAGAAGTCGCGAAAAGTGGGAGCGCGAGCGGCTCTCTCTACGCTATCTCAACGCTCGGCAGCATTCTTGGAGCCTTCATTCCGGTGCTCTGGCTCATCCCGACCTTCGGGGTGCGCCGTACCTTACTCATCTTTGGGGTGTTACTCTTTGCGGCTTCGCTATGGGGACTGCGCCTGAAGTGGCGACCTGCAATAGTGCTGGTCGTGATCGCGCTACTATTACCGCTCGGCCCGCTCAAAAGCATTCCCTACCTGATCTACGACCAGGAGTCGCTGTACAACTATATCCAGGTCACACAGCTTCCCGGTGGCACTAGGGAACTGCTCCTCAACGAAGGGGAAGCCATTCATTCCATCTATTATCCCAACCCTAATCAAGTCCTTACGGGATGGTACTGGGATTATTTTCTGGCGGCTCCCTACTTTAATCCAGGCTTCACTGCACAACAACTCCACCGGGTCTGTATCATCGGCCTGGCAGGAGGCACCATTGCTCACCAGTACACAAAGGTCTATGGGCCTGTGCCCATCGATGGCGTCGAGATCGATCCGGCAATTGTCGATGTTGGCCGCAAGTATTTCGGTATGAACGAGCCAAACCTGCACGTTTACGAGGAAGATGGACGAGCATTTTTAGAGACAACTCACCGGCAATACGATCTTGTCGCTATTGATGCATTCCAGCAACCATACATACCATTTCAACTCACGACCCGCGAGTTCTTTACGCTTGTTCGTTCCCACCTGTCTTCGACAGGCGTGGTAGCGCTCAATACAGCCCATACCACACATGATTACAGGCTAGTCCAGGCTTTTGTCAACACCATGAGCCAGGTTTTTCCAAGCGTCTATGTGTTCAATGTTCCTGGCACATTCAACACCGAAGTCATGGCAACCGTGCAACCAACATCAATTACGACATTTCGCCACAACCTGGCACAATTTGCACACAACAGTGTTATGGGCCAGCTTGCCAGCGAAGTATCACCCGTTGTCACACAGGGCCACCCAGATGGGGGCATCGTCTTTACCGATGATCGCGCCCCCATCGAAGCAATCACAGACCAGTTACTGCTGGACTATATCCAGCAGCACTAAGGCAAGCACAGCTATTGACACCGCTTCATTTCTTAAGGTAATGTAGCTATGGGACGTGATATGAAATCCGATTCAAGAGCGATCGATCATTGGGAGCAGGAGTGCAGAGGACGCAGTCCTTTGCCGGGGTTTGGGGTGTCCCCCAAAGAATCACTCTTTAAAAAAGGATTTGATTTTACCTATATGAAGGCAGAAGGGATACAAACATGACGGTCATTGCAGTTATCGGGGCACAATGGGGTGATGAGGGCAAAGGAAAGATTGTCGATGAGCTGGCCATGCATGCCGACTTCGTCGTGCGCTACCAGGGAGGAAGCAATGCAGGACATCGAGTCGTGCATGAGAAAGGCGAATTCGCCTTTCGCCTGGTGCCATCGGGAATCCTCTATCCAAACACCACCTGTGTCATCGGTAATGGGGTAGTCGTCGATCCAAAGGGGCTGATTGCGGAGATGGAAGAACTCCGCCGCGCCAGCGTAGATGTCTCTCGCCTGTACATCAGTGAGCGAGCGCACGTGGTGATGCCTTACCATTTCCTGCTCGATCGGCTCGAGGAAGAGGCTCGCGGCGCCGATAAGATTGACAGCACGCAAAGGGGTATCGGTCCTGCCTATGTCGATAAACATGCTCGCCAGGGAATCCGCATGGCCGACCTGCTCGATGTGGATCTGCTGCGGGCGAAACTCTCCACCATCCTGCAACAAAAGAACCGCATGATCACCCAGATCTATGGCCAGCCGCCGCTCTCACTTGAAGAAATTCACGGAGAATATTTTGGCTACGGCCTGCAACTGCGCCCACACATTGTTGACACGCAGGCGATGCTCCACGATGCCCTCTTCGAGCGCAAGCTGATTCTCTTAGAAGGAGCGCAAGGTGCGCTGCTCGATATAGATTTTGGTACCTATCCCTATGTGACATCATCCTCAACTCTCTCCGCTAACTCCGCTGTTGGAGCAGGATTACCTCCTCATTCTATTGATCGCGTGATCGGCGTATACAAAGCTTACATCACCCGCGTTGGCAGCGGGCCAATGCCTACCGAGCTTTTCGATGCGACAGGCCGCGAGCTGCGGGAACGCGGCCATGAATATGGAACCAATACGGGCAGAGCGCGGCGCTGCGGCTGG
>CADDZH010000067.1 GCA_902812455.1 Chloroflexota bacterium | reverse complement strand
TTTCTCCTGACGCCCAATGCCAGGGTGCGGTTTTTCCAGAACGATGTGCGCGTGATGAACGATGTGCTCTTTGACCGGATGGGGCAGGAGCAGTTGGTTCAGGAGATGGTCAATGCCCAGCCGCGCCTTGTCCAGTTCCAGGTAGAGGGCCAGCAGGAGTTTGCCTGGGTCGATGTATCTTTCGAACTCTGGCAGTCCCGGCTCGACCCTCAGACCGAGAGCCGAGTCGAGGGCCTGAAACTCGACCCGGTTACCCACCAACCGCGCATCTACCACATGATCGTCCTGCTGCTGCGGGTGCCACCGGGCACACAGGGAGCCAACGCTCCCATGGGAGGCACAGGCTGGCTGGTCAGCACCTATGCGCTGAATCCTCCAGGTGGCAGCTTACCGGCTATTATTCAGCCAGCATAATGCGCGACAACCAATCAGAAAGATGAGCTGCTCCAGCCCGAGCATTCCTTTGAGATTCTCGCCAGTGACCCAACAGCTCAAGCTGGGGACTTAGTTTAACCAAGCCCCGCTCTTTAGAGCTCGGGTCTCTGACTAAGATCGTTCTCAGCCTGGTGGATCGTCTCGGAGTACGCATTCTGGCACGACAGGCTTGCTACTTCGATGTTTACCTTGAGCAAGTGCTTGGGCTACTCCTCACTGACTGCCGTTCGGGGTTTCTGAGTGTGACAGTCCTATTAACGTCTCCAGGGCTTTTTGATGTACCTGAAATACTTTTATTGCATGTTTGCCTCTCTGTAGGAAGCATTTCTAATGAAAGATGAAAAAGATGCAATTCGGGTAAACCACAAAGCCCAGTTGACGTCTCACCCACGTTTGACAACGGTGATTTCTTATGCTACAGTAGCAATTGGCCAATCGCTTGTCGCTACATCTAAGCTTCATTACCGGCATAGTTCATACCCTGGTAGAGCAAGACGCGATTTGTGTCAACGTGATGCCTGCATCAGATGCGGGCAGAGGCGCAGTAGCGTACCCCATATTCCGCGCATAGAAGGCGAGCTGCGTTGAAAACGCACCTTCCCATGCTTTTTGCGCGCTTTTTGCTCTCCGTTGAAGCGTAATGAAATCCATGCTCATCACCCTTTCATCTTCTTCCTATAGTTTCTCCTGAAGAGCGATCCTGTTCGCCGTTGGCACAGTGGAGGCTCAGAACACTTCAGCGCAAGTGAACCCACTCAGTCAATGCATGTTGAACTGGCACGACTTCATCGCTTCCTCGTCCGTATAGCGCGAGCAGCAGGCTTTTCGGGAGTATTTTAACGGTACAGGCAATGAAATTCAGTTCATTGCTAGAAGGAAAGGTACCATGCAGAATCATTCCTCATTCACAGATGAACGAGACGAGCGATTGGTAGCAGCCCAAGAGAACGGTTCCGAACAGCGAGGAGAGGAGCACTGGATCTACCAAGAGGCACAACTGCCTGCAGGCGCTTCTCCTCCACCTTCTCATGGGCGGCAACCAGGGAGAAAGCAGCTTGCGCTCATCGCCATCGTTGTCTCGCTCCTGGTGGCAACGAGCGCGTTGCTCTTGCCCATCTTGCTGGCGCAGCCTGGTATGTTGACCGTTATGCCTCATCCGGTGACAGCGGCAAGCCTGGTGGGGCACGTCTACTTCATGAACAGCGGGCAGTTGGATCCGACCAGTTCAGAAGGCCTCAATGACATCGTGCATATCGCTCTGGGAGGCATCACACCTCCTGCTCCCGGGAAGAGCGACTACGCCTGGCTGCTGCCGGATGCCTCCCAGGATGAGCAGCAGCCGCTGCTCTTAGGCACGCTTCAGGTACTCAGAGGCTCGGCACAGCTCACCTACACCGCTCCCAATCATGCGAATGTGCTGGCAACGTACAGCCGCTTTCTGGTGACCGAGCAGCCTGCAAACGCGAAGCCTATCGTTCCCTCCCTTGATCCCGCCACCTGGCGCTACGCCGGGAGCATTCCGGATATCCCAACGCCGGGTGACGCCCACCATTACAGCCTGCTCTCACACCTGCGGCACCTGCTGGCGAAAGACCCCACGCTTGAGCGCATCGGCCTGTCGGGCGGACTCGATATCAGGCTCTACCGCAACGCTGGCAAGATCCTGGAGTGGTCGAGCGCAGCTCGCGACGACTGGGCCGGTGGGCAGGCCTCGCTTGGGTTGATGCGCCGGCAGATCGACCGCGTGCTCGATTACCTGGATGGCGTGAACTTTGTCTGGCGTGATGTCCCCCCTGGCACCCCGTTTCTCGTCGATTCCAAAGCCGGGCACATCGGCCTCCTGGAGTTTGAGCAGGGCCAAAACCCACCCGGGTACCTGGCGCACATCGATCTGCATCTGGTGGGGTATACTCGCTCACCGGGGGTAACGGCGGATCAGAAGCGGCTGGCCATCCAGATCGATGCCCTACTGAGTTCGGTCACATCACTCATGTGGAAGGTGCGCGCTGACGCGACCTTGCTGGCGAAGATGAGTGATACAGAGCTCCTCGAGCAAGAGGCTCTTTCGCTGCTGGACGACATGTATACGCATGCCAATGCCGCCTTCGTCGGCCAGCCCAATCCGGCAACGGGCAACGTAGAGGGCGGTGTCACCCAGATTCACGACGAGCTGCAACTACTGGCTACTATAGAGGTGAACAGGGTAACGGGGAGTTAGAGGCCATCAGGACGAGTTAAAAACAGGGGCTGGTCCATGCGATCGTCCCTTTCCTGAGCAATATTGGAGATGCTAATGCGCGATCATCAGGAGGCCTGATGCGGCTCAAGCCTGCAAGCCCCACATGATGACGGCCTTCCCGGCTGCAGCAAACTGGCTGCCAACGAGCGGCCAGAATAGATGTCATGAAGGTATAAGGCAACGACGATCAGGCAGGTATGCCATTGGATTCCGAGTTTGAAAGACTGTACAAAGCTTGGAACTTAATGCTCGGAGGTCGCCTCTGTTACTAGCCTCACGACTTCAGCAGCACAACCCCACGAGAGCGTAATGCCGGCCCCTCCATGCCCATAGTTATGGACTAACAGACGATCCGGGGCAATGCGCTCTGCTTCAACGCGCACCGTAGAACGTACGGGTCGTAGTCCACAAGCGACACTCACGATATCCTCATCGGTGACAGCAGAAAATGCGGGGGCAAGTTGAGCGCAGCGTCGCAAGATAGCCTGTATTTCAACAGGATCAATTTCCATACTCTCGTTTTGCTCCTCATAGGTGCCCCCTAGCACGATATCATGCAGGCGAGGAACAATATACGCAAGGCTGTTCGGGCCTTCTTCGTCTATCAAAACGCGACGAAATCCATTCGGCTTGATGCGCACGACCTGACCTTTAGCAGGTCGGAGGTCATGATCCCCAACGAGCTCTCTTGCGCCCAAACCACTACAGTTCACGACGATATCACTCTGCACAAACGCTTCCGACAGGTTTGTGATAGTGTGTTGCACAATCAGACCTCCTTGAGCTTGAAACTTGCACATGAGGTAATCGAGGTAGACAAGCGTGTCGATCACTGGTGTCTCAAAGGCATAGCCATCTGCATAGCCGAGGGGTAATTCTTCTCTGCTGGCATGACGGAAGTCTTCAACCGCTGTGACCCACCAGGGATCCGGGCTAGCGAGAGGTTTCACTTCCAGCATGTTCGTCATGAAGATGCCGCTAGCCTTATCGGTTTGCAGCTCCTTGAACTTTCGCAGCGCTTCCTTGCTCCATGCAGTCACTTTATCGGCAGGATACGCCTTGTATGGATACCAGACAGCGGCAGCCACGTTTGAGGTAGTAAAGGGCGGTAACTCTTTCGCCCAAATGCTGACCGTATGGCCTGCCTCAAGCAGGCAAAGGCCAGTGGTGAGACCCGAGACGCCACAGCCAATCACAAGCATGTTCATGAATGCTGTTCCTCATTATGTTCTAACCAGAGCAGATATTGCATGAGTATGACAAGTTTTCCACAATGATGATCAACAGATTCAGCCCTTCTAGTTCTGAACGATTTGAGTTAGCGCATATAAAATCGGCATCACCAGCAGAAACATCTCAAGATGAAGACATCCAAAACATGAAGGGATCACAAATCCGTACAAGTGCATTCCTTTATGATCAAGGTCCCTATTCCCATTGAGGAAAACAGCAGAGTTCCTCAATAAGCGGCTTCACATACTGCCACCGTTCTCCCCGTTCTATGGATGCCGGTTCATCAGTTCCTCGACCAGTTGCCTCCAGACCAGTCCTTCAGCCTCGACGATATTTGCGACCTGGCGATCTGGAGCGCTCATCACCTCGTTCACGCGTTGGCGAAACGAAGCAAAAAGAGCATGCTGCACATCAGTAGCTGGCATCGTGCGCAGTTGAATCGCCTGCTGCTCATAGAACTGGTCGTCCCTCAGAGCTAAGACCGCAAGATCCGCGTAGGCATTAATCAGTGCGAGCCGTGGTGGTGTAAAGAAATCTACTTGCGCAGCGGAGACCAGGAGGCATCCACCTACCCGATCTCCCTGCAGTAAGGGATAGGCGGCGGCGCTTTCTTCATATGCTTCCAAACGCACAGGCAGGAAGGCAGGGTTGGCCCGCAGGTTCTGGCATATAGCGGGCCTCACAGAGGTGACCGCGTATCCGGCGAGCGACTCAGCCCCCAGCAATAACGGCGTGATTTGATCGGTCCTCCACGGCGGCGTTCCAAGCAGGAATGTCTCGCGCAGGCAATGTACGACCTCGCCCTGTAGCTGGGGCAGGCACTCGGCGAGCACAACTTCTACCCCCACTGGCTCTGGCCCTGGATCGAGCTGTTCAAGAGCAGCGGCCAGGACGAGATTGCAGATGGTCCAGAAGCGAAGCGACAACGGAGTGGTTGTGTGTGCCCGCAGCGCCCGTTCATACACTGCGAGCTGAATGCGATACGCGGCTTTTTCGAGTTCGAGGTCATTGATGGGAGAAGTATCGGGTAGTTCATTGAGGGAGAAATCTGGAAACTCTTCGAGAAGGAGCCTGATCATCAAGGGGCGAGACTCGGGAGGCAAAGCGGCCACAAGAGAACGGAGCATATGGGGTCGAATACGTTTTGTTTTATGCTCAGCGTACCGTCTCAGGGTGGCCTCATCCAGGCCAGAGACCTGGGAAATACGCCTGCGTTCATCCGGGTCGCTAATGAAAGTGGCCAGGTACTGCCGCCACGTTTCCGGTTTGAGTGAAGTTGTCACGCTACGTTTCCTTTTTTGTCATCAAAGTTGCCTTTTGCATGGCTCTCTCTAGTATATGCCGTAACATACAAAAGAATCAACTACTGTATTATATTTATCTTCTTACGCCAGCAATTTTTCTGCTTCAGTTTTCCTATTGTCATACAAAAGCAGATTATTGCTACTACTATTGTAACGAGGAAGTGACGGGCTGGAGTAACTGTATGCTCTTGAGTTTTTCCCTGTCCTCTGCTCGTTCTATGAGCACTCATGGTATAATAGCGCTTAGGAAACATATAAGGAGGAAACTCGCATGGCCGAAGAGGTAAGTTACGTTGATATCAGCCAAAACCCTGATCTTGTCTGCCTAGCTGAAGAAGTGCGGGCCACGCAAAAGCCGCGTGTGCTCAGGCGGGATGGAGAGGATGTGGCCCTCCTGCTGCCTGTCCGCCCGGCCCGACCTCCTCGTATGAAGCTGAGGAAGCGCCCTGCCGACTACGAAGCGTTTCGCCAGGCAGCTGGGAGCTGGCAGGATGTGGACACGGACAAGTTGCTGGGAAACATTCATGAAAGTCGCCGCCGCTCGCTCTCGCCGCCCGTTGCGCTATGAGCTATCCTGTGAAAGGAGCATCCCTATGACACAGCAGCCACCGGAGAGGCGTGTGCTCTCTCCAGGCGTTGTTTCTGACCCTGAGATCAATGGGGGGAAAGCGATTGTGGATGGTACGCGCGTTCCCGTGAAACAGATCCTGGTCGACCTCTCTCAAGGGATGTCGGTCCAGGAGATCTGTGAGGAATATGACCTCACGGAGGAGCAGGTCAAGCAGGCCCTGAACTATGCAGCCGCGCTCGTTTCCTAGCCAGGAGGAAGCCCTGTGATGCCGCCTGCTCCCTGGGCTTTTCTCCTCGATGAGAACATGCCCAAACGTGCGGCAACCGCTTTGCGAGCGGCAGGATATCCAGCTACCCGCGTTGTCGAGGTGGGGCTACGAGGGAAGAAGGATCCAATCATCTTTGCCTATGCTCGTGCGCGTGAGCTCATCATTGTGACACGGGATGCTGATTTCCTGGCAACTCGCTATCAGCCACCTCATGCGGGTATCATCCTTCTCGCCCTGCCCGGCGCCCCAGGGCGCTCGGTCGTTGATCCCCTCATGGCGGCCCTCACTTCGCTCCAGGGTCAAAACCTCGCCAATACGGTCTATCTCATCGGTCCGGATGGGATCCATGCCCTCTGACCCGCCGTTTGTGGGCCTCTTTATCGAAACTGTGTTCACTATCTCCATGTTGCTCTGAGCATGATCCCCACCACTAGCTTCACTCGCAGGTCTGGCTTAGATGTGTCTAAAGCCAGCTGTGACAGCTTCGTTAGCACAATGCAATTTCAGCAACTCTTCTTCTAGCTGCTGTCGCACAATCTGCTCCGCAGTAAGCGCGTCCAGCAGCTTTCCAGACAGAGATGCTTCTCGCAGCAGCCCCGTAATCCGTTCCCGGAAGGAGGCGAAATACTGCTGCTGGACCTCCCAGGATGGCATTATGCCTAGTTCAATAGATGACTGAGGATAGTAGTCCGCGTCACAGAAAGCCAGCCTGATGAGATCAGCATAGTCGTCGAGCAGTTGCAGCCGCTCTACAGTGAAGTATCCAGCTTGCGTGCTGGCGATCACGAGACATCCGGCTATATTCCCCTCGAGCATGATGGGGAAGGCGGCAAGGCTGACTTCGTAGGAAGCCTCCTTGAAGGGCAGCAGGTTCCCCTGGCCCCAGACACCTGGTGTCGCTACCCGGTGCCCATGGGCGACGGCGTATCCAGCCAGTGATTCCGCACCCAAGAACAGATTCTTCTCCTCTGGAGAGCTATTGAGCCACGGAGGCGTTCCCTGTCCAACGCGCTCGCGCAGGCTGCGGACTTTGCCCTCTCTGGGCGGCATACATTGGGCAACGATGATCTCTATGCCTTGTCGCTCTGGATCAAGCTGCGCCAGCATCTGACCCAAAATCAGGCTGCACATTGTCCAAAACCGCTCCGGCGCGTGACGCGCTGTGCGTAGCGCGTCCGCATAGAAACGCGAGGGGATCACCAGCTCACGCCTCTCTTCAACCGGGTGTCTCGTCATTTCTTGCGAAAATACTCCATCGCTAAAAAAGTCAGATGGATCGGATCCAAGCAGCTCACTCAGCAATGCCTGCTTGTTGGGCAAAACGCGAAGCAAAGCGCGTAGTTCACTCAGCCGCGGGCTGCTTGTGTTGGTGGACCAGCGCACAAGCGTAACCGGGTTGACTCCTAGTTCTCCGGCCAGCCGCTCGCGTTCCCGTGGATCACGGATGATCTCACCGAGCATCTCTCGCCACGTTTGTATGGTTGTTATTCCCTGCATCATATCCCTCGTTTCCGCTCTATGCCACCTTAGGAATGTACATCAACATGTGCCAAACCACATGGTCTCCCTCCTAGCATAACAGTTTTGTGCAATTGTTGTCAAATAGCAATACAGTTTTGTAAATTTATTCAGACAATTATCATAAAAATTTGACAGTTGTGTATCTTGTGTGTTAAAGTTAGACGAGCCTGGCTCATCCCTTATTCATATCTAGTGAGAGGGTTGCATGGGGAATACTGTTTGTGGCATTGAGAACAGACGAAAAGACATATCAACATATCTCTTAAGCGAACCTGCGTTCCAGTGCGAGTATATTTCAGTCTACAAGCGCCTTAGAAGCGTGGCAGCCCAGTGCGCCAACTGCATAAAGATCAGCCGTTCTGTCTTTTTCCCAGGTGTTTCCCACCTTTTTCCGTCTCGCTCCCAGGTGCGACCCGCCCGCCCTGGTTACACTTCCACCAGACGAAGAAAGGCCATACCTTTCGGCGTTCAAGGGGCGCTGATGGCAGGATTCCAGAGTACTTTCAGTCCTCGCCACATAACTGAAGCGGAGGAGTCCTCTCATGCGCCCGGATCTTCAGATCGTGTTCACGGACATGCAGTTCCTTCTGCCAGCGCGTTCTACGCAAGAGAAGCAGGGTGGTCAACAAACTCAGATGGAAAGGGGGCATCGCTTGTTGATACCCGTTGTGTGTCAAGCGGGTAACAAGCAGAAGCGATAACTATGCAGCGAGCGCCTGTTTCTTCTCGCTCCCACATGCCTGAGTCGCTCTCTTCGTCATCAAGGCTTTTGCGCATTCTCCTAATCGGTCCGGAGCTGTGCGTCGAGGAGTTGCGCGCGCTGCTTTCCGAGCAGGAAGATATGCAGATTCTGCCTCCCATTGCTGGCCAGGATCAGGTGCTAGATGTCTTATCCAGGATCAACAGGGTATCTCACATCGATGTGGTCATTTTGGAGTGGGAGTTTTGCGAAGAACAGCAGTATCATATCCTGCGGGCGCTCTCAAAGCGCCTGAGATGCCTGATCATTGCGCCGCCAATGTATCCCAGCGAGACGAAGCGGCTCGCCGAGGTTGGGGCATGGGGGTATTGTCCTACCGTTGCTTCTTCCCAACAACTGGTGAAAGCCATTCGCACGATAGGGCGAGGAAAAAAGTATTTCCAACCCACACCCTCGATCGAGCTGCCCCCCTCTCCTCCAAAGAAACGGCAGCCGGTATTTTTCCAGGAACGCCTGGAGGAGCTGGCGGCAAGCATTCGCTGGCCGCTGAGCGAGATCGAGCTGTTGATACTCTCTCAGTTTGACGGGGCCAATAATGACGAAATCGCGAGACGAATCAACCGGCCAGTGGGGACGGTGCGTTCTGCCACTTCACGGGTCTTTTTCCTCCTCCAGCAGTTATCGGAGCGGCAGGCCATCCCTAACCGGTTGGTGGCCTTCCAGGTTCTTTTAGAATTGGGCATTTTCGAATACAGGTAAAGCTACCTCCGCCGATTGAGCGCTAGCGTAAACCTGCGCATTAGCAGGCGTCTTTGTCATTTATTCTAATTCCTGGCGCCTTTCAATCATAAAACTTGGCGCCTACTTGCCATTAATTGGCTTGATATCATTTCGCAATCTGTCGTATAAAGAAAGGTGGCCTCCCTCGTTTTCATACCATCACCGAACCTGTTTTTCAACAAGCTTCGCCCGATTCTGCAACACAGCAATCCGACTGCCACATGCGTTTGGAAGCTGCTTCCACGCCGCTCGTGCCTATCTCGCGCTTCTTTCACTGCACTCAGCATTTCACCGCGGCTTGAGCATCGGCAGCGAGACCGCACGTGGAGACGCGTGCAGCGTGGTTAGAGGTGTTCAAGCGCTCCTCGAAGCCGTTTCACCTCGTGGGAGATCGCTCCTTCGTCGGTTCCAGCATAGCCAAAGACCAATCCCCCACGAGGCAGCGGCTCCAGGCTATAGGCGGAGACAGGCAGCACCTGAATGCCCACCTGCGCGGCGAGTTCGGCGGCGCGCTGATCATCTTTTCCAGGTGGAAGCCAGCCGACGAGATGCATCCCGACCTCGGAAGCGTGAACTTCGAGCAAGTCGCCCAGGTGGGCTTGCAATTCGCGGGAGAGCAGATCGCGCAGCTTCTGGTAATGGTGGCGCATACGACGCAGATGGCGGGCATAATGGCCCTCGCGTAGGAAATCGAAGAGCGCCATTTGCTCCAGCATGGGAAGGTGCATATCGAGAGCGCGCCGCATGAGCAGGAGCGGCTCGATCAGTTCGGTAGGCGCGACCAGATAACCCAGGCGCAGCGCGGGAAAAAGGACTTTGCTAAAGGTACCGATATAGAGCACCCGCCCGTCGTGATCCAATCCCTGGAGGGCTTCCAACGGGCGTCCACGAAAGCGGTATTCGCTATCATAATCGTCCTCCAGAATCCATGCTCCGGCCTGCCTGGCCCAGTCCAGCAGGAGCATCCGGCGAGCAAGGCTCATGGTGACGCCAGTGGGGAACTGGTGCGAGGGGGTGGTCGAGACCAGGCGCGCCGACTCACACCGCTCTCGCCCAATCTCCACCACGAGTCCTTGCTCATCAACAGGCACGGGAACCAGGCGCGCCCCCGCGGCGAGCAGAGCGCCCCGCGCGCCAAAATAGCCGGGATTCTCCAGCCAGGCTGCCTCGCCAGGACTCAGCAGCGTGCGCGCTGCCAGATCCAGCGCCCCCTGGGAACCAGCGGTCATGATGACTTGCTCGGGGGTACAGCGCACTCCGCGTGTAACGCCGACCTGTGCGGCAATGGCCTCCCGCAGGGGATAATAGCCGGCAGGCGGTTGGTAGTGAGCGAACTCGCGCAACGATTGCCGTGCATGGCGTGCGATCAAACGCGCCCAGATCTCATAAGGGAACAGATCAAGCCCTGGCTCGCCACCGGAAAACGTCCCGCCGGTTTGCCCCTCTGGCCGCGTTGGCCATGGGATATCCTTGAGTGGGCGCAGGGATTTCGCGAGGCGGAGGGGGGAAGTCTCCCCTGAATCTGCCCGCTTCTCTCGCTTGCTCTCTTGTTGAGCAGTGAAGAGCGTCGCGGGCAAAGAGCGCGCCACCACTGTCCCCTGTCCTACCCGGCTCTCCAGATAGCCCTCCAACACCAACTGCTCATAGGCCAGAGCCGTTGTCATACGCGCCACACCCAGTTCACTGGCGAGTGCGCGGGTGGAGGGCAGACGCGCCCCACGCTCCAATTGTCCTGTCAGGATGGCGCCGCGTAAGCGCTCATAGATCTGCTTGTAGAGCGGCACCGGCAATGTAGCATCCAGTCTGATCTCTGGCCGATTGATGAAGCGGGCACGCCTGGACATGATCATGCTCCTCCTGGTCGGGTATATGGCGTTCCATCCCTACACACATTTTTAAATGGCATAGAGAGTATAGCAAAAAGTGGCTCTGTGCACAAGGCCATAAGGATGGTATGCTTTCCAGAGAACACGGAGACGAAGCGCTTTGACTCTCTTTTGTGGCTGTTTATGTCTTGCACCAGCCCTGTGTTGAGGGGGCCTGGTTCAAGAGGAACGTTTAAGGAAAAAGCACATGCTATCCACTTCCACTCGTTCAACACCCCAAGAAAGGGTGGCGATCCGCAAACTCGTATGGGTTGGACCGCTGACCATCGTTCTTGCTGTGTTAGTGAATCTTGTCGTGCGTTTGTTCGCAGTCAGCTTCTTCGGCGTGTCTGCGAGCTTTCCGTACTTGCGGGCGCCCGTGATCATGATCACGACCGTTGTCTTCCTGGTGCTGGCCCTCCTCGTCTTTGTGCTGATCGGTCGTGTGAGCAGCCATCCTGTTCGGAGCTTTCGGATCGTAGGAGGTATCGCCCTGGTGGCCTCGTTTCTGAATCCCCTCCTGCAGTTGGCTGGTCACTGGCTTCCTGCAACGGGCATGAACCTGCCCATCTTCTGGACGATGATCGTGATGCATTGTGTCTCAGCTCTTATTACCATCGGCGGGCTTTCGACGCTCGCCGTCGAGCGGGCGCAACCCTAATGAAAAGGAGGTGTCTCTTCATCATGACTGCACGAATTGTACAGATCATTGTTGGTCTTGCCGGGCTGTGCGCCCTGGTGCTTGGCCTGCTCATCTGGATCGCAAACATCGACCTCACCGACATCCATATGCTCTTCGGCCTGCTTGTCACCCTGGGGCTGCTGGCGGTGAGCATCATTGCATTCACCGCCTCCGGACTGCGTCTCTGGGGCATGGTCGGGATCAGCTACGCCATCATCCTGTTGATCTTTGGCGTGGCGCACGCCGACCTGCTTGCCGGAAATCTGCACTGGCTGATCCAGACGCTGCACACGCTGGTCGGCATCGGCGCTATCGTGCTGGCGGGCTTTCTAGGCGCACGCTATAGGGCGCTGAAACGGGCCGAAGCTAAGCCCTCCGAAAGCCATCCACTGGAATCTCAAGCGTTGCGTTAGGGAGTTTCCGTTTGCTGAACGCGCGTCACTTCCGAGCGCGGCCTGATATACACGCAGTAGATAAAGCCAAGAGAAAATAAGAAAGGAAAGACGATGCAACAGATTCTGGTGACCGGCGGCGCGGGCCATCTGGGCCGTCTGGTGGTCAAGCACTTGAGCCAGACCGGTTATCGCGTACGTGGGATGAGTCGGCGGGCCAGCCCCGGAGAGGATTGGCTCGGCGCAGAGTGGAAGCAGGCCGATCTAGTGACAGGCACGGGCCTGGCTGAGGCCGTTCAGGGCATAGACGTGGTGGTCCATACCGCCGGCAAAGGGAACTGGAAGGTCGATGTCGAAGGCACGCGCCGCCTGGTGGAGGCAGCCCAGGAGGTGAGTGTCTCACATCTAGTCTTCATTTCGATTGTGGGCATTGACCGGGTCCCGTATGCCTACGGCAAAGCCAAGCTCGCCTGCGAATCCCTCATCGAGTGCAGCGGCATCCCCTGGTCCATCTTGCGAGCAACCCAGTTTCATTACGCCATCGATCTCTTGATGCGGTTTCTGACCAGGCTCCCCCTGGGGACGCTGCTGCCGACGGACCTGTTGCTCCAACCGGTAGCCGAAGAGGACGTGGCTCAGCGTCTCTGTGAGATCGTCCAGGCCGGCCCATCCGGTCGCCTGCCGGATATGGGCGGCCCACAGGTCTACACCTCTGGAGAGTTGGCGCGGATCTGGCTCAAGCAGCGGGGAATGCATCGCGCCATCATCCCTCTCTGGCTTCCTGGCCAAATGGTCAGAGCCCTGCGCCAGGGGGGCAATACCTGTCCCCAGCAGGCCACCGGCACGATCAGTTGGGAAGCCTGGCTCCAGCAACACTCTCATGAGGGTGCTTCAAAGGCTCGACGAGCCATCGATCAAGGACAGCCCGAGGCCTACCAGCCAACGAACAAGTCACTTTCCTAAAGCCATTGACGTATTCCGAACTTTCGGTTGGATGGATAGGAATCTATGGTATGCGAGGAGGAACAATATGCGTGTTTCCCGCCAGGGCAACCTGGTCACGTTGATCAATGTCTTTGAGACGAAGCCTGAACAGCAGCAGGAGTTGATCGATCAGTGGATTCGCTTCGTCGAAGGGGTTACGAGTGAGCCCGGCCTGATCGGGGCGGCGCTCCACAGAAGCGCAGACGGGACCCGCGTCGTCAACTATGCGCAGTGGAGATCGGTGGAGGACTTTGAGCGCTTTGTGAAGAAGTACCGCGAGCAAATGGAGACCCTTCGCCCCCTCGCCGAGCGCGTCGACCCCCATCTATACGAAGTCGTCTCTCTTTGAGCAGCGTGGCAGTTGAGAGGCTCTCGCGGCAGCCGCCGGGTGGCGAGAGCATATGTATCCTCGCCTTTCCCGCGCAGATCGAGCCGATGGAGAGCGGGCCGGGCAAAGGGGAGCAAGGATCATATGGCCAGGCCCTAAAGGATCACCTGGGTCTAGTGGAAATGTTCGGGCGAGAGCCACGCAGGGATATCGCACTTCCGCGTGAGAGGCGAAACAGCGCATCCTCTCTATGCTCTGCTGTCCATTTTCGAGTCGGATGTACCGAGTAATACCAGCACGAGCGAGACCGCCGAGCAGGTAGGCGCGAAAGACGGGCCGTGGCTCGTCAGTCGTCGAGGATCGCAAGGCGCACCTGGCGGAGGTGTGCCGGATCGGCAACCGCTTCGATCTCGGCAATCTTGCCTCCCCTGATCACCAGACGCAGCAGGAGTACCAGACGCCCACGTGGAGCCACCACGACTCCTACTGCCCCGTCCACAAGCACCGGTCGTGCGAACCGGGTCCGTCCTGCGAGCTGCCTGGCGACAGCAGCCGCACCACGGGTCTCCCCTGCCGCACCACGGGACACCGCGATGCGGTCGGCTCGGAACATGACATTCGGGTCAAGCACCGCCAGCAGTGCGTCGAAGTCACCGCTGCGCGAGGCGGCGAGAAAGGCCTCCACGACTGCTCGGCTGGCGACCAGGTCCGTTTCGGCTTCCCTCGCTGCTCCCCGCACCCGACGACGTGCGCGGCTGGCGAGTTGCCTGGTTGCGGCTGGGGAGCGCTCCACAATGGGAGCAATCTCCTCGAAGGGCACGGCGAAGATATCGTGCAGCACGAAGGCGAGGCGCTCGGCGGGAGCAAGCGTCTCCAGGACTACCAGCAGCGCCAGACCCACCGAATCAGCCAGTTCCGCTTCTTCCTCGGGGTCAATCTCGCCCTCGCGGCCCGTGATGGGTCCAAGGACAGATGCTTCCAGGGACTCCTCGCGCCGCGCCTCACGCGCATGCAGCATATTGAGGCAGACCCGCGCGACCACGGTGGTCAGCCATCCGCTTATGTTCTTGACGGTGCTCGTGTCGGAACGGCTCAGGTGGAGCCAGGCCTCCTGCACGGCATCCTCTGCCTCGGCAAGCGAGCCAAGCATGCGATAGGCCACCGCCCGCAGCCGGGGGCGCTCCGCCTCAAATTGCCCGGCGAGCCAGTCATGTTTTTCCATCGGTCACATTTCCTCGTTTCGGTTTGTCATAGTAATGACAAAGGAAACCTCGCGAATGTGACAGGAGACCTACTCCCGTTTCTCGCGCCGGCTGAGCAACTTTGTCCAGATCACTACGCACCGATAGCGGATGTTCCCCACCCGCCATCAGAAAAGCAAAACAAATCAAGTGCAAGCGTGAAAGGAGATGTTCCCATGAAAGTAGTGATGGTCCGCGTCAAAGTGAAGGACATACATGTTGCAGAAATCGAAGCGGCGGGTGAACGCCTGTTTGCTGCGCTTGACCGAGAGCAGCCGCAGAGCATTCGGTACACAACCTGCCGGCTCCCCGACGGCGTGACCTATGTCAACCTCATAGCCGTTGACGACGAGGTGGACAACCCGCTGCTCGCCTTGCCAGAAGCTCGAGCGTTCCAAGAGGGCCTCAAGCAGTGGTTGGCCGAGCCGCCCACCTCCGAACAGTTGATGGTGCTTGGATCGTATCGATTTTTCTAAAGACCCCCAAAGGAGATGTGCTCTCATGCAACCACGAATGAGCAACCCCGTAACAATCCTTCCTGACGCCAATGAGGGCATTCAGGCGCTGACCAGAGCCGTCCAACAGGGCGGCGTGTCGCGGACGGTGCTTGAGTTGGTGCACCTGCGCACCAGTCAGATCAATGGCTGTAGCTTCTGTGTGGACTACGGCTCACGCAGCCTGAAGAAAGCAGGCGAAAGCGACGAGCGGCTCTTCGCTGTGGCGGCCTGGCGAGAAGCGCCCTACTTTACTGACGCCGAACGCGCCGCCCTCGCGCTGGCCGAAGCGATCACCCGTCTGGCTGATCGCGCCGACCCGGTGCCCGATGAGATCTGGGAGGAAGCCACGCGCCACTATGATGAGAAGGGACTGGCCGCCATTATCATAATGATCGCCATGACCAATCTCTTCAATCGCGTGAACGTCACGATCAGACAGGAAGCAGGCCAGCATTGATCATGGTCTGTGCGTATCGCGCGTGAATGAAGTCCTGTATTCTTCCAAAGGAGAAAAGAGATGCTTGTTTCCCGAGAGGGCAACTTGATAATACTCATCAACGTCTTTGAGACGACGCCTGAGCAGCAGCCGGTCCTCCTGGAGGAGTTGAGCCGTTTCGCCAACTCGGTCAAAGGGGAACCCGGTCTGATCGGAGTAGCGCTGCATCGAAGTACAGACGGCCAGCGCGTGGTCAACTACGCGCAATGGAGATCGGAGCAGGATCTGGGACGCTTTGTGCAGAAGTACCAGGAGCGCATGCAAGCCCAGCTCCAGCTCTGTGAGCGTGCCAATGCCCATGTCTACGAGGTGGCCTATCTCGATGATCAGGCAGACAGGTGATGGGCAGGGCGCCAGCGTGGCTAGGGGAGCGCGTCTCTTCTCGAAAAGGACTGTGGCGATGAAACTGAAATTGATCGGCTATTGGGTGGCTACCGCAGCCATCACGCTTGAGACGCTCGCCGGTGGAGTGACAGATCTGATCCATGGAAGAACAGGCATTGTGACCGGTCAGCCGGTTGTCCAGCTCATCACACACGAGGGCTACCCGGTGTACTTGCTTACGATTCTGGGCATCTGGAAACTGCCCGGAGCCATCACCTTGCTTGCTCCCGGGTTTCCTCGGCTCAAGGAATGGGCGTATGCCGGCATCTTCTTCGAACTGACGGTGGCCCTTGTCTCGGGCATCATATGCGGCGCTGACCCGGGTACCGCCATCTGGCCGGCATTCATCCTCCTCGTTCTCGCAGTTGCTTCGTGGGCGCTTCGACCACAAAGCCGAACTCTGGGCGTCCTCTTTCCCGCACGAACGCTCGCGTGAGTTGCCTGGCCGCGTTCCATATCCGGGAGAAGAGAGACAAAAGCGGGAGGTCCAGGAGGGCAGCCGCCCTCCTGGCGGGGCCTGGGTGTCCCCAGAAAAATCATCACTCTTTAAACGGATTTGAAAAGATACATCTGGAAATGTAGATGCTTTGAGATGAACAAGAAAGAAAAGGAAAAATATCAACAATATCGATGAAAGGAAACGCGGAAATGAGATTGAAACTGGTCGTCTACTGGGTAGCCACCGCCGTCGTCGCGGGCGAGCAGCTCGCAGGTGGACTGACGGACCTGATCCATGGGGGAACGCAGGTAGTGTCCGGCCCGTCGGTCGTCCTGCTCATGGAGCGCCTGGGCTACCCGGTGTACGTGCTCACCATCCTGGGCGTGTGGAGTCTCTGTGGAGGGATCACCTTGCTGATCCCTCGGTTTCCCCGGCAGAAGCGAATGGGCGTATGCCGGCATCTTCTTTGAATATACTGCTGCGGTCTTTTCAAAGGCAGTGGTTCCGGGCTACCTCCGCAGCATCAATGACCCGGGCGCCCTCCTCTGGACCCCCCTCATCCTTGCCGTTCTCACGCTCATTTCATGGGCACTGCGACCGCAAAGCCGGACCCTCGGTGTCCTCTTTCCCATGTGGGCGCGACGGACGAATGGGAAGGTGAACGCACCCGCCGAACAGGCGCTCTCCCGCTAGCTCCTGGGTCTGGAGCCGGCCAAAGGAAATGGAAGATCTTTGCCGGGATGTGAGCACATCCCGGTGAAGCAACAGCACTTTGAAGGAGATATGTGATGCAAGCACGAATGAGTCAAAACCCGATGATGATGGTACCTGGCGCTCTGCAGGCCATGCAGGCGCTACAGGCTCTGAGGAAGTTTGTGGAAAAGCAAGGCGTCGTGCCCTGGAGAACGATCGACCTGGTTCAATTGCGGGTGAGCCAGATCAATGGCTGTCACGTCTGCATGGAGGAGCATGCTCGCTTCCTCAAGGGGGCCGGCGAAACAGACGAGCGGATCTTCGCGGTAGCGGCCTGGCGGGATGCCCACGGCTTTACCTCCGCCGAACGCGCCGCCCTTGCGCTTGCCGAGGCCGTTACCCGCATAGCCGATCAGGCGAACCCGGTCCCCGATGCGATCTGGGAGGAGGCTGCCCGGCACTACGACGAGCAGGGGCTGGCGACCCTGGTTCTGCTGATCTCCACCGCCAACCTCTTCACGCGTCTTGGCACTGCCACCCGGCAGGGAGCGGGTATGCCGGAAGGGGAAAGGTAACGCACGTCTCGAACAAAAGCCATCAAATGACCCTTTAAGAAGTAGACAGCACTGAGCGAAAGACGAAAGGAAAGAAGATGCAACCGATTCTGGTGACAGGCGGAGCAGGACATCTGGGCCGCCTGGTGGTCAAGCAGCTGAGCCAGGCTGGCTATCGCGTGCGTGGCATGAGTCGAAGAAAGGGCCCGGGTGAGGATTGGCCGGGCGCTGAGTGGAAGCAGGCGGATCTGAAGACCGGCACGGGCGTGCAAGAGGCCGTCCAGGGGATGGATGTGGTAGTCCATCTCGCCGCTGTAGGAAACTCAATGGTCGATGTTGAGGGCACGCGCCGTCTGGTGGAGGCTGCTCAAAAGGCGGGTATCTCGCACCTGGTCTTCATTTCGATTGTGGGCATTGATCGAGTCCCGTGGGCCGGCGGCAAAGCCAAGCTGGCCAGCGAAGACCTCATCGAACACAGCGGCATCCCCTGGTCCATCTTGCGAGCAACCCAGTTTCATTATGGCATGGATTACATGCTCAACGTTCTGACCAGGCTGCCCCTGGTGGCACTGGTGCCGACCGATTTGCTCCTGCAACCGGTGGCCGAGGAGGAAGTGGCTCGCTGTCTGGTGGAGATTGTGCAGGCTGGCCCGTCGGGGCGCCTGCCGGATATAGGCGGCCCGCAGGTCTACACCACAGGAGAACTGGCGCGCATCTGGCTCAAACAGCGGGGAGTCCATCGTGCTATCATCCCGCTCCGGCTGCCTGGGAAAGCTGCCCGCGCTCTGCGCCAGGGGGGCAATACCTGCCCCCAACAGGCGAGAGGGACGGTTAGTTGGGAAGCCTGGCTCCAGCAACACGAGAGGACACGTCGACTCAGATGACATCCGTGAGGCTTCCCGCCATGAGGAAGCCAGAGCAGAAAGCCTCGCGGCGTTTTTCTCACATGGAATGAGCTCCGAGAGAAGGAAAGAAGTGTGTATTTTCCGAGAGGGTCATCTGGTGATGTTGATCAACACTTTTGAGACGAAACCTGAGCAACGGTCCCTGATCGGTGCCTGGCTGCGCTTCGTCTGGATTGTCCAAAGCGACTGTCCATGCGGTGATCTCCCGCTACCCGCTGTCTGGGAATCGCGGCGATTGAAACGCCAGGCAAAGGAGGGCGACGACGACAGTATCTGACCCCGGAAGAAGAGAAGCAATTCCTGGCCCCGTTTTTTGCGCAAGCCGAGCGCGGGGAGATCGCAACGGTGGGACAGGTCTGGTGTGCCTTTGAACAACATGTCGGGCACGCAGTTGATGACAGTACCATTTATCGACTGCTTCGTCGCCACGGCTGGCGCAAGGTGATGCCGCGCCCCAGGCATCCGAAAAGCGATCTGGAAGCACAAGAGCAGTTTAAAAAAACTTTCCTGCTCTGGTGGATGCAGCAGTCGCCACGAAAGAGGCAAGCGATGAACGTCCTGTACTTATCCTGGTGCAGGACGAAGGCTGCTTTGGCCGCATCGGTCAGGTGAAACGCACCTGGGCACCACCTGGGATACGACCACATGTTCCCGCCCAGATGGTCCGAGAGTATGTGTATGTCTACACTGCTGTCGCGCCCGCGCAAGGTCAGATGGTTTCGTTAATTTTGCCGGAAACCTCCACGGCGATGATGAATCTCTTCCTGGAACACGTCAGCCGCAGCTTCCCAGACCATTTCATTGTAATGCAAGTGGATCAAGCAGGGTGGCATCGCTCCCAGGAGTTACTCATCCCAACGAATATCCGTTTGATCCCACAACCTGCGTACAGCCCCGAAGTCAACCCGGTCGAACATGTCTGGGATGAGCTGCGTGAAAAATACTTTCATAACCGCATGTTTCCCTCGCTTGATGAGTTAATTGAGGCTCTCTGTCAGGGTCTCACGGCTCTTGCTGATGATCCTGGGCGCCTCCGTTCCTTGACGAGCTTTCCCCATCTGAATATTCTACGTTAGGTTGCGAAATGGTATGAGAAGTCTCGGAAGCGCGATTTTTCTCAAAAATCGTTGAAATCATAATATGGCGTGACATCTTAGCTCATCTATTTTGGCGTTACTCAGAAATGTCACAATGGCCGCTCTTTATCTCATAACATAGCGCGTTCCTCTCGGAAAACGCGCGCTGCGAGCGACAGAGTCTTTTCTCTCTCAAAACGTGGCGCAAAGCTGAAAAGCGATCTCCCGAAATCGAAAAGCTTGGTGTTCTGCTTCCCTGGTTTTCCCGGGCTGTCTCCAACTCTTCCGTTTGTGTCACTTACTTATCTCCCCTAGAGAACATTGAGACGTTGATTTTGACACGTTTTCTGAGACGACTCATCCCTTCCTGTTCTCCACACGCCTCCGACTTCCCACGATGAGAGAAAAGCTGAGCAAAATGTGCCAGAAAACCGGTCGTTTCTTGAGACAATTGAACGTGTGGTGGAGAAAGAGGAGCATGACGAGAGCGGTACCTGCGATGAATGCGCATCGCCTGGGACAATCATCCAAAGAGGGTGATTGTCCCAGGCGATGCGCTGTGCTATCCTGTGGAAGACGCGCATGTGTGACGCCACCAATACCGTCACACATACCGATGCTCGTCCTGCGGAGGTGCATTGAGAGAACTCAACTTCTCACCGAGAGGAGAAAATCGCATGAACAAAGTGACCTGCGGCATTACGATGTCATTAGATGCTTTCGTTGCCGGACCCAACCAGCGTTTTGAAAAACCCTTTGGGGACATCCCTGAAAATTTGCTCCACCATTGGATGTTCGATGAACCAGAAAAACACCAGGCTCAATTGAATGCATTGACGGATGCAGGTGCGTTCATTATGGGCAGCAATATGTATGGCCCAAAAGAAAAGCGAGAGAGCCCTGACTGGAAGGGCTGGCCACAATGGGGAGAGAACCCACCCTACCATGCACCTGTCTTTGTCTTGTCTCATAAGAGACGAGACCCGATTGCCATGGAGGGTGGCACCACCTACATCTTCATTGCAGACGGCATCCAGGCAGCCCTCTCTGCCGCAAAAGAAGCGGCCGGGCAGAGAAATGTTGCTATCATGGGCGGCGCCAATACCATCAATCAATTTTTGTCGGCAGAACTTCTTGATGAGCTATGGCTCCACATCGTGCCCATCACCATCGGGGAGGGAGCACGTCTCTTTGAGGGGGTTGCCAATCTGCAACTTGAACCTTTTGAAATAAGCGGGACACCATTGGTCACTCATATCAGGTACCGTGTCAAAAAGAAATAATCCCGCATCTCGCGGATGTTCGGGTTAACCCGCTCGCTGATCAAGGGACTCCATTCATCGGTGGACGCGCGGCGAGCCCTTTCCGCGGCAGAGGTGGGCGCTCGCGCTCCATCGTGGAACTATGAAGCAGGCTTTGGCACCGATCTTGCGAGAGCGTTACCACAATGCTCAGCCCATCTGCGATTGCGCTCTCGCGTCCTGTTGGGCCGGGATGAGAGGCTCGTCGGGAGAGTCGGGCGTGCCTTAGCCTCATGCGATGGAGGCAGTGGACAGGATGGCTTTTGTAGGTGGGCGGAAGGCAACAGGGCCGAGACTCCCATGCCCTGGTGCTCTCGGTCGAACAGACGAGAGGAGAGGCTCGCAAGCTCATAGAGCAATGGTGGTTGGGCGCAAGATGGACCATGAACGCGTCTCGCCTCCGCTCCAATAAGGAGGAGAGCAGTCAGTCGCAAGAAACGAAGGTTTTTTTGATACAGATCGAAGAGATTCTTTGTTTTTCATGAGCGAGGTTGCATAAAAACCATAACCTGGCGCTTTTCTCAGGTATTTTGGCGTTGGGTCAAAAAAACGCGCAAAAGAGATGAGCTATGAATGTCTCGATACAAGAAAATGATGTCACGCCACATTATGAGAGAAAGCCCGTCCGCTGAAAGCGCTTTGCAGCCTGGCACGTTTTCTGAGAAACAGTGTTTTTATCCTGATAAATGACAGTCTTCCTTGTGGATAATCCGGCTCTCACGATGTCATTTCTGTCAATGGGATAATTGGCTAGCTCATGTGCAAATTCGCTGATTCTGGTGACTAATACTGTTTCAGGGACAAGATGATATGTTCGTATGAGATAACTGGCTTGCTGGCTCGCTGTACAGCATAAGAAGATATCACCCCTTTCCTGAACCAGTATAATCCTCTGATGAGGATAACGCCAACCTGCTTGAGAAGCTCCATCTGGTATGTGGTTCCATCTCATCGGTTTTGCTGGCGCGCGCTTGGACGCTCGCGTCGTCCTCATCCGAAAGGATGCAGACACTGCAACCGATGCTACACCATCTCCCTGGTTCCTACAAGTTATAGGTCACGACGTGAAAGTTGTCTACGCTAGGCTACACCGCTTGCCAAACCTGCACAGTGCCATCTAAGCCAGCAGAGGCGATTAGCTGACCATTAGGAGACCAGAGCGCCTCCCAGACAGTATTCCCTAAACCGTGACCGGTATAGGTAAAAATCTTATTGCCTGTCGAGGAACTCCAGATTTGCACTGTTCCGTCGTGGCTGCCAGAAGCGATCATGGAATCATCCAATGACCAATCGACCGTCCAGACCCGCTCCGTGTGGCCGGTGTAGGTAAGCAACCGGTTGCCAGTAGTAGCTTCCCAGACCTGCACTGTTTGATCCCAACTGCCAGATGCTATATGACTACCATCATGCGACCAATTGACGCACAGCACTCGATCCGTATGCCTGGTATAGGTAATATAGAGCTGAAGTGTGCTGGCGTCCCACACTTGGACTGTCATGTCTTCACTGCACGAAGCAATCTTGCTGCCATCCGGTGACCAGGCAACCATATGCACAGGTTTTGAGTGACCAGAATAGACCTGATGTTCTCCGGTATTTGGATTCCATACCTGTACAGTATTATCTGCTCCTCCTGAGGCTATCCGTGTACCATCGGGCGCCCATGCAACGGTATAAACGGGCTCTGAGTGCCCTCTATACACATAGTTGGTCGTCGCTGTAGTCGCATCCCATATCTGCACCAGCGCATTGTCATCACCTGAGGCGATCTGCTGGCCGTGTGGCTGCCATGCTAAAGTCCAAATCTGCTTTGTATGGCCTCGATAGATGAGAACATTACCACCCGTTGTCGCATCCCAGACCTGCGCCGTTGTATCCTCAGAGCCAGAAGCAATACGACTGCCATCCGGCGACCAGGCATCCGCGAAAACCTGCCCAGTATGTCCACGATATGTGTAAATCGTTGTCCCGAGCGGAGGTCGCGAGGGCTGTGATGTCGAAGAGGTCGTTGGAGACGAATTAGCTGCTGGTTGTGTAGAAGCAGGAGGTGTCGATGAAGTAGAAGGTGCCGATGTTGTAGGAGAGCCTGAAACAGAGGACCTTCGAGAAAGCTCCCACCAGGTAATACCTGTACCAGCCACAACTAAAGCGGCGAGCCCACCAAGCCCCAAAACAAAAGTACGTCGTGAGATCGCTTGCCTTAATACCTCCGGTTGTGATTGCGGAATGGTGCCAGTCCCGGAGGAGATAACAGGTGGGGTAAGGACGGGCGAAGGTTGGGGTAATATGGTAACAGCTTCTTGTACTGCTATATGAGGAGATTGAGATGCTGGTATTGTGTAGGTTGGTAATGCATGCTGGCACGCTTCTTCAAAGGCCGTAGCAAAGGCCTCTACTGTTCCGAATCGCTTTTCCGGGTCTTTGGCAAGCGCTACCATCACAACTTGTTCCACTTCCGGTAGAATCGAGGGGACTTTCTCGCGCAAGGGCGGAGGTGGTGCGAACATATGCTGGCTAGCTACTTCAGTAAAAGTGCCGTGAAAAGGGCGATTACCGGATAACCATTCATAGACGACGATTCCTAAGGCATACTGATCGCTGGCGGGACGAGGCTTTCCCTGAATTTGTTCAGGGGCCATATACCCGGCAGTGCCAACGACCTGCTTTGTACTGTCATAGCGCGAACTTTGTGAGACTGTGGCTATGCCGAAATCGCTCAGCAAAACTTCGTAATTGTTGCCGAGGAGCATATTCTCAGGTTTAATGTCGCGATGAACCACTTTTCGCTGGTGGGCATACATCAAGGCAGAGGCAACTTGCTTCACATAAGGAAGAATCCTCTCAGCAGGGAGAGGAGTACCTTTAGGATAGAATTGCCGCAAGGTTCTATTCGGCGCATAATCCATGACGAGATATGGCATGTTGTTCTGCAAGCCAAAGTCGAGCACCCTAACGATATGCGGATGTACCAGATTGGCAATGGTACGTGCCTCGTTGAGGAAGCTATTAGAGTCTTCGCTGGTTAAGCGCGTCTGTAGCACCTTGATAGCGGCTTTCGTGTTCAAGTAGAGGTGTTCAGCGAGATAGACATCAGCGAAACCACCCTGTCCCAACAGGCGAATTAAACGGTAGTTGCCCAGTTGTTGTCCAATGCGATCATTCATTATGGCTCTGCCCTCTCTATCAGGTAATCACCCCTTACCTGCGTGGGTTCTTTGAATACGAGGTTGCTATGAGCTGTGTATTTGCTTGAAGCAAAAACATACTATCACATGAACAAATAAAAGGTCAACAATTTTTCACTGGATACTAGATAATTACTGGATATGAAGAAGCTCGAACTTTCCTTAATTCTTCATAAATCATTCGGGGAAGGCGAGCAAACAATGCTTCACAATCCTTTCCTTACGGCAAATAGTAAGCAAATAATGTTTTGGGCGCATGAGCTTGGGAATTCCCACTTCGTCTTCTTTGTAGCACACAATCACCGGGCGTCTTGAATCCGCCAACCATCCACTGACGAATAATGTGGAGCCAGCCTAAATTCTGGCTGTTATTGAAGTCTACAGGGATAGCTGTTTTGAGGAGATCACGCACATGATGGTAAATAGGATCTGATAGCTTGATTTTGCCGGATGGCAAGAAGCCAAGCTTGGCTTCATGTGTCTTTTACCTGACCCATTCATGAACCGTGCTCCATATTTCCAAATCTAAACGACTATAATTAAAGACAATTGTCAGTTTTTTCGTGACAATTGTCGTTGCAAATTTATCATCTGCATGCTAATCTCAGAGAGCGTGGCCTGCTCCTTTTTGAAATGGCCAGGTAATTAGGAAGAACAATGAAGTAGAAAGGACCTCGTATAGAGATGGGTTACATACGGTAGAGGTCTGATACACATTTATCTGTTTAGTGCGCTGAGGAGCCTGTGAGCTGGCTGGTTGATTGGCACTCCCCCGCCGCTCGTTGGCTCCCCTACCCCACAATGGAGGTTAATCTGATGATACCACAAGTGCGCAAATTCTTCACGACAGCACCTCTTTTGGCTATGCTCGCCGTACCCACATTTGTGCTGCACCCTGTACCAGGAGCGGCGCTGCGTGCCTCCGGCACAAAGCTATCCGGTGCGAATGTGGATCGGCCATACACAACGCTTTCACTCTTCCATTGATTCGCTGAACTCAGGGCAGCGTGTTTGGTAACCTGCCCGGTTTACTACAGCAGCCAATCAACGCTGCGCCTGGCCTGTTTGACAGCTTCCCGTTGCAGGAGGGAATGGGCTTAGCCTCTAGCCGTGGCTGACGAGACCTGGAGGGAGATAAGTAAAGTGGTCTCCTCGACAACCACTCTGCGCCGCTCCAGCTCGTAGGCCCGCTGCATAGAGATATGGGACAGAGGTTCTCAGTTAGTTACATTGGAAAGGAGGTGGGAACACACACGACAAGCGATTCTTTCTAACCAAGAAAATCGGCCTGTAGGGTGGAAGGTAGCCCGGACCTTGCCTCATGGCTACCTTCTACCGTTCTCTGAAACTTACTCAAATATGGACAGGCCATATCCAGTGTTCGGTTCCTGCATCAACGAGGATTGCGTGGCTTTTGCCTCGTCTTACATCCTCTCAGACAGGCACGAGTTCCGGCGGAACTCGCCGTACTGGATGGAACGTGGTTTTTGTTCCACCCATAGACCTCTTCTACCACAACCGCAGATCTGCGGAAACGGGAGAAAAGTCTGTCAGCCGTCCATACAAGTTTACAGTTCAGAGAACTTGTTTCTTCCCAATGATCCAGAAGGATGGAGGATATTTCTCTTGACACTACACACCCATGATACAGTGCGCGAGGTGGCGACAGCCCCTCCAAACTCATCAACACAGTCTACCGAACCCGTGCGCAGCAATTTTGAGGTAGCCGTTTCCCTTGCACAGGAGACGCCGCACCAGAGAACGCTTAAAACCTCTATCGCGGCCTGGATCTTCCCGCCGCGCAAGGCCCCTGCAAAAAGAACCGTATCGTTCTGGTATCTTGGCATTCCTGGGGCCACATATCGGGGGCTGAGTTATTTCGACCGGCAGGTGAGCGGCTATGGTCCTGAGGAGTTCAGTATTGCCCGCTACCTGGCGAAGCAGGGGATTGGACTCGTGATCATCGATATGTTCGGCACAGGGGAGAGCAAGGTCGAGGTAGACGGTGAGCAGATTACCCGTCATGTCACGGCACAAGCCAATGCGCAGGTCCTCCACCAGTTGCGTTCGCGTCTTGTGGCGGGTACGCTCGCTCCGGGCTTGAAAGCCGTGCCAGAAGATGCCATTTTCCTTGGCGGATTTGGTCATTCAATGGGGGCATTCCAGCTAACACAGCTCGCGGCTCTGCTTGAAGATCGCGGCACTCCGCTCGATGCAGCAATCTTCGCCGGCTGGTCGCACGGCCTCGTCGATTACGAGCGGCTCGGGCTGGATGCGAACGCCCTCTTGGCCGGGATGACGACCACGAACGGGTATTATACCGTGCCCCGCCGCCTTATGCGCCCGGTGTTCTACGGCCCTCAGCCGACTGTGCCTACGGAACTGATCGAAGCAGACGAGCGGGAGGCTATTGCTTTCCCAAAGGGCCTGCTGGACGAGGGGCTGATCCCGGGTATCGTGGCGCAGGAGGCGAGCAGGCTCAGTCGCCCCGTCCTGTACGTCGCGACAGAGCATGATTTCAGCGCCTGCGCCCAGGCAGAGGGAGAAGTATTTCGCTCCACGCGGCTCTACACTGCGTATACCCAGCCACAGGCGGCGCACTGTAATTTTGAGGCATCGCGGCAGGAGTTCTGGCGCGTCGTCGCCTGGTGGACCCACATGGTAGCGGCCTTAAAGTTCCCGTTCCACCTGCTGCCCAACGGGGGATTATCGTGATACTGGCCTGCAAGAAGCTCCTAGATTGCCTCTAGAAGGATGATGAACGTGAGCACGAACACAAAAGCCAGGCTTGCCTGGTCCCTGGCCATCCTGCTGGCGCTGGCTGTCATCGCTACATCGGTGAGCTACATTGTGAGCATTCATCTGGCACACGCTCAGAACGGCTCGCATGGCCTGCGGCAGATCGCGCTCATCACGGGGCCAGGTATCCCTCCTCGGGGCCTGTGGCACTTTGATATTAGCTACGTCGATGACCAGAGCCAGGTCTATTACCTGGCCGATGTGAGTCTCGCCAGCGTGGACATGATTGACACACGAACCAACACGCTCATTGGGCAGATTGGGGGCTTTCGTGGCTTTCACGGCAGCATCGACACGCAGGGACCAGGAGGCGTGTTGGTGGACGACCTCGGCCAACTGTGGGCCTCCGATGGGGAGAGCACGGTCAAGGTCATTGACCTGCTCTCCCGCACCATCATCGCTACGCTCGATACAGGTGGCACGAAGCGGGCCGATGAAATGGCGTATGATCCACAGAATCAACTCTTGCTCGTGACCAACGGCTCGGAGGCGGGGCCTTTCGTCACGTTCATCTCCGTTACCAGACACGCCATCGTGGGCAAGCTGGTCTTCCCGGATGGGAGTGGCGGCCTGGAAGCCCCTGTGTTCGATGCCCAGACCCACCTGTTCTACCTCTCCGTGCCAGCCAACAAACGGAACCCGGGTGGAGCGGTAGCAGTGGTTGACCCACTCTCCGAGCAGCTCGTACGGGAGTACTCGCTCCCGGCCTGCGATCCGAGCGGCATTGCCCTCGACCCTACCACCCAGGACCTGTTCCTGGGCTGCTCAGGACATCCTGTGCTTGTCAGCGCACTTACCGGCCAGGTTCTCACCACGATCCTGCAAACGAGCGGCTGTGATGAGGTGTGGTACAACCGGGGCGACCAGCGTTTTTACCTGGCCGCCTTTACCAATCCCAGCGGCCCGGTGCTCTCAGTCGTCGATGCCAACACGGGCGCCTGGGTCGAGAATGTGCCGACGGCAAAGAAGTCGCACAGTGTGGCCGTCGATCCGCTCACCAACCACATCTTTGTCCCCGAAAGCGGGCGAGGCATTGTCGTTTTTGCTGAAGCATGAAGTGCGCTCGCGCATGTCGTCTTACACGACGCGAAGAAAGGAAAGAGCATATGACAGACATCATTGGATTTATCGGGCTGGGCCAGATGGGCCAGCCCATGGCCCTCAACCTCTTGAAAGCGGGGTTTGAACTGTGTGTCTTCGATCTGCAGGAGGAGCGCATCGCTCCACTCATTGCCCTTGGCGCACGGCAGGCGTTCCGGCTCAGCGATGCCGTCCAGCCCGGTGGTATCACCATCACCATGGTTCCCGACGACCGAGCGCTTCTCCAGGTAAGTCTGGGAGAAGGCGGTATCCTACAACAGATCGGGAAAGAGGGCATCCACCTCTCGCTGAGCACGGTCTCCCCGGAGGTCTCCAGGCAACTGGAAACCTTATACAAGCGGCAGGGGAGCCACTACCTGGCGGCAACGGTGCTGGGACGGCCAGAGGTGGCCGAAGCCGGAGAACTCTCGATCTTCCTCTCTGGGCACCCCGAGGCCAAAGCGCGCGCGCTGCCATTCCTGCGTGTCCTGGGGAATCACATCTACGACCTGGGAGAACGGGTGGAGGCGGCCAATGTCGTCAAACTCGGTTACAACTTCCTCATCGCCGCCGCCATCGAAGCGATGGGGGAAGCCGCAGCGCTGGTGGAGTGCTGGGGTGCGGACCGGGCTGCGTTTCTGCGCATGCTGGTGGAATCTCCTCTCTTCAAGGGCGCGGTCTACGAGGGCTACGGCCACATGATCGGAACCCGGGACTACAGCGACGTGCACTTTCCGGTGCCGATGGGGCTCAAGGACGTGGAGTTGGTGCTCGAGGCGGCGGAGCGGGTCAATCTACCCATCCCCTATGCGCGGATTGCCCAAGGCCACCTGCTGGCGGCGCCAGCCAGTGGTCGTGCCAGAGAGGACTGGGCGGTGCTTGCAGAATTTGTGCCCCAGGTTGTCTCCGAAGAAGCGGTTTCAGTTCCGGGAGACCGAGCATGGCAGGTGAGCAGTAGGGGTTTATGAACGTACGCGAGCGCCAGCGTAGTAGAGGAGAGAGGAAAACATGAGCATATCGCTACCAGGCACGAACCGGCAAAGCAGGTCTGAGGAACTGCTGCATACTACCGCGCGTTTGAGCGCATTGGCGCTGGCAGCGGTGGCCATCTCGGCGAATTTCACCGACTACGGCCCGCTCATCCCGCTGCTTCAGCGCGGGCTGCATGTGACGAGCGGCGCCACGGGCCTCCTTTCCACCCTGCTCTACGTCGGGATCGGCTTCTCCTATCTGCCAGGAGGCTGGCTTGCGGATCGCTACGGATCGCGCCGCGTGCTCTTCGGAGCGCTGCTCCTGGTCGAGGCGGGCGGATGTCTCCTGCCGCTGATCCCCGACCTGATCTGGATGGTGCTCTGCCGCCTGGTGATCGGTCTGGGGGCAGGGGCAGCCATCGTCGCCGGCTCGCAGGCGGCGCGCAGAGGGAAGTACGCGGCCTTCGGCCAGGGCCTCTTTGGCGGAGCGATGCAGTTGGGTGCCGGGCTTGGGCTGTTTGCGACTCCCACACTGCTGGATCACTTCGACTGGCAGGGAGCCTTTACCGCCTGGGGCGTGCTTGGGTTGGGAACAGGCCTCCTCTGCCTGTTTGCCTTAAGCAGCGAGGTACGAGGGCCTACCAGAGAGGCGGCATCCAGGCATGTGGTCGAGGCATTTCGTTCTCCATCCCTCTGGACCATCGGGCTGGTTCACCTGGGGACGCTGGGACTTGGGCAGGCTATTGCCCCCTGGCTGGCGGTCTATTTCGCCCTCTCCTACGGGCTGCCGCTTCCCATAGCAGCCATGCTGGGAGCCGTGGGTCTCCTGGCCGGTATGCTCTTTCGTCCCCTGGGTGGCATGCTGCTCTCGCGCAGGGTCTTCACACACAGCTCACTGATGCGTGCGGGAACCTCCCTGGCCTGCCTCGGTGTGGTCCTGCTCGCACTGCCACTCTACGCGCCGCTTGTGACCGGCTGGGGACTGGCCCTCTTCGCCTGCGGGACGACACTCCCCTATGCCGCCGTCTTCGACGAGGCCGGTCATATCGGCGCGGAAAGCAACCTGGGATCTG
>CADDZH010000066.1 GCA_902812455.1 Chloroflexota bacterium | reverse complement strand
ATACAAGGCTTACATCACCCGCGTTGGCAGCGGGCCAATGCCTACCGAGCTTTTCGATGCGACAGGCCGCGAGCTGCGGGAACGCGGCCATGAATATGGAACCAATACGGGCAGAGCGCGGCGCTGCGGCTGGTTTGATGCAGTGGCAGGACGCTTTGTGGCACAGTTAAACGGGCTTGATGCAGCCGTTATCACCAAGCTCGATGTCCTCGATACCTTCCCCACCATCAAAATCTGTACCGCCTATCAACTTCATGGCAGGATCATTCATACCTGGCCCGCCAACTTGAATGAACTCGCTGCCTGCGAGCCTATCTATGAGGAAGTGGAAGGCTGGCAATGCAGTACATCCGGTATCTGCTCATTTGATGAGTTGCCAGCAGCAGCGAAAAAATACCTGCAACGCCTGGAAGAGCTGCTCGAAACGCCTATTGCCATGATCTCTGTCAGCCCCCAACGCGGCAAGACCATCCAGCTCAAGGATGTTCTCGCTCCCCCAGAATATAATACCAATTACCCTCGCAACGCCAGGAGATAAGACAGGGCAACATCCCTACCCACGCTCCACAACATAACCCATGGCTTGAGGTGGCATCTCCGAAAGCTCTATCAATCGTCCGATCACCTCGCGAAACTGCTCTGTAGCACGATAGGCATTGCTATCCTCCTCGCGCTGCCACTCATGCACCTCGGTAAACCGACGTGGATCGGCCACATCACGCCATAAGTGACCGCGAATATAACCTGGTTGACGCTGCACGATCTCCGATGCCCATTCCCAGAAGGCATACATCTCAGCCTCTCGACCCTCTGGGATGGAGACTGTCACCGTTCGTATGAACATACTCACGCTCCTAATGGCCTCTTCGCTATTGCTGCACTACCGCGCGGGTACTGAGGTGGACACAGCCCTTGCTGCTCCCACACAAGCAATCTCCTGCCATCCTCCAGCCCTGGTAATGTCACAGCAACATCATCCTTGAAAACTGCACCAACCTGGCGAGCCGCTCGCTTACCCTGCGCCAGTTCCTCTTCCAGCTCCCCCTTTTTCGGGAGTATGATTCGCCCTCCCACACGACAAAATGGTGCCGCATACTCTAAAAGCATAGGAAGCGAGGCCACTGCGCGGGCCGTTACCACGTCAAATGCCGCCCGGTACTCCCGCATATGCGCCATCACCTCCGCGCGTCCTTGCACTGCAACCACACTTTGTAGTTGTAACACGTCGATGATGTGCTGCAAGAATCTCACTTTTTTCCCGGTTGCTTCCAGCAGGACAACACGCCAATGGGGGCGCACTATTTTGAGAGGAAGACCAGGAAAGCCTGCGCCTGAGC
Source organism: Chloroflexota bacterium (assembly GCA_902812455.1). Next base: position 29,128 of record CADDZH010000066.1, on the reverse strand, counting down.
CGATATCGAGTAAACGCACCTCTGGTTCATCGTAGACCATCAGCAAAGACAAAGAATCGAGGAAGTGTTTGATTAACACTTCCTCTGGATTGGTAATAGCTGTCAGATTGATGCGCGAATTCCAGTCGAGCAGTTCCTGGCGATAACGTAGAAACTGTTCCACGACAATGGAGAGTTGGGAACTTTCAAGACCGAGCTGGCGCAATCCCACCACAAACTCATCAGTTAAATCATTGCTCATCACTAGTTTTCTGCTGGCTCTTCAGATGATCCAGGCTCTTGCGTTACACGCTTGAACGTCAGGTAGCCTCCCAGTTCGAGCGTTGCCCCATCATCATCGAGATGGAATTCAATCACCCCGGCTTCACATGCAAAGTGAGTTGCGTCCAGCGGAATGCAAGGTATCTCTTTCTCATCTGCTTGTGAGTAAAGATAGAGGCGACCATCTTTGATACGAACTATCAGTGTGTCAACGCCGAAGCTGGCATAGATACCTACATACGGCTGCCACATGGTGGAGTCAGGGGTAAACGAAGCATTAGGCTCGATCCGCTGGCAGGCGCAGGTATCAAGCAGGATATATTGTGTTGGCCCCTCCTCTTCGAGCAAAAACCCGACCGAAATCATTTGATCGCCTTCTGAACCCTCCGAGAAATAGACGTTCTCTTTAAGAGCTTGCAGAGGTAATACTTTGCCATTCCAATCAAGTGTAAGTTGATTATCCACAACCTGAATAGTCGCTAACCCGCAGTACCGGCCAAGATATGCCCCACTATAGAGCGTCTACAATGTTGTATCGGGTTGCCTGATCGGTGGTTTGGGCAGCTCAGGTGGTAGGTCAAGAAGCTGGTCAAAGATCAGGTGTGCAATCTCATCAATCTTGAATGCTTCGGTCAGGCGATTATACAACATTATAATAGCAAAACCAGCATCAGGAGCCATGCTGAACTTACTGCCAAAGGTGCTTGTGCCACCGTCATGCCCCACCAGGCGCACCCCTTTGTAGAAGTCGATACCAAAAGTCAATCCATATCCTTTGCCTGTCACAGTATACAAATCTGCTTGCGGTGCGTGCATACAAGTCACAGACTCAGGCGAGAGAAGCTGCTTGTCATGAAAGCGCCCGCCATTTATCTGCATTATGGCAAAGTGAGCGAGGTCAAGTACAGTAGACATAGCTCCGCCCGCAGGATAGCGAGCCGCATTCTCGGAGAAACGGTGGACGATACGTAACCGATCATGATCCAGTTCGTGTGGCAGCGCGCACGGATAGGTCATAGCCACCAGCGGATCAAATGTTGTCCGTTTCATCTCCAGGGGATCAAAAACCATCTCCTGTAATAGTTCAGTAAAGGCCTTGCCACTAACCGCTTGAGCAATAAGACCGGCCAGCCTGATACCGATATTGCTGTATGACCAGATTTTGCCGGGCGGAGCAAGAAGCGAGAGATGGGGAAGTTCTTCGCGGAGCGATGCTTCCAGTGCTTCAGGGTCCCGTGAACCATATGGTGTGTAATCGGTAGGAAAGCCCGCAGTATGTGTCATGAGCCTGCGGAGTGTTACATCACCTACCGCACGCTGCTCACTAAGAGTAAACCAGTCAAGATACTCTTTGACCGGTCGATCAAGGTCTAATTTACCTGCTTCAACCAGTCGCATGACAGCAGTTCCAACCAATGGTTTGGTGGTTGAGCCGATGCGGAAGAGCGTCTGGGGCGTTACCGGCAGGCCACCATCTTCCACACTGGTGACGCCCAAGCCTCTGGCATAGATAACTTCCTGACCCTTCACAATAGCCAACGCAAGGCCAGGAATGTGTGCCGCTTCCATCTCGGCTTCGATGTACTGTTCCAGGCGGTAGAAATTGAGCATGTTTGTGAGGTATCTCAGACTGGTGCATAAAAAACTGCCATCCCACATTTAGGGATGGCAGTCTGGTTACGATATAATCTTCCGCTTGCTATTCAGGTAATCAACCAGCAGGTATTCGCCCAGGTTGTTCTTATCTGTATAGAACGTGCGCCCGTGATTGATCTGTGAGAGCTGGTTGACGAAGGCCACCATCCAGGCATCGTCTTCCAGCATGAAGGTGTTGATCGTAATGCCCTCGCGGGTGCAGCGCTGCACCTCCAGCAGCGTCTGCTGCTCGGCCATGTAGTTGTATGGCCAGCTAAAGAGCCACTCGCCATCCTCATACCACACGGTCGGGCCGCCATCGGTGATCATAATCACCTGCTTGTTCACGCCTCGATGGCGGGCTAAAAGCTGGCGAGCCAGCATGAGGCCATGCGCCATATTGGTGCCCTGCTCGTGATCGTAGCGGCTCATCTCTACCAGCTCGTTGGGTTTGTACTCACGGGCGATCCTCGAGAAGCCAACGATATAGAGATTATCGCGTGGGAATTGCGAGCGGATCAGGCTCTCTAGGGCGACGGCTACTTTCTTGGCCGCTGGCTGGCAGCCATTATAGATCATGCTCAGGCTCATGTCGATCATCAACACCGTTGATGATTGCGTCGTGAACTCGGTGCGGTAAACCTCGAAATCTTCTTTCTCCAACTTCACAGGCGTACCGACTCCGCCCCGGTGGATAGCGTTCATCAGCGTCTGTTCCAGATCGAGCAGGAATGGATCGCCGAACTGATAGGGCTTGCTCTCGTCGGTGCGCTCGCCGCCCACGCCACGGAACGGGCTGACATGGCGGCCAAAGCCATCGCGCTTGAGCTTGTTGAAGATGTCCTGCAGGGCTTTCTGGCCGATCTTGCGAATGCCACGAGCCGTCAATTCCCAGCGGCTCCCTCGCTTCTGGATATATCCGGCCTCTTCCAGCATCTTCATCAGTTCTTTCAGTTGCTCAAGAGACTGGTATTCCTCATCCCCAAGCAACTGCTTCACTTTCTCGCTATCGATGGCTTCCAGGTTCTCCATGCGGCGAGCTTCCTGGAACTGATCCTCCAAACCCTCCATCTGCTGCAAGCGGCTCATCATGCGCATAGCTTCATTGAGCGGCAAGGACTCATCGCCCCGGAAGGGGAAGCGCGTGCGTACCTGCTCCATCGGCGCCAGCGCTTCAAGATTCATCGCCAGTTCCATCATATCGACACGGATGCGATCGTCGCCCATGAGCTGTTCCATGAGGTCTTGCAGCTCCTGGCGCTGCTCCGGCGAGAGGTTATCTAGAATACCCTGCATCGCCGCCATTTGCATCTGCATCTGTTCGATCAGGTCATCGAGCGAATTCACGCCCGGAAAGTACTGGCCATGCTTCTGCATAAATGAGTCAAAATCAGGCTCGATTCCTTCCTGACGTTCGCGTAACATTTTATTCAGGTCGCGAATCATCTCGCGCAGCCTGGCAATATCCTCCTGCGTCATGCTTTGCAATGACTGCTGCATGCCCTGGAAGAACTGCTGCATCATTTGTTGCTGCAGGCTCGCCAGCAACTCCTGGAACTTCTCACGGGCCTCGTCGTCCATGAAGTCATACTCGGAAAGTCCCTTGATCTGGCCCGGAACATCCTTAGGCAGCTTATCGAGATACTCGCGCTTGCGCTTGGCAATCATTTCCAGCATCTTGCGCTTCTGTTCGGGCGAGAGATCATCGCTGCCCTCACCGTCACCTGATTGGCCCTGCTGCCCTTGCTGGCCCTGCTGGCCTGAACTCTGCATGCCAGATTGTTGCTGGCTCTGTTGCCCCTGCTGGCTTTGTTGGCTCGAACGCTGGCCCTGCATGCCAGGTTGTTGCTGGCCTTGCTGTCCAGCAGCCTGCTGCTGGTTACTTTGAGACTGTTGCTCGCCACCTGGTTGTTGCTGCTGTCCACCTGGCTGCTGCTGGTGCCCCGTATCATCCAAACGGCGCTGGATACCTTCGCGCTCCAATCGCTTGATTTCCTCGAGCTTCTCGCGCAGGTCATCCATCACCCCGGAGGCCATATTGTAGCGGTTGAGCTGCTGCTGGCGCATATTGCGCATCCGCTCCATCAACTCACGCAGCCCCATAGCATTCCGCCCGTCTTCAGTACGAACTCCTTCCTGCATCAAGCGCTTGAGAGCCTGCTGCAAGTTACCATTTTCCAGGTAGTCATCCGAGAGCGCCTTCAGGATATCGTCAGCATCAAGTCCTTCAATATGTTGAGTTCCGTCCCAGCGCGAATATCCGTAGCGGTTTTTGTGAAAACGTTTGAACATGGTTGTATTCCTTATGTCATGTCGCCTATATTGTTCGCCTACCGCCGGTAACGAGTCTTACCACCAACCTCATCCTTATTCAGGCGCCGGTTGAGATGGAGGCCTTCGAGAATAAATTCAACGCTCGACGCAATACTGGCAGGATTACCTCGCCCATTCAACTTATCGATGGCCTTGCTCAAACCACCGACACGCGAGAGCTGGTTGACATACTCCATTGAGGGCAGGTCGTCACCTACCTGGACACTCAGGCCGCGCTCGAAACCCGCCACGAGCTGGTCAAACTCGCGAGCGTCAAAGTACTCACCAAAGACATTGAGGATGGCTGCATTGATGAGCTTTTGTACGATGCGATCCTCCTTGACATCGCCAACAGTATCAAGCTCGATCTTCCCGGCTGTTGAGGCCATAATAGCCGGCAAATCACTGATACGCGGGGCAGCATAGCGTTCTTTCAAGCGTAACGCGCGCCGGCTGGCGCTGCTGAGCACGTTCTCGAAATTTGAGATCGAGACCCGCACACTCACGCCAGAACGCTGGCTGATATCGTTACTATGACGAGCCAGTTGAGTGATCTCAGCAATCACTTCTTTCATAAACTGCGGGAAAACAATGTCCAGTCCATCAGTGATGAAGTGGCTGCTTTCCGCTTCCATGATCTGGATTTCATGCTCGATAGTGCGAGGATAATGAGTGCGAATCTCGGAGCCAACTCTATCTTTGAGCGGGGTAATGATGCGCCCGCGATTAGTATAATCCTCAGGATTGGCGCTGGCGACCACATAGACATCCAGGGGCAAACGAATCTTGTAGCCCCGGATCTGCACATCGCGCTCTTCCATGATATTCAACAGGCCTACCTGGATGCGCTCAGCCAGGTCCGGCAACTCGTTAATACAGAAAATGCCGCGATTGGTGCGAGGAATTAACCCATAGTGAATGGTCAGCTCGTCTGAGAGATAGCGGCCTTCAGCAACACGGACAGGGTCTATCTCGCCGATCAGGTCGGAAATGGTAATATCGGGAGTCGCCAGTTTCTCACCATAGCGCTGGTCGCGTGGGAGCCAGGCAATCTCGACATCCTCGCCGCGTTCCTCTACTTTGTCGCGGCAAGCCTTGCAAATTGGCGCATAGGGGTTGTCGTTAATTTCACACCCGGCAATAACAGGCACAAATTCATCGAGGAGATTGACAAGGCTGCGCGCCATACGCGTTTTGGCCTGGCCGCGTTCGCCCAGAAAAATGATATCCTGGCCGGAGAGAATGGCATTTTCGACCTGGGGAATGACCGTATCTTCATACCCCACTATTCCAGGGAACAGCTCTTCCCCGTTCCGAATTTTCTGAATAAGATTTTTCCGCATCTCCTCTTTCACAGAGAGGACCCTATACCCACTTTCACGCAATTCACCAATTGTGCGTGGCCGAGTCATGATGGTCATTCGGTTTCTTGCTACCTTTCTTAGGGGCTGGCTTCGTGCGATGATAATCTTCACGACACCACTAACTTGTGGAACCAACTTGATTCTATCGCTTTACGCAAGAAAACGCAAGATTCAGCAGCGCCAGTTTTTGCGCGCAGTTCAGGACTGTGCTTATGAGCAATCCACACAATATGCGGGTCATCGTCTCGCTTTCAATTTTCTTGATGGTTTTGTACATTTTCTTGAGTGTTTTTTGAGCATCTTGACCTTACTTCATAATATATATTGAGAGGAGAACAGGTTTTCTTGCCTTTAACTTGAGGGCTATGCTACACTTTTGTAAAAGTGCGTCTCTACCCGGCTAACAAGTAGAGCCGCACCGGCTAACAAATCAACGCTATTGCCTTAATCGAGGATTATACTGCGATGGAGCAGAAAACAGTTGCCCGGCAAGCACCCTCTCCGGCCAGAGGGGATGAATACAGTCACGGCCGAAGTTTGCTCGGCCCTATTCTCTGCTGGGCAGTTGTCTTTGCCGATATCGGCACTTCCGTCTACTATACTCCCGGCATCCTTTACAGCACCGTAGGGAAGCTGGCCGGCTTCTTTGTCTTCCTGACCATGACCGTCTTCGTGCTGCTGACGCTAAAATACGCAGAAGTATCGCATCGCTTCCCGCAAGGGGGCGGCGTTGTGACAGTAGCAGCGCAGGCCATGAATCACTGGGTAGGGGCGCTGGGGGGCATGTTCATTCTGGTTGATTACTTCCTGACGGCTGCTATCAGTTGCCTGTCCGGCATACTCTACTTCAGCGTCGTTGTACCCGTGATTGGGCCGTTCGCCCTCTGGATCACTATCGGCACGCTGATAGCCCTGGGCATTTTGAACTGGGTTGGCATCAGCGAGAGCGCGCGGGTTAGCTTTGTGGGGGCGGTCATCGCCTTTGGGAGTGACATTGCTATTCTGGTTACTGTCTTTATCCACATCTCCTTTTTCCAGGTTTTATCGCTCTTCCCACAAATGTTTGCAGGTCACGTGCTGACGCCGAAAACTCTGCTGGTCGGCTTTGCCGGCTCATTCCTGGCCTTTTCAGGCCTGGAGAGCATCTCGCAGCTTTCCCCTGCCATGAAGGTACCGCGTAAGAGAACGGCGGGGCTGGCGCTCTTACTGGTAGTACTTACCATCGGCATCACCAGCCCGCTCCTGACCATGCTTTCAACGCTCTTGCAGCCAAGAGCGGCAGCAGACCCGACCCTCTCAGCCCAGCTCATCTCGCTGCTCGGCGGCCATTTTGGAAGCCTCATCTTGCAGACAGAAATGGCCATCAGCGCCAGCGCCCTGCTCGTATTTGCCAGCAATACTGCTATTATTGGCTCATACCATGTCTTTATGGCCCTCTCGCGCATGGAATTCTTTCCCGCTTTCATTTTGCAGCGCAATAAATTACGTGGAACACCTCATTACTCTATAGCCTTCGTCACCCTTATCCCTATAATAGTGCTGCTGATTGTGAATGGAAATATCAACCTGCTGGGAGATATGTACGCCTTTGGCCTGCTGGGCGCGTTTTCACTGACATGCCTGGGCCTGGATATTGTGCGCTATCGTGAACATAAAGCCAGGAAACATGCCCCTTACACGACACCTATCATTTATCATGACAATGGAAACAGGTTCGTTCCCCCCACACATGTGGATAATGCCGGTGCATCAACTCGTAATCAAGCCGGTTCGCGGGAACCTGCCAGCGCAGGTACGCCGTTAACCAGCTCAGCATTGCAGATTTCTCGATCTCCAACTTTCTGGAGCAGGTTAAAAGCGGTCTGGCGCACGCTCGACTTCTGGCTGGGTGTATTGACCACACTGCTTGTCATGACAGCATGGTCAACAAACCTGGTATCCAAGCCGCTTGCCACCATCTTCGGCGGCACGGTAGCCGGATGCGGCATGCTTGTCGCCTATGTGAACTATATGTCTCACAAGCGAAGAGGCCGTATTCCCGTTATGCTTACCGGGGTCGAAGGACACCTGCCGGGTTCTGTGCTGGCTGTACTTACGTCGAACAACGGGCGAAACGATGCCATTATACGTGCTGCTATCAATAACGCGGAAGGGCATCCCATCGTTTTCTTATATGTGACCGATCAGAAACACCGCGTGCTGCGTACTCCTAGCATGTTCGAGGTCGTTGATCCGTATCTGGACGATCCCGAGGCCAAAGATTACTTTGGGAAGGCTCAGGCCCTGGCCCAAAAGGCCAAAGTGCCCACCCGCTTCGTCTACCGCTCGCAAGAGCCAGGCGCGGTGGCCCGCGTCTGGCAGGTGGTGCATCCTCATGATACAGTTGTGCCTGCTGGTGAGGTTAAAGAGTTCGAGGATATTAACCCCGATCGCATTCGCTATGAGCTAACGTCAAACGGCAAAGTGGCGCACATGCTTAAGAACTGGTAAGCACACTCTATCTCTGAGTATCCTCTTATCATTTCGCGCAACTCCCTGAGCATTTCTTGAGTTCCCCCTCGCTATACTATTAAAGAGCACTGCTGGTGGGCAGCAGTGTTTTGTAGTCTTTTTCACGTGCTTTTGAGGGGATCATGGCAGGCAAACTAGCGCAGGAAGTGACCGGTGCCGGTGATGAAACAGCCCATGTGCCACAAGAAAGTCATGGGCTACGCCGGGCTGTAGGCGTCTGGGGATCATATACCTGGGGATACGCTGATGTTGGAGCAGATGTCTATGTTGCGCTAGGTATTGTCATGGCGGCCGCCCAGGGAGCGACAAATGTCGCTTTTCTCTTCGCGGGGCTTGTCTATGTGATGGTCGGCCTTGCCTATACCGAGCTGGCAGCGGCGTATCCTATGGCCGGAGGCGGTCAATTTTACGTGCTACGCGGATTGGGTGATTTTTGGGGCTTTGTGGCCGGCTGGGCAGTCTTGCTCGACTTCACCATCGACATTTCATTGTTTGCCTTAGCTTCGGCAGGTTACTTCAACTTCTTTTTCCCGGCTTTGAATAGCAGCATCAATCTCAATCTATTGGGATTTAGTCTTCCAGGGGTGCAACCGCTTTTGATTCTGGAAGCGACGTTCTTTGTGGTGATGCTGACCGTCCTGAATATTCTAGGGGTACGAGAATCATCAAGATTTAATGAAGTACTTGGCGCTCTCGATGTCATTAGCGAATCAACCATTCTCTTCTTTGGTTTCCTGTTTGCTTTCGATCCCTCTCTCCTTGTTCACCAGATGATCACGCAATGGCCTAATCCCTATAACCTGGCCTATGGAGCCTCGCTCGCCATCATTTCATTCGTAGGATTGGAATCGATCAGCCAGGCCAGCCAGGAGACGATACGCCCAGGCAGGGTCGTGCCCCGGACTTCTATCGCTCTTATCCTGACGGTGCTGATCTACGCGCTGGCCTTTTCAAACCTGGGCCTGTCTATGCTGCCCTGGCAAAGCTTTGCTACACACAATGGCGACCCCATCGCATGGCTGGCCAGCCATATCCCGATTCTGGGCCTGGTTGCAGGGCCATATGTAGCAACGCTAGGCGCGACTCTCGTACTGATCTCATCCAATGCGGGCGTCTTCGGAGCTTCACGCATTACCTACTCGATGGCGCGCTTCAATTTACTCCCGCAGTGGTTCTCAAAAGTCCATCCCAGGTTCCGCACCCCTGTGCGTACCCTGATTGTCTTCTCCGGCATCGCTTTAATAGAACTCTGGCTGGCCGGTCTTTCGCCGAATGCCTATGAAGTGCTTGGCAATATGTATGCGTTTGGAGCCGCCACTGCTTACATGCTCGTCTTTGTTTCACTGCTTGTGCTCCGCTTTAAAGACCCCTGGACGCCACGTCCTTTTAAGGTTCCGCTTAATATCCCTTTCAAGGCGAAGGATGGTGAAACAAGGCTCTTACCTATCGCTGGCATCCTTGGCTTCCTGGGTATCAGCAGCATTGTTATTATGGTGGTACTCACACATGCCATTGGACGCATTGCCGGCCCCTCCTGGATTATCCTGGGATTGATCATCTACATGATACACCGGCGCCGCAATAAACTCCCGATCACCAGAACACTCAAGCGGAACTGGGAAAGAGAGCAACTGGCGGTCTATGAAGATGCAGGCGAACACGACGTTGCAGAGGAATTTCGCGAGAATATTGCTCGCCGCAAGCGCCTGTACGGAGAAGGTGAGCAAGAAAGCAAGCTCCCGCTTGGCGCCAAAGTACTTGATGTACCGGTAGAAAAGAACCATAGTAACAGAAAGCAACATAATCTCCACAAAGGAAACAAAGAATGAAAGAACAACTACCATCAATGTCATTGCGAGAACGTTACCGTATACTGGTAAGCATACTGATTATCCCGCTCGGTATGATCATCGTAGTGCGTGCGGCAATGTTCGGGATAGAAGCCTGGACGTTGATCGTGCTGGGATTGGCGATGATCATGCTAGGTATTGTGCGGCTTCGCGCCTTTGGATTGAGTAAGAGAAAGTAGGCCTGCTGTATGCTCATCCTGGCAGCAATTACAACAAATCCGATCCTGCTCAATCCCATTGGCATTTTGATTGCCCTGGTCTTTATCACCTTAATTATTGGGGTGCTAAGCTGGATGCTGCGGTTGCCCAAAGAAACAGAACAGGCGCTCCCCGCCAAAAAAGCCGTGCGCTCGGTGAGTAATTTGACACGCATCCTGGTTCCACTGCTGCATGAGAACGAGACAACCGATCGCACTGTTGCCCTGGCTACACAAATGGCGCGGCACCGCAACGGAAATGTCGAAGTGGTAGCAGTGCTTGAAGTGCCAATGATGCTTCCACTTGATGCCAGAGTGGAAGAAGATGAGCGGCAGGCACTCGCATTGCTCGACCGGGCGGAATCGATAGCTGCACGCAGTGCGACCAGAATCAATAAGCGCTTGCTGAAAGCGCGTAGCGCCGGGGTAGCCATTGTGCATGAAGCAGAGGAAAAAGCAGTAGACTTGATTATCATCGCCAATACGCCGGTACGTGTACGCGGGAGCATGCAGCAGATTGACCCGGCAGTTGAGTACGTGATGAGAAATGCCCCTTGCGAGGTGCTGGTACTGAGCCATATTGCTGCAGGAGAAGAGACTACCGCCAGGCCGCTAGCACCGGTAGCAGCCGCTCGCTAGGTTCAGGCGCTTTCTTCTTCGCTATTGAAGCGATAGCCCACCCCAGAAATGGTGAGGATGAATCGTGGATGAGCGGGATCCGGTTCGATCTTGCGCCGCAGTTGGCCAATATACACATGCAGATAATGCGGCTCAGCTCCATAGCCCGTCCCCCATACCTGTGAGAGAAGCATCTGGCGAGTCATAATTTTGCCGCTGTTCTTAATCAACACCTTGAGCAGGTCATATTCAGTCGGCGTTAACTTTACCTCCCGCCCATTGACCTGGACGAGCCGCTGCGCAAAATCGACTTTCAATGGGCCGGCAGTGAAGCTTGGCTCCGTTCCCGACTGTACCTGGGCTGTGTGCCGCAAAGCGACACGAATGCGGGCCAGCACTTCATCCATGCCAAAGGGCTTGGGTACATAGTCATCCGCTCCCAGGTCAAGGGCCTGAACCTTGTCACGTTCCGCATCCTTTATCGAGAGCACAATGATCGGCAGATTCGATTCTGCCCGCACCCTCCTGCATACTTCCAGGCCGCTCATTCCAGGTAACCCCAGATCAAGCAATATGAGATCCGGGCGGTGACGAGTGATGGCCTCCAATGCCTCTTCGCCATTGCCTGCCGCGAATACTTCAAAACCATGCGCCTTCAAGGTGCGCTGTAATGCTCGCACGATCTCAATTTCGTCGTCAACGACCAGAATGCGCGCTCCGCTTTTGCTCATCATGTTCTACCTTTTGACTTTCTACCGGCAAGGTGAAACGAAAAATGGCTCCTCCACCTTCACGATTTTCTACCCAGATACGTCCACCATGTGCCTCGACCAATCCCTTGCACACTGCCAGCCCTAGCCCCGAACCACGGCTGCCAGCGCCACGTTGCTTTCCCAGCACACGATAGAACTTATCAAAAATATGCTCTCGATCAGCAGGCGCAATCCCAGGACCTCGATCAGCAACGCTGACGATCACTTCGCCATGCTCGTACCGCGCACTCAATTCAATTGGTGATTCCGGTGGAGTATAGTATACAGCATTCTCAACCAGGTTTGTCACAACCTGATCTATCTGCAGGTAGTCCAGCTCTATCGGCGGTAAATCATCGGGCAAGTCTGTACACACAGTTCGCCCTTGTAATAGAGGCTGCATGTGCCCTAACACATCATGGATCAATTCATCGATCGGATACCATTCTTTTTCAGGTTTGAGCGCTCCTCCCTCAATACGAGACATATCAAGGAGGTTACCAACCAGGCGGTTCAACCTATCAGCCTCCTGTTCAATGGCGCGGGCAAAACTACGGCGGGCCTCTTCATCCCATTGCACATCCTCTTGCAGCAGGCTGGTTGCAGAAGCCTTGATCGATGAAAGAGGCGTTCGCAGATCGTGCGAGATAGAAGAGAGAAGCGCAGCGCGCAGGGCATCCGTCCGTTGTAATACTTCCACCTGCAAACTCTCCCGTTGGAGACGAACGCGCTCAATGATAGCAGCAGCTTGATCAAGGAATGTCCAGAAAAATGCTGTTTCTGGATTTGATCGCTCTCGCTCAACCCCCAGCACGTTGCTACTGCCAAAGAGGCGAGGATCGTCCTCAATCAGAAGGCGCGCAACCCCGACAACTTTTTGCCCCATCTTGAGGGGTATCATGCGCACATAGCGACGTACAGCCTGCTTTGCCAGCGTACTCTGTACGACAGCACGCTGCACATAACTACCAGGGGTGGACGAGATTGCCGCAACATCGTGCACTTCAACAGCCTGAGCCTGCTCCATGACCCAGGAGGCAGTCGCTTCCTCATCGGTGGATAGCTTGAGCTGCTCTGGGCGTTTGAGAGCGCCAGCCTGAAGCATCAATTTCCCATCAGCATCGGGCAGGAGAATCGCGCAATCCCGCACACCCCAGGAAGCAAACACATCAACGATGGCGTGTGCCACAATATCAAGCTGGCGTCCCAGGTCTTCCTCGCTGTTTGTTGCCCGTACCAGTTCATAGAGGATACGTGTTTCACGCGCCTGGCGGCTGGCCTGCTCTGCTCGCTGGCGCATAAGCGAGGCCAGTTCACCGGTGATAATTGCCGTTGCTAAAAAGACACAGAGCGCCAGCCATTCCTCAAAGCGGGCAATGCTAAAGGTATAAAGCGGAGGAACCAGAAAATAATCAAAGGAAACAAAGGCCACAAGAGCAGAGAGAACGGCAGCAAAAAGTCCACGCGTGCTCGCCAATGCCAGGACAATAAGCAGGTAGGCAAGAGAGATATTCGGAATGCTGGGATAGAGATGCAGGAAGTAAAGGATAGCTGTTACCGGCAACGTGCCTCCAATTGCCAGCACGCTATCGACGAGATAACGCCTCCAATGAGGGCCTTTTCTTACTTCCAGCGATGGTAAATGTTCAATCTGGGGCATAAACAAACCCTTGCTTCTATGCTGCTTTTTTCAACCCCTTCCGAAGTATGATAGATAGGTATAGCATTAGCATAGAAGAAGGGTTGCTGGTTGTCAATGCTCGAAATCAGGCAGCGCGATACTGGCGGAAAATGGCCACGACCTTCCCCTGCACTTCCCACTCCGAATCCCATTCGCTACTTGGAACATAAATGGGGTTCAATTCGGAATTGGCGGGCTGCAAGCGGATCTGGTCACGCTCTTTGAAGCAGCGCTTCAGTGTCGCGCTGCCTTTCATCCCCTGCTGTTTATGCACAGCAACGACGATATCGCCGTTGTTCCAGGCAGTCTGAGGCTTGATGACCACGTAATCGCCATCGCAGATGTGGTCTTCAATCATTGAGCGCCCCTTGACGATCAGAGCATAGGTATCGTCGCGCTCTATTTCGCGGCCAACGTCGATCATCTCTTCAGGCTCATCGGCGATTTCCAGGGGCTCACCTGCGGCAATCCTGCCCATCACAGGAATGCCTATCACAGGCTTCATCAGTTTGATGCCACGGCTCTTTTTCGACTGGCGAGTAATCAGCCCCTTTTTCTCCAGCATGGTGAGATGGTAATCAACATGGCCGGTGCTGGCGATATTCATGGCACGGCCAATCTCACGGTTGGTCGGTGGCATTCCCTCAGCCCTAATATAGTTGACAATGAAATCGTACATTTTTCGCTGAATGTCGCTTGCCTGATCTATGGTCATAGCATTCGTACCCGCCTTTCTTAAAGTAGACCTCGATTATCTAGCATAACTACCCAAAAGTAGAACGGCTATTCAAGTCAATCATAGCATATGAATCAGAGCATTGCAAGCATTTTTTGAACGTATTTTCAGAAATTTTTTTCCTACGGTGAGGTTCAGACATGTCATGTTCATTTGAACCTTGCCGCCATCAGCCTGGTTCGCTGCATCTGATTGTTGATGGAACTATCATGGGCTATTTCCCTTGCGTTTCTCCCCCAGATATGTGTACAATAGAGGTGTCACTAATGCAACGATCCCGCCATAGAAAAGGGAGTTCAAACGTATGGTTGAGATGACAGTTGAAAGTGTGCGTATAAACCTGGCCACGCAGCAGCGTGTGGTCATCTTGAAAGCGACGGATCAGGAGCGCTATCTCTTCATCTGGATAGCCCATCCAGAAGCATATGCTATTGCCGTCGAACTTCAAGGGACAACGTCGCCCAGGCCGCTTACGCACGACTTGCTCAAAAATGTCATTACTGAGCTAGGCGCAAGGATAGTGAGCATTGTCATTTCGGATTTAATCGACGACATCTTTTATGCTCGTATTGTCCTGGATGTCGCAGGCCGGCATGTCGAAATTGACTCACGCCCAAGCGATGCTATCGCCCTTGCAGTACGAGCAAAAACCTCGATCTTCGTTGAGGAGAGCGTGCTAGAGCGTGCGGGCGTAGCGTTGGAAACGAACGAAGAACAGGCAACACCCAAAGTCGAGCAAAGGAAGGATTCAGATAGAGACAACCTGGATGCTTACCGCGACTTTATCAATAGTCTGGACGTGCTGGACGAGTTCGGGAAAGATTAATCTCAGATATCCTGGTAGCGCGAGAGTACATCATCATGGGTTTCGCGTCGTTCCATGAGTTGTACCTGTTGCTCATCCACAAGTATGACGGCTGGGCGAGGAACAAGATTATAGTTGCTCGCCATAGGCAGGCAGTACGCGCCAACTGTGGGCAGCGCCAGCAGTTCTCCTTCATCCATGCGCGGTAGTAGTACATGCTCGATGAGCACATCACCCGATTCACAGTATCGCCCGGCCACACAAACCTCTTCTGCGGGCGCTGCTGTCACTTTCTCAACAGCAATAGCGGTGTAAAGCGCGCCATAGAGCGCGGGGCGAATATTATCCGCCATACCCCCATCAACGAACAGGTAGGTCACCCCACCAGGCGTGGCTTTGCGCGCACCTATCCGGTAGACAGCTACTCCGGCGCGGGCAATAATCGAACGCCCAGGTTCAATAATCAAAGTTGGGGCAGGAAGATTTGCTCCGATAACGGCTAAGCCACGTTCCATAGTCTCTTGCAGCGCCTGGGCTAGCACCTGCACATCAGGGGTGCTAGTGCAATCAGGCGTATCGATGCCCCAGCCACCGCCGGGACTGATCTCTTCTGGCCACCAGCCCGTCTCAGCATGCACTTCGGCAGCAAGCCCTAGCAGGCGCTCAAGGCATTGCTGGTACGGGCGCACATCGCGCAGCATTGTGCCGGTATGCGCATGCACGCCCAGCAGCCGGAGTTGCCCCTCACCGATGATTCGCAGCAGAGCAGCCCTGGCTTCGCCATCCGCAAATGGGAAGCCAAATTTGGCTGAAGCATGACCAGTCTGTAAGTAGGGATGGGTATCTGTCTCAACTCCAGGAGCTACGCGAAGTAATACCCCTGGCCGCCAGTTTGTTGCTCGCGCAATGCGTGTCAAGCGTTCCAGCTCGCTCCAGTTATCCAGCACAATGCGCCCCACACCCAGTTCCAATGCCAGCCGCAGCTCCTCCTCGGATTTGTTATTCCCATGAAACGAGACGCGCTCCATGAGCACATTCGCCCGTCTTGCGAGCAAGAGTTCACCACCGGAGACAACATCCAATCCCAAACCCTGTTCGGCCACTAATCGTGCGATAAGCGGTGAAAGATAGGCTTTGGAGGCATAGAGGATGTGGACGGCTGAAGCTGTGTAGCGCCTGTGAAACGCCTCAATATACCCCCGGCAGGCATTGACAATAGTCGCGCGGTCAAAGATGTACAGTGGCGTCCCATACTGCCTCGCCAATCCAGGCACAGAATGCCCGGCTATATGAAGTATGCCAGCAGGAGAGATGGTCGCAGTGTCAGGCAGTAGATGGAATAGGGGTGGTTGCAAGGCTATCTCCTTTTGCCTGTCGCACATATTCATTTATCAAGCTAGGCGGTGTATTCCATTTGTTGTGCCCTGCCTGTAGCCAATCGTCAAAGGTAGTAATATCTATCATTTTCTCATTATACCAGGGAGGAAACAGTATGCAAAAACACTTTTATTAATGAATAAAGATATACAACGGTTCTTCAAACCTGCTCTCCACTCGCCTCAGTTCTCCCCGCTCAATGGTTTGCCCCAGGTGATTCCGCCAACTACACTGAGAGTGAGCAGCCCGTTTTGAGCAAAAGGCAAAAGCAGCGCCCGCATCTCCGTGTCGAACTGGACCGCCTGCTCGGCCGTCATAGTTTCAAGCGAGAGACCACTGCGCGCATGCTGGGCCGCGATGTAGTCCTCGACCGTCTGCCGCATAGACACAGGGGTGGTCTTGCATTCACCCAATTTCTGAAACAACCGGTACTTCTCCAATTCGGCAATCCAATCAAACGGCACATAGGTGGGGTTGTTGGTGAAACGCTGCCTGATCAGATGATAGCCTTCGCGCCAGGGAACGGGCTGATCCACAATATAGACAATAGCAAGCATACCGTGTGGCGTCACCAGGCGTGCGAAACGAGGTAGAACCACACTCCACTCCATCCAGTGCAGGCTCTCGCCAGCCGTGACCAGGGCGTAGGGCGGCTCAAGCTCCACGTCTTCAGCCCGTCCATGTAACCAGCGGATCTTAGGTGAATCGCCGCCGGGAAGCTTCCTGGCGCGCTCAAGCATTGGAAACGACAAATCGACGGCATCAATGCGTTCGACATATTCGGCCAGGGGACGGGCAATATTGCCCGTCCCGCAGCCCACATCGAGCACAGCGCGCGGCTCGTCTACGATCAATTCATTGAGGATCGCGAAGGTCTCTGGCGGATAGGTGGGGCGCAGGTGATAACGATCCACCACGCTCTGGTCCTGAAACCGCACCACGTACTGCTCGCCATGTGACTCAGGACGCGATATCATCATCTGGCTCCTTCGGGAACCATGCACCTAATGCTGCAAGAGCCTTCCTCTAGAAGCGCGAGAGGCGGTTCATAATACCGGTCAAGTATGTGCAATAGAAGCAACCCAATCTACAACTTTCGGTTCAAGTATAGCAAATGGGGAGCGGTTTTTCCAGTGGCGATTTTCTGCGTATTCCTGCCCATATATTGGTGCAATATGCTACAATAGAGCAACACATTGTGATGGAGAGGAGAGAGGTTGTACGTATGACACAAATAGATCAGCGTTTAGAGCAGCAGGAGACAAAGCCGAAAGAGCGCCCGGTTCGCACACGCTTTGCTCCCAGCCCGACAGGCTTCCAGCATATTGGCGGATTTCGTACCGCCCTGTTTAGCTGGCTGTATGCGCGGCACTGTGGGGGACAATTTATCCTGCGTATCGAAGATACCGATGTCGCACGCACGGTCGAAGGAGCCGTTGATCACCTGATAGAAGGCTTCCACTGGCTTGGCATGGATATCGACGAAGGGCCAGGAGTAGGCGGCCCATATGGCCCATATTACCAGACAGAGCGCAAAGCTCTCTACCAGTACTATGCCAACCAGTTGATCGAGTCCGGCCATGCCTACAAATGTTACTGCACGCCTGAGCGACTTGCCCAGATGCGCAAAGAGCAGGAAGCACAGAAGCTGCCCCCACGCTATGATCGCCATTGCCGCTATCTCACTGATGAGGAGCGAGCCGCTAACGAGGCTGCCGGCAAAACATGGACGGTGCGTTTCGCCATGCCCACTGAGGGAGAGACAGTGGTTCACGACCCGCTGCACGGGGATATTGTCTTCCAGAATGCCAATCTCGATGATGCCATCATTCTCAAATCCGATGGCTTGCCAACCTACCATCTCGCCCATCTTGTTGACGATCACCTGATGGCCATTACACATGCATTGCGAGGCGAGGAGTGGATATCCAGCGCACCCCTTCACGTGCAGATGTATAAAGCGCTGGGCTGGGAGATGCCGCTCGTCTACCAGATGCCCAATATCCTGGGCAAGGACAAGAAAAAACTCAGCAAGAGGCGCGGCGCTCCATCATGGAGTGATTACCAGCAGCAGGGATACCTGCCAGAGGCGGTATTCAATTTCCTGGCCCTGCTTGGCTGGTCATATGACGATAAAACAGAGATTTTCACAAAAGAGGAACTGATACGCGTGTTTACGCTCGACCGCATTGGCGTAGCGAGCGGCATCTACGACCCTGAGAAACTGCTCTGGATGAACGGCGTCTATATCCGCTCGTTGTCCCTGGAGGAGCTGACAAGGCGTACACTGCCCTACTTAGAGCGACCGGAGGCCGAGGGAGGGCTGCCGGATAGCATCAGCCGTCCCCTTGACCCTGAGTATACCGCTCGCGTGCTGCGCCTTGAGCAGGAGCGCATGAAGACACTTGGCGAGGCCGCACATATGGTATCCTTCTTCTATACCGGAGATTTCGACTACGATACGGCTATGCTCATCCAGAAGGGCATGGATGCTGAAAGGACACGCGACGTGCTCATACAGTCTCGCGACCTGCTCAGCACTATCGAGCCATGGGAGCATACCGCGCTGGAAGGGCCAATGCGCGAACTCACGGCTGAGCTTGGGTTGAAACCCGCACAGGTGTTTGGCGCCATTCGCGTTGCGGTCAGCGGGCGCCCGGCAACACCGCCACTCTTCGAGATGATGGAGGTGCTGGGACGCGAGCGCTCTCTAGCCCGTATTGATCGAGCCATTGCACGACTGGCATAAACAATAGCAAGAAATGTAGTGGCCCTCCTTGTGAGGGCCAGGAAGATTTCTTACCAAAGACATCCATGATCAACAAAGATTACATCCTCAGGCTTGCCGAGCAATTTGGGCGGGCATTATCCATTATCCTGGGGCTGCGACAATTCAACAAACACGAAGAGGCTCTCATCTACATCGATGAGCTTTTCTTACAGGCAACCGGATTGACGAGCGGTTTGATCAATACTGCCTCAGAAGAGATGCTGCTGCACTTACTCTCGCCAACGGGCGTGCTGAATGTTGAAAAATGCCTGTGGGTTGCGCTCTTGCTCAAAGCAGAGGGTGATATTTACCTGGAGCTGGGCAAGCCGGAAGAGAGCTATCACAGGCATTTGAAATCACTGAACCTGTTCCTGGAAGTTTTGTTGCAGCATTACGAGCTGGACCTGGATCTCATGATCGCTACCGAGGAACTTTTGCGCAACCTGGAAGAATATGAGCTGCCATTCAAGACAACAGGTAAGCTGTTTCGTTATTATGAACAGTCTGGCAGGTATGCCAGGGCAGAAGACACGCTGTTCGAGATGGTCGAAGCCCAGGGCGAAGGTACAGCCGCCAGCGTCGATGTGATCGAGCAGGGTCTGGCTTTTTACCACAGGTTGCTGAAAAAGAGCAATGCCGATCTGCAGGCCGGGAATTTAACGAGGCAAGAGGTGGAAGAAGGGCTGGCAGAGCTACAGGAACGCGCAGGACAAGAGTAGAAAGGCTCGAAGGTGGCATCAGTAGAATCTCCCCCAGTGCCCAGGTCTACCATTGCATATACCTGGAGCTGGATGCGGCTTGATCTGCCCTTTCGCATCATTCCCCTGGCCATCATTCCTTTCCTGTATATCTGGGCGCTTCACCTGCCACTATCCTTCCTGGGGTTGACGCTGCACGACGTGCCACAACAGGTGATAATCGGATTGATCATTGGCATTGCCATGGCGGCCTTTGCGACAATATACCGCATGTACATCGTGGGGCCCTGGTTTCGCTGGCCCACGCTCAGCGATCACTTCCTCCAGGGATGCTATTACCTGTTCATTAATGCTCCTATCGAGGAACTGTTCTTCCGGGGATTCATGCTGGCAGCCGTGGCGCAGTGGACAGGCTGGCTTGGCTGGGGCTGGCTGGTAAGCACCGCCATCTACACACTGTACCATCGCCTGGGAAAGTGGAGCTGGCGCAGTGTTGGCGGTGTCGCATTGGCCGGTATCCTCTTCGGCCTGCTCTACCTGGACCAGGCAACACCGCGCTCGCTGCTAGCAGTCGTTATTGTGCACGGGTTCACCACAAGCGGCTTCCTCAGTTGGGGCGACGAGGTGATGTACCGGCGCTGGAAACGGAAACATTCGCGCCTACGCCAGAGCTAATGTCACACCTCGACCTCTATTCCTATCCCCATCTCACGCGCCTTTTTATAGACCCGCAGCGCCGCAGCGATATCCTGGACGGCTATTCCCACCGATTTGAACACGCTGATCTCTTCATCTGACTGGCGGCCTGGGCGCGTACCAAGGACCAACTCGCCTAGCTCAGTCCAGGTCTCAGGGCCTGGGATCAGGCCAGCTTTGAGAGGCTGCAAGAGATCGCCGGCTTCGGCTAATGCGGCCTGTCGTTGATCGACCACAATGCGGGCATGAGCGAGTGTTTGGGGGTCAACTTCGCACATCTCAGGCGTGAAGGCGCCGATGGCGTTGATGTGAGTACCAGGCTCGGTTTCGTCGTAAGAAAATAGAGGAGTAGTAGCGACAGTGGCGCAGGCCACGAGCGATGCACCTGCCAGCGCCTCTTTGCTTGTCGCTGCCCGGTAGATAGGTGGACAGGCTGGGCTAAGCAGCGCTTGCAAGGTGGTTACGAGCGATCGAAAGTGCTCATCGCTGCGATTGACAACGCGAACCTCGCGCAGTGGACGTACTGTATGGATGGCAAGCACCTGCGTAGGAGCCTGTGTTCCCGCGCCAAAGAGAGCCAGCACGTTGGCATCCTGGCGCGCAAGCAAAGCGGTGGCCAGGCCCGAGGCAGCGCCCGTGCGCATAGCCGTCAGCCAGCCACCCTCCATCATGGCCAGCGTCTGGCCGGTTGTAGCATCTAATAGCAGGATAGAGGCATACAGGCGCGGCAGATTGCGAAGCGGATTGTGGGGCATGACCGTAATAACCTTGAGAGCAAAGGAATGCTCTTCATTCGTTTGTAATACTGAAGGCATGAGCAAGGCAACGCTCTGCTCAGGCAGATCGACGGCCAGGCGCTGCGGAACCTCGGCCTGACCGGTTCGCAATGCGCTGAAGGCTGTACGCATCGCCTCGATGGCCTCGGCCATACTCAGGCAGCGTTGTACATCGGCACGCGAGAGAATAAGAGCCATGCTGGCGCTCCTTTCGTGAAAATTGGAGGTATTAATCGCGTATATAGTAGGGACAACCCTTGCGGTTGTCCTGGCTCCCCATATCGTTACCATTATGTACGCAAATCGTCACGTTGTTTAAGATATAATACCAGAAGAGCATTTCATCTTCACTACCTGGAGGACTAATTCGTTGAATATCGTCGTTACCGGCGGGGCAGGTTTTATAGGCTCCCATCTTTGCAGGCGCTTGTTGGATGAAGGACACAGCGTGCTGTGTGTAGATAATTTGATTACCGGGGCCGAACGCAATATCGCTCCCTTGCGCAATCATCCCCATTTTACTTTTTTGTGCCAGGATGTCACCAGGCCGTTCGACTTCGAGGCAGATGCCATATTTCACCTGGCCAGTCCCGCCAGTCCGGTAGGATATATGGAGCATCCTATCGAGACCATTCTGGTCAATAGCCAGGGAACATACCTGATGCTGGAGCAGGCAAAGAAGCAGAACGCCATGTTTCTGATGGCCTCAACATCGGAGGCCTACGGCGACCCGGTGGTACATCCACAAACGGAAGATTACTGGGGAAACGTCAATCCTATTGGGCCCCGCGCCTGCTATGATGAGAGCAAGCGATTAGGCGAGACCCTGACGATGGAATATTACCGGCAGTATCAACTCAATACGCGGATCGTGCGCATTTTCAACACCTACGGCCCCAACAGCCAGATCAATGATGGCCGCATGATTCCCAATTTCATCACGCAAGCGCTGCGCAACGAGCCGCTGACCATTTATGGAGATGGCAGCATCACCCGCAGCATTTGCTACGTCAGCGATATGGTAGACGGCCTGATGCGGGCCATGTTTACGCCGCAGGCGGCCGGAGAAGTCTTTAACCTCGGCAATACGGAAGAACATACCGTGCTCGAATACGCGAAGATCATCATTCGCCTGTGCGAAGCTACCTCCAGCATCATTTTTGAACCCAGGCGCGTTGACGACCCGGAACGGCGCCGCCCGGATATCTCCAAAGCCCAGCGCGTGCTTGGATGGCAGCCCAAAGTGAATATCGAGACCGGCTTACGCCACACTATTGAGTGGTTCAGCGAGTATATTTCACAACCTATCGGCCAGTAGAAAATCGTATTAGTCCGTCAAGTCTCATTTGACGATAACATGTCGTGGCCTCCCTTGTGGGGGCCAGGCTTTCACCCACCACTTGAAGTTTGGCAGAGTAGTATGCATCAATCATGTCATGCTGAGCGAAGCGAAGCATCCGCTGCTCACTAAGAGAGAGCCTTCCCCTTCACTCCGTTCAGGGCTACGGCTCACTCGCGAAGGATGACATGTATCAACGAACTTGGTTGCTAAAAATCATCAATACCTATGAACATACAGAATACAGTCGAATCAGCCGTATTTCACGCGGACTCCTGGTTATACACAACATTTAGCACAGTGCGCAGGATCGCTACAGTGCCGAATCTTTTAGGCTTGATAGCGGCGATATGTGCGCTTGTCCTCATGCTCAGGCTCCCCGAACCCTGGAATATGCGCATTCCACTCTACCTGGTGCTGCTGATCTGGATAATCCTGCGTCCCCGGGTCGCGCTCTACCTCATGCCAATTGCCGTTCCCTGGGGCTCAGTCGATACTATTACGGTGAGAGGGCTGAACTTGAACAGCGCGGACATTCTGGTGATATTCCTGGCGATTGCCTGGCTCATGAGCTATGCGTTGCGATCAGTCGGCCTGGCGAATCGCGCGATAGTCAACCGGATAGGGCCGCTCGACCGCGAAGCTTCAACTGCACCCTGGTACCTCATAGCTGCAATACTCTTGCTGATCGCGGTGATGGCGCTCTCGATGATGGTGGCAGTCGATATCCGTTCCAGCTTAAAAGAGATAGCCAAGTGGTTGGAATTCCTGGTCATAGTCTTATTAGGCACCCAATATCTCCGCACGCGCCGTCAAATCTGGCTGATCATCGTCATCACCTGCCTGGCCGGCATCTCGCAAGCATTCTTTGGCTACCTGCAGGCATTTTTTAACATTGGGCCAGAAGCCTTCATACGGGATGCCAGCCTGCGCGTGTACGGCACGTTTGGCCAGCCAAATCCCTTTGCCGGCTATATCAATTTGCCGCTCAGCATTGCGCTGGCAGTAACATTGCTGGGCAGTAACCGGACAACGCGCATTTTCGCAGGCATTGCCACAGTGCTTTTGGGAGCAGCAGTCTACCTTTCACAGTCACGCGGGGCAGAACTGGCTACAGTTGCCGGCCTCGCCTTCATTATCGTTGTGGGTATGCCGCGACTGCGCAAGCCGGTAGGATTGCTGGTGTTTCCAGCGCTTTTTGTTGCTGCCCTCTTCCTTGCAGGCTTGATACCGGCCTATATGCTCAATCCCGTCCTCAAACCCCTGGGACTGGCCGGAATCTCATTCACGAACCCATCAGCAGCCGATTACTCAACTGCCGAACGCATCGCTCACTGGATTGCCGGCATTCGCATGTTCCTGGCCCATCCAGTGCTCGGTGTAGGCATTGGCAACTTCCCCGATGTCTATGCCAGTTACTATGTCACCATCTTTGTAAATTCCCTGGATCACGCGCACAACTACTACATTAACATCGCCGCCGAAACTGGCGCTATCGGTCTCACCATCTACCTGTTCTTCTTGATGGCTATCTTCCTGGCAGGCGGCAGCGCTTTTCAGGTGATTAGCAAGCGATACTGGCAGGCAAAAACGCTCATAACAGCCCCGCAGCCGAAAGTGTTACCGCCATTAGAGAGACGCGAGAGAATTGCCCTGTTACTGCACCCCGAGAGGCTGATCGCCTATTATCGTCCCAAGGGTATCTATCGCATTGTCTACTTCCTGAGAAATGATAGGGCGCTGGCGGTGGGGCTGTTAGCCGCGCAGCTCACCATCTGTGTACACAATCTCTTTGACGATCTCTACGTCCACAGCCTCACCAACCTGATGGCCTTGCTACTCGTCGCGCTACTTTGCCTCGCACGCGCAACACCCGGCGTCACGAGCTAGTTTCCGGCAAATAAGCGTAGGGGCCGATTTATCGCGCCCATTGCCGATTTATCGGCCTCTGCTGCCCATTCGTTCCCTGCGAACAATTCATACCCTCGTTGAAAAGAACGCTTGACACAAAGATCATGCTGGCATTATAATTTCACCGCAGGTCCACAAGGCGCAAACAGAGAGACAAGCACGCCTTGAAAACAGGCCACGAGAGGGGGGAGAACCCTGGTGTCAGAAGTAAAAGTTAGCGACAACGAGTCGTTTGAGACAGCCCTGAAGCGTTTCAACCGCAAAATTCAGCAGGATGGTATCCTGGCTGAAGCTCGCCGTCGAGAGCATTACGAAAAGCCGAGCGTGAAGCGCAAGAGGAAAGAAGCCGCGCGCCGGCGTAAAACCATGCGCAAAAGCTCATAAATACATAATAGCATTCGACGGGCGACCATAAAGAAAGGCCCACCCAACCGCCCGGCATCCCCGCTCGCCCCTACGATATACGTCATGGGATTGCTGGTGTACGTTGTGGTGGGCATGGTTTATGGGAAAAAAGAAGGGTATATGAACGAACAGCACCCTCACATCGAGCTATGTATTGACGTAGGAAGCGACGAAGAAAACAGCGCCCTTGAAAAGCTGCTCGCTATCCTGGATGTGGAGCTCCTGGTTAAAAGTACGCTGCAGGCAGCAGGCATTGTACAACCCGTCACGCTCTCACTGCTCATTACTGGCGATGAAGCCATACAAGAACTCAACAGGCAGTATCGTCATCAAGATAAGCCAACCGACGTTCTCTCATTCCCGCTCCTCGATAAGCCTCTTGTGAACGCTCCCCCCGATCAGCTCTGGATGCCGGCAGAAGAACAGCATGAAGGCGAAAACCAGGCCAAAAAAGAAGACATCCCCCCATTTGTGACGCCACAGGAGCTGCTCCTAAACCTGGGAGATATTGTGATCTCCTGGCCAACAGTAGTCAGGCAGGCCGGGGAAGCAGGCCACAGCGCCAGCTACGAGCTGCTCTACCTGATCGCGCATGGTGTGCTGCACCTCGTTGGATACGATGACCAGAGCGAGGCCGGCTACCAGGCAATGGTTCAGATACAGCAACACGTGCTGCAAGCAATGGGACAGCTAGCATAGGATCAATGCCATGGGCCAGCCAGAATTGCCACCACAGCCACGCAAAAGTGACTGGGCAAAACTCATTGCAAGCTTCCATTTCGCTTTTAGCGGCCTGTGGTACGCCCTGCGCACCCAGCGCAATATGCGCATACACGTCCTCATAGCAACCCTTGCCATCATCGTGGGCATCCTGCTCCGTATCTCAGCGGTCGAGTTCGCCATGGTCTTTGTCGCCATCATCACCGTTTTCATCGCCGAAATGTTTAACACCGTAATCGAACTGACTGTTGACCTGGCCTCACCCGAATACCATCCCCTGGCCAAAATCGCAAAGGACGTTTCAGCAGGCGCCGTGCTGCTGAGCGCCATGCTATCCGTTGCCATCGGCCTCTTCGTATTTGTGCCACACCTGTGGAAGCTAGTATTCAGATGAGAAAGTGAGTGAATCAATGACTACTTCTGGTTGGGACAAGATGACTGAGTGGTGGGACGAAAATTTTGGCGATGAAGGTGATCTCTGGCATCGAACGTTAATCGATCCCCCTTTACTTCGCCTGGCTGGCGAGGTGAGCGGATTGCACCTGCTGGATCTCGCCTGCGGCAACGGCTACCTGAGCCGCCGTTTCGCGCGGCAAGGAGCCATCATCACCGGTGTGGATGCCAACGCCCCCCTCATTGAGCGTGCTCGTGCACGAGAGGTGCAGGCGCCATTGGGCATCACCTATCATGTGGCTGACGCCGCCCACCTGCAGATGCTTGAAGATGGCACGTTTGACCTGGTCGTCTGCAACATGGCGCTCATGGATATTGAGGATGCCGCTGGAGCCATCCAGGAGGTTGCTCGCGTGCTTGGGCCAAAAGGACGATTTGTGGCCAGCCTGTCCCATCCCTGTTTCGATAAAGTAGATACTTCTGGCTGGGAGATAGAGTACATCTATCCCAGAACCACCATCTGGCGGAAAATGAGCCGCTACCGCGAGCTTGCCGTCGCCGATGTGCCGTGGCTACGGGTACCAGGTCAGACTGTCTACACGCGCGCCTATCATCGCCCGCTGTCCTGGTATTTCCGTACCCTGCGAGCCGCTGGCCTGGTCGTTGCTGCCCTGGAGGAACCTGAACCAACAGAGGAATTCTTAGCAAGCTCGCCGCAAGGCCCCTGGATTGCCGAGATTCCCCTGCACTGTGTCATCGAAGCCTGGAAGATCACATAAAAATGCACACATGAAACGGGACGGCGTATATAGTAGGGGCGAGGGCGGATGTGGAGCGGAGTGGTGGGCCTTTATGGTCGCCCGTCTGTTCCCCATTCACCCAATCGTTTCCCAACGAACACCATACATGATAATGAATCGTGGTATCGTAGGGGCGAGAGCGGATGCGGAGCGGAGTGGTGGGCCTTTATGGTCGCCCGTCTCCCATCGTTGCCGGATGTTGCATTGGCCTTGTGCTCGCTCGTCCTCTTCTTGCGATCTCCATGCCCCCATCACACACATCATGTCCGTATTGGCTCATACACCACATATCCATCGAGCGTAAATTCCCGGTAATCCTTACTTGAAAACGCCGGATCTCGTGCAGCCGCATGAGCAAAATCAGAATTAATGGGGAAGACGTAGCATGCTTTTGGGTCCGCTGCTACAATCGCGTAATAGGGCGAATAGCGATTAAGCCCCGGCTTGAAGTGCAAATCTACGACCCCACAGATAATCCGCTCCTGGCTGACAAAGATGATCCGGTCGCACACCCAGTAGCCTGCGTAGATGCGTGTGATACCTCTCTGTGCCAGATCGTGAATCAAAGCATCATCCTGCCGGCTCGAAGCCTGCGCGCTCGGAATCCCGCCAAAAATAGTAATCGTTCCCGCCAGGAAAGTAAGACCGATCAGGAAAATGATGGCATAACGAAAAGCCGCGCCGAGAGCCAATCTCCTGGTTCCCTGCAATACCTGCTTTCCCAGTCCACGCCATAGTGGCCAGAGCACCGCAGGCCAGGCAATGAGCAGCCCGGTCAGGTAGCGCGTGCTCCATGGCTTTTCTGCCGATAATGGGCTGAGTGCGAACAGCAGAATCGTAATCCCGGCGCTGCATAAGAGCATCAGCCGGGCGAACTGGATAACCGCCTCTCGCTCCTCGCTCACCCCAAAAAACCTACCCCTGTAAAGCCGCCATAGAGAGATAGCAGCCATGAGCATGGCCGCAATCAGAAGGGCAAGATAGCCCAGGCTCCATCCCCCCTGCACGATACTGCATAGCAACGTATGAGAGGTTCCTGGCCCATAGAAAGGCAGCTCTTGCAGGCTGCAGATCGGGCTGAAGCCGGTAGCAATCGGCAGGCTATACAGCAGCGTAGCAACGATTCGCTGTATCATTGGCGCTGCCGCTACGCCTGTATTGCTCGCAGTCTGGATGGTCAGCGCCGTTGCCAGGGAGTTTTGCGAAGGCGGCGCCGTGACATTGTAATAGATCAAGGGAGCCGCCCCGATAACCAGTCCTGCCACCAGGCATATCGTCGCCCACGATCTCCACTCGCGCCAGCAGAAAACGATCAGGATCGCAGCGCCGCCCGCTAAAAATGGCACCACCAGCAGATGACTCCACAGGCCCAGCCCTGCTGCTATTCCCCAGCATCCATATGCCACAAGCCGTTGCCAGCGCCTTCGCGGTAATTGATTCTGCCCTCTTGTAAGCGCCAGCCACGTAGACAACACCAGCGAGAGCGTGCCAAATACCAGCGTCTCAACGGCCCCGCCAACTGCCCTCAATTCAGGAAGAACAATATTGATCGCCCCTACACTCAACAACGCCAGCGTCACCAGCGCCAGCCGCTTTGTGTACAGCAGGCTTGTTAGAACATACATGCTGGCCAGGAAAACCGTAAACAGCAGGATCATCCCCAGCCGCAGCGTAAATAGCGAAACCCCAAAGATATGGAACAGCGCCGCACCCACATATGCCTCGATCGTCCCCATATAATTCTGCCCATAGAGAAACGCCGGATGTTCTCCCCGAAAGGCAATATGCATCGCCTCCAGGCCCATCGTCCCCTCATCGCTATCAGAAGCGGGCCATCCCATCGCTGCTAGAAATATGCGTAGGAGCACAGCGAACATGATAATTGCAAACGCGGCTACCTCATACCTGCCCAATTTCAACCGTTTCAAGTACAGCTTGTTCCAATCTAACATCGCTATCCTGCCCCACAAATAGCATACACAACTACACACTATCTACCTGACGAACGAATCCATGTAGCGGTATCCATCTCGTACCCGTAGGGGCTGTAGAGGCTCGATTATGATGTTTACCAACCAAAACCGGTCATGGGGAAACGATCCCGTCGCCTGTAGGGGCAAGGCTACCTTGCAGGGCGACTGAGTCACCCTCTCCGGGGGAGAGGTAATAGCGTCGTTGTCGCCCTGCATAGCAAACCTGCGGATGCAGCGTGGGGTGGGGGCCTTGTGCTTGCCCTCGCGCTTCCCCTCCTCCCACTTCTTCACCATCATCACCGGTTTTGGTCGGTACCATTCATTATCGAAGCCGTGGGTGGTGTGGATGCAGCCTGGGGGGCTTGGTGCTTGTCCCCGCACCTCGCTTCTCGCTCAACCCAATAAACCTACCCTTGTAAATCCGCTCCCGCCCTTACTAATAATTTGTTGTAGTATAGTATTACCATGTATACCCGATAACACCCATAAATTAGCAAATGGATCCGCCGTCAAGTCGTAGGGGCCCGATTTATCGCGCCCATTGCCG
>CADDZH010000065.1 GCA_902812455.1 Chloroflexota bacterium | reverse complement strand
TCCCCACCCCGTCCCCCCATGCGGGTGTCAAAATTCATGAGGGCAAGTTAAGCAACATTTTTCTGCTTGAACAGCGCTAGCTGTTCCGGAGCGCCTACAACAATGAGCGTATCTCCCTCTTCGATAGGAGCCTCTAGTCTTGAGCCTGGCATGAAGCCGCTAGGTTTTTTTAAGGCCACGACCAGCGTGCCATAACTGAGCGTATTTTGCGCTTCCTCTATCGTCTTGCCCACCAGCGGTGAGGTCGCCGGAAGCACTATTTCCTGAGCAGCCAGTTCGACATTTCCCCCCTTTGTGAGAGCGTCAAAAAATTCTACCATGCCGGGCTGGAGGGCTAAATTGGCCATGCGATGGCCGCCGATGGTGTAGGGTGAAAGCACGCGATCTGCTCCCGCTCGTTTGAGCTTTACTTCTGACTCAAGCTGGTTAGCACGCGCAACGATGAACAACTTACTGTTGAGGTGGCGGGCAGAGAGGGTGGTATAGATATTGTATGCGTCATTATCTGTAGCAACCAGCACGCACCTGGCTTGCTGAACGCCCGCTTCGAGAAGCATTTCATCGGTAGCAGCGTCTCCTTGCAAGGCCAGGTATCCCCGTTCAATGCAGCTTTGTACATTTTGTTCATTCTCGTCTATCACGACGAATGGCACCTGCGCAGCCGCTAATTCTTTAGCAATCTGTGAGCCAACACGCCCAGAGCCACAGATGATGTAGTGATTGCGTAATGCAGCAATCCTCTTGTCCATAAAGTACCTCCTGATGACATGGCCGAAGTGGCCCTCGATCACGAATTCCATGCCCACTCCAAAGGTATAGAGCAGCGATCCCACCCCTAAGACGATCACCGCAATGCTGAACACCCGGCCAGCCTCGGAAAGCGGGTGTACCAGGTTTCCCACTGTGGCCATCATGTCGATCGTGGTATAGAGGGCATCGACAAATGAGAGGTGTTCAATCAGCATGTAGCCAGCGGTCCCCAGCACGAGTACGCTGACCACGAGAGAAATCGCTATCTTGAGGTGGCGAATAGACTCCGGAGTTCTCATTTCATAGCTCACCGGCTTCACACACTGTCAATACTATAGATAAACACAATTATCCACCGATGGGCCGTAGGGGCCGATTTATCGCGCCCAGCGCCGATTCATCGGCCTCCATGCTGGCTATCATTGCTATCAGGCTATGCTGTATATCCATTATGAAGTCTAGCAGATAATTCCCCTCTGGCACAAGATTTGCCCCTTCTCCGAAAACATGATACAATGAAACTGTTCCGCTCACCGGAACAAATTTGTAGCCTGGTAGGATAAGTATAGTGCATCCTGAGCATAAACAGGGGCAATAACAGTGACATTATTTCAGATCGAGGTACGAGCGGTCGCGGAAACATATGATACCCAGGCCCGGCAACTCGCTCGTGACATCCTGCAATTACCGCCCAAGCTCTTACCCTTACTCACCACGCTAGCTACTGACCCCAACCAGCCCCCGCTCACCATCCACACCTCGCATCTTTACCACATCGCAGGCAACCTGGACCCCTCTGAGATCGACCGGCTAATGCGAGAATTACTGGCCGATCCCGTTGTGCAGGAAGCTACAGTCTTTGATAGCCCTGATAATCGCTATCTTCATATAGTCGATATTTTTTATCACCCCGGTGTGACCGATACACTGGCAGAAAGCGTCATTGGCGGCGCACAGATGCTAGGCATGAGCGGAATCGAGCGCGTCGAAACCGGCAGGCGCTATCACCTCGATGCCCGTTTCAGTGAATCCGAGGCGCGTATCATTGCCGAAACCCTGCTCTATAACCCGGTCATTCAACAATATACGTTGCATCCCGCACAGAATCTGGGCGGGAAAATGGACGTGAACAAATTACCCCACCCAGGGCCTGTAGGTTCCCGATTGATCGTGGAACCCGATGTATCGCGCCCAACGCCGATTGATCGGCCCCCGGGTCAGTCAACCCCATCGGAAGATCTATTTGTTAAAGCTCATAATCGGGCCCCTACGGAGCGCATCCCTATTTCTGATATGACCAATGAGCAGTTGCTTGATCTGAGCAAGCGTGGTCTGCTGGCCTTGAACCTTGAGGAGATGCGAGCTATCCAGCAGTATTACCGGGCGCAGGGGCGCGAGCCGACCGATGTTGAGCTTGAGACGCTGGCGCAAACGTGGTCGGAGCATTGCTCGCACAAAACGTTCAAGGCCACGATTGCGTACAGCGAGCTGGACAGCCAGGGAAACGTGCTAGAGGAAGAGACGATTGCTGGCCTGCTGAAACAATATTTGATGGCTGCCACTCATACTGTCAAGTCACCCTGGCTGGTCTCGGCCTTCAGCGACAACGCGGGCATCATTCGCTTTACGGACACGCATGATATTGCTTTCAAAGTCGAGACCCACAATCATCCCTCAGCCATTGAGCCGTTTGGGGGCGCCAATACGGGTGTGGGAGGCGTTATTCGTGATATACTGGGCGTCTCGGCTCAGCCGATTGCCTGCACCGATGTGCTCTGCTTCGGACCTCCCGGCACATCTCTTGAGACTCTCCCTCCTGGCGTACTTACGCCCCGGCGCATTACCAGCGGCGTGGTCAACGGCGTGCGCGACTACGGCAACAAGATGGGCATTCCTACCGTCAACGGCGCCGTCCTCTATCACGATGGCTATATCTATAACCCGCTGGTCTTCTGCGGCTGCCTGGGCCTGCTCCCGCACGGCTCTCACCCACGCAACGTGCAGCCTGGCGATCGCATCGTAGTGCTGGGTGGACGTACAGGGCGCGACGGCATTCACGGCGCGACCTTCTCTTCCGGTGAGATGAGCAGCGAGATCAATACTCAGGCCGGCAGCGCGGTACAGATTGGAGCACCGATTACCGAGAAGAAAGTAGCCGATATAATCATACAGGCGCGAGATCGGCAGCTCTATCATGCTATTACCGATTGTGGGGCCGGCGGCTTCTCATCCGCTATTGGCGAAATGGGCGCGGAAATTGGAGCGCACGTCGAACTGGAGAAAGCCCCGCTCAAGTACCAGGGGCTGGCTCCATGGGAAATCTGGCTCTCTGAGGCGCAGGAGCGCATGGTACTGGCAGTCCCACCGGAACATCTCGATGAACTGCTGGAAATCTGCGAGATCGAAGAGGTTGAAGCCAGCATCATCGGTACTTTTACCAGCACCCATCGCCTCGTCGTGACCTATCATGGCGAAACGGTTGCCGGCATAGATATGGCGTTTTTGCATGGTGGCAGGCCGGGAAGAACATTAGAAGCAGTATGGACGCGCCCTCCCGTTGGGCCGCAATTCATTGCGCCCGGCAACCACATTGACAACGCTGATCCCACCGTAGGGGCCCGATTGATCGCGCCCGGCAACGATGATGATGTAGGGGCCGATTTATCGTGCCCATCGCCGATTGATCGGCCTCCGGGAGCATCATCATTATCTGGTAATGCTGTTACTGTTCACCAATATGCCCCCACATTGTTGTCCCTCCTGCGCCATCCAACCATCGCTTCAAAAGAAGAGATCATACGCCGCTATGATCACGAAGTGCAGGGAGCGACGGTACTCAAGCCCCTTGTTGGCAGAACCGCTAGTGGGCCAGGCGATGCCGCCGTCTTGCAGCCTATCCTTGATACACCGGCACGGGCTGGCATCGTGATTGCCAACGGCATCAACCCGCTCTATGGCACCATCGATCCCTATCACATGGCGATCAATGCAGTTGATGAAGCGCTGCGCAACCTCACTGCCGTTGGCGGCAATATCGAACAGGCTGCCATCCTCGATAATTTCTGCTGGGGCAATCCCAACGATCCCGAACAACTGGGGATGCTGGTGCGCGCTGTGAAGGGCTGCCGCGATGCAGCAATTGGTTTTGGTGTACCGTTCATTTCAGGGAAGGATAGCCTCAATAACGAATATCGCGATGGCGAGAGGCGCTTACCGGTTATTCCTACGCTGTTGATCTCGGCGGTGGGCGTGATCGACGATGCGGCACAGACCGTCGATATGTCGCTCAAGTCCCCTGGCAACTTGCTCTACCTGGTTGGCACAACCCGCGAGGAAATGGCCGGATCGCATTATGCTGAAGTTGTAGGCTCCGAGATGTTCGAGCAGCTTTTCCCTTACGCAGTTGTGCCACGCGTTGATATTTCGCATGCTTACGATATCATGAGGGCTGTAGGAGCGGCGATCCGCAAAGGATTGGTGCAATCCTGCCATGATCTTTCTGAGGGCGGGCTGGCTGTTGCGCTCGCCGAGATGGCAATAGCGAGTTCACTAGGTGTGCGCATTGACCTGGGTGATCTTCCTCCACAAGACATTCATCACAACGTTGGTAATATTGTACGGCTCTTCAGTGAGTCCCCCTCGCGCTTCATCGTCGAAGTCGAGCGCGAGCGCTGGGAAACTTTCGAGCAGCACATGCGTAGCAATGGAGTGCATGATGTGAAGCACATCGGCATTGTCACCGGTAGCGGCTACCTGCATATTTTCGACCGCGACGAGCTGATCTACTTGCCGGTCTCACAATTGCAGCAGGCGTGGAAAGGAGAGCAGGCATGAGCAACTCAACGCAGCCGCGCGCCCTCGTCTTGCGTGCTCCTGGCATCAACTGCGACCGCGAAACGGTCCATGCCTGCCGCCTGGCCGGTTTCGAGACCGATCTCTTGCACATCAACCACCTGATCAAAGCTCCAGAGCGCCTGCTTGACTATCACTTACTCGTCATTCCAGGTGGCTTCTCCTATGGCGACGACCTGGGAGCGGGCACGCTGCTGGCAAAAAACCTGACCATCCATCTTGGCAAACAATTGGAGCAGTTTATTGAGGATGAACGGCTGGTGCTGGGCATTTGTAATGGCTTCCAGGTGCTGGTACGAGCCGGATTGCTGCCGGGCCATATCAATGGTAGGACGTATCGAGCAACTCTGACAGATAATGCCTCGGCCCGCTTCGAGTGCCGCTGGATCACGCTCTCCACCTTGCCGGGCCGCTGCGTCTTCACGAGCAACATCGATCATCCCATTGAATTGCCGGTGGCGCATGGCGAAGGGCAATTTGTTTTTCAAGGCGACATAACGCACCTGCTGGCCTATCACCTGGTTCCACTGCTCTATACGGCGCCCTGTGACGATCCTGTCTATAAGAGGCTGGTCAACGAAGGGTATATCAATTATACCTTATCCGGTGAGACGTTGCCGTATCCCTACAATCCCAATGGCTCACTTGAGAACGTGGCCGGCGTATGCAATGCATATGGCAATGTGCTGGGTTTGATGCCGCATCCCGAACGCTACGTCTCGGCTCTCCAGCATCCTCAGCGCAAAGGTTTGCCGGATGGCACGGGTGATGGCCTCTTGCTCTTCAAAAATGCTTATGAATATGTCTCACAGCACACACGTACATCCTATGGGGCCAGCGGTGTCAATATCGCTGCCGCCGATCATGCCAAAGCACTCATGAAAGAGGCGATACAGGCGACGCATGGGCAAGAGGTACTTGCGGGTATGGGCGCGTTTGCCGGGGTGCTGGATATTACCGGCATACGGCAGATGCGCAAACCGGCGCTGGTTGCTTCAACCGACAGCGTGGGGACAAAGACACTGATCGCGGCGCAGGCAAATCGCTACGATACCATCGGCTACGATCTCGTCAATCATTCGGTCAACGACTTGCTGACCCAGGGCGCCAGGCCGCTCTTCTTTATGGACTACCTGGCAATGGGCAAGCTTGATCCCATGCAGGCAGCAACCATTGTTGGCAGTGTTGCGGAGGCATGTAAAGAGGTTGGCTGTGCTTTATTGGGCGGCGAGACGGCGGAAATGCCGGATGTCTATCTACCGGGAGCTTTTGACCTCGCAGGTACTATCGCCGGTGTCGTCGAGCAGGAAGCTATACCGGATAACAGCGCTATCTGTCCTGGAGATGTGCTGCTTGGCCTGCCATCGAGTGGCCTGCATACCAACGGCTATTCGCTGGCCCGGCGTGTTTTTGCTCCCTATGCGCGAGGTGAATCAAGACATGATGGATCAGGGCTTGGAGAAATGGGGCGTGATGAGCCTGGGCGTGATTTATCACGCCCCTACGGGGTGGTGTTTCCTGAGCTGGGGGAGCCGCTTGTGGATGTGCTCCTGCGGCCGCATCGCTGCTATCTGCGCGAGATACAGGCGCTGCAGGCTCAAGGAATCGCTATCAAAGGTATGGCGCATATCACGGGCGGGGGCTTCGAGGGCAATATTTCACGTATTTTGCCAGAAGGTAGGCAGGCTGTGATCGAGACGCAGATGTGGAACGTGCCGCCGCTCTTCTCGCTGATCGCCAGCTTGGGTAGTGTTACCCGCGAAGAGATGTACCGCACGTTCAATATGGGTGTAGGCATGGTGCTGGTGTTTTCTCACGATGAGGCATCAAAGGCACAAGCTGTACTACCAGAACTGTTCCCTGTAGGATATGTCACGGAGGGCAATGGTGTAAAAGTACTTTACAAGGTAAATGCTTGAGTGGATCCGCTTGGGAAAGGGTGTTGGTTCGTAGGGGCGGGAGCGGAGGTGTAGTGGAGTGGGGGCGCTTGCGCCGCCCTTTGTTCTGGGCATTGGCGGATCGATTGTGGTGGACCAACGGGGCGAGGCAAGCCTCTCCACCTCTCATCTCCGCCGCCCCCGCCCCTACGACGGGATAAAAACCTATCCCTGCCCTGCTTGGTTCACATCAATTACAACGAAAGGAGTGTAAGTATGATTGAGCATCCAGAATTTGGCCCAAAGCTGGCCGAGGGCAAAACAAAGATTATTTACGCTTATCCAGGCGATAACACGCTGGCCTACATGGTCAGCAAAGACCAGATCACTGCGGGTGATGGCACGCGGCGCAACGAGCTGAGCGGCAAAGCTCGCTGGAGCACTATCACCACCGCCAATGTCTTTCGCCTGCTGAATGAAGAAGAGATCGGCACGCATTTTGTCGAGCAGATCAACGATGTTACCCTGCTGGTGCGCCGCTGCACTATGCTGCCTATCGAGCAGGTAATGCGCCGCATTGCTACCGGCTCCTATTTGAAGCGCCATCCAGAGGTAAGCGAGGGGATGCGCTTCGATCCGGTGCTGGTCGAGACGTTTCTGAAGGACGATGCGCGTCACGATCCGCAAATCTGGGCTGAGGACATCGTCAGAATGAGCCTGGCAACTATGCCGGAGATCGACTGGATGGCAGGGCAGGGACGGCGCGTCTTTGAGACGCTGGAGCGTGCGTGGGCAAGCATAGATGTGACGCTGGTCGATCTCAAAATTGAGTTTGGCCGCGATAGCAGAGGCGACCTGCTGGTAGCCGATGTGATCGATAACGATAGCTGGCGGCTCTGGCCGGGCGGCGACAAAAATCGCATGCTTGACAAGCAGGTGTACCGCAACCTGCAACAGGTGACCGAGCAGGACTTGCAGGATGTTGCTAACCGTTATGCCCTGGTGGCAGACCTGACAAGCAGGCTTGCCAGGACCTGATCTGTATGAATTGGGGCCGCGATAAATCGGGGGCCTACAGCCAATAATGAATTTTAACGACCAGGATCGGTCAACATGTTCGACGGATGCTTCAAGCATGTCATGTTGAGCGAAGCGAAACATCCGCTGCCGATCGCCAGAGATCCTTCGCTGCGCTCAGGATGACATGCGGAGTATTCAATGTTCATAACCGGCCCCTAGAGTTCGCAATGCTGCAATAAGGAGAGGACGATGGAGCGATTGCACGACGCCTGCGGCATAGTGGGTATTTATGCCCAG
This sequence comes from Chloroflexota bacterium, assembly GCA_902812455.1. The sequence continues at coordinate 22,789 of CADDZH010000065.1, read as the reverse complement.
AAGCACAGCGAGAGCTTTGATGTGCGCCGCTATCTCACGCTGGCTCTCACTGCCTTGCAACATCGTGGCCAGGAAAGTGCGGGGATGGCTGTCTATGACAGCGAGGGAAGGATTGTCCACCGTGTTGCTATGGGCAAGGTACGTGAAGTCTTCTCCGATACGGGTACGGGCTTACCACCGACGCACTGCGGCATAGGGCATGTGCGCTACTCGACAACCGGCTCTAGCTGCGTTGAAAATGCCGGGCCTTTTGTCGTTGGCAACGCGCCATATCTTGATGGATTCATCGCCGTTGCCCATAATGGGAACCTTGTCAACGGCATGGCGCTGCGCGATCAACTGCCCCAAGAAATATTGCAGTCTACTACGGACAGCGAAGCTATCGCCTGGCTGCTGCTCCATGCGGAAGGCCCCAGCTTTCGCGAGCGTATGATCACTGTCTTCCCCCGATTACGAGGCGCCTATAGCCTGGTCATACTGGCGGAAGGCAAGCTCTATGCCATGCGCGACCCCTGGGGAATGCGCCCCTTATGTATCGGGCGGCTCGGCGAGAGCTGGATGGTCGCCTCCGAGTCGTGCGCGCTAGACCGCGTGGGAGCGGATATTGTACGCGAAGTCGAGCCGGGGGAATTGATCACGATCGACGAGCATGGAATGTCTTCTGAATTCCTCGTCCGGCTGCCTCGCCATTCGCTGTGCGTCTTTGAATACATCTACTTCTCCGATGCCACCAGCCAGCTCAACGGGAGAGACGTGTATGCTGTGCGCGAGGCCCTGGGTCGCGAGTTAGCCAGGGAATATCATGTGGATGCCGATCTCGTAGTTCCCGTGCCCGATTCCTCCATTCCGGCTGCGCTGGGCTATGCTGCCGCCTCCGGCATACCCTATGGACAAGCCATCATCAAAAATCGCTACAGCGACCGCAGTTTTATCAAACCCGATCAGCGCCTGCGCCAGTTAGAGGTAGACCTGAAATTCAACCTGGTCAGGTACAAGATCGAGGGCGCACGCCTGGTGATCGTGGATGATTCGATTGTGCGCGGCAACACCATGAAACGCTTGGTAGCTGCCCTGCGTCACAAGGGGGCGAGAGAGATTCACCTGCGCTCCAGCGCGCCTCCCTTGCGCCATCCCTGCTACTTCGGTATCGACATCCCGCAGGAAACAGAACTGATTGCGGCAGGCCGCAGCGTCCAGGAAGTCGCCGATTACATCGGCGTGGACAGCCTGGGCTATTTGAGCATAGAGGGGCTTGGCCGCGCCATTTCCTCCGTGAAAGAAGGTCTCATCGACAGCGATGAAGCTGCCAGGAGCTTCCTGCATCGCGAATTCTGCTATGGTTGCATGGAGAAACGCGGCTGGCCCTTCGACCCCGTGGGAACACAATTCATTGCGCCCAACACTCAAGAACGGTCAGATATGTATGTAAGGTAGTAAAGAGGTACATGTATGCGGGTACTGGTTATTGGTTCGGGCGCGCGGGAGCACGCTCTGGCCTGGAAGCTTGCACAAAGCCGCCGGGTTACGCATCTTTACGCTGCGCCGGGCAATCCGGGTATGGCCGCGCTGGCAGAATGCCTTCCAGTGAAGGTGACGCAGCTTGATGCACTGGCGGACTTTGCGGAGCGCAACCAGGTTGACCTGGCAGTTGTAGGGCCGGAAGCGCCCTTGATAGACGGCATTGCCGATGTCTTCCGGCAGCGGGGCCTGCGCATTTTTGGCCCGGGAGCAGCAGGAGCAAACCTTGAAGGTAGCAAAGCCTTTGCCAAAGCGCTCATGAGCAAGGCCGCTATCCCCACAGCGCAGCACCGCACTTTTACCAGCCCAAACGAAGCCCTGGCCTATGTGGAAGAGCACGGCGCGCCTGTTGTGGTCAAAGCCGATGGCAACGCCGCAGGCAAAGGCGCCATCGTTGCCCTGGATATGACTACAGCGCGCAATGCCATCCGCGAAATGATGATCGAGCGGATATTTGGGGCAGCCGGTGACGTTGTGGTGATCGAAGACTATCTCACAGGCGATGAGATCGGCTCGACGGCCATATGCAATGGGACGCGCTATCTTCCCCTGGCGCTTACCCAGGATCACAAACGCGCGCTCGATAATGACGAAGGCCTCAATACCGGCGGCATGGGCGCGTACACACCTTTGCCTTTCGTAGATGAGTCAGAAGAACGGTGCATCCACGAGCAGATCATCGCAGCTACGTTGCAAGCCCTCAAAGAGCGAGGCATTGATTTCTCCGGCGTCCTTTACTCCAACATCATGCTGGCGGAGCGCGGCCCGGTGGTGCTGGAACACAACACCCGCTTTGGCGACCCAGAGGCGCAGGCATTGATGCTGCTCCTGCAAGCCGATCTGCTCGATGTGCTGGAGTTTGCGGACAATCCAGCGGCGCCAGCGCCACAACCGGGCACATTGTGGCATGAAGGCTACGCGGTAAGCATCTCGCTCGCATCAGGCGGCTATCCTGGCAAGTATCGCACAGGCATCCCGATTAGTGGCATCGAGCAGGCCGAAAGCTTGCAGGGAGTGCAGGTTTTTCATGCCGGCACCGCTTTCCTGGATGGGCGCTTAGTCACAGCAGGAGGGCGCGTCTTGAGCGTTGCCGCTCGCGGTAAAACACTGCAGGAGGCCGTTGATAGGGCTTACGAGGCTGCGAAATATATTTCATTCGAAGGAATGCATTATCGCCGTGATATTGTCCGGCGTGGATTACAAAAACTGTAAAGGATACAAGCATATGCCAGCACAAGTTATCATTATCATGGGCAGCAAGGGCGATCTTCCTCATGCCCAGGCCATCGCCAAAACCCTCAAGTCGCTCGATATCAGCTACGAGATGCGTGTCTGCTCGGCTCACAAGGCCACGCAGCGCCTTCTCGAACTATTACAAGCCTATGAGCAGCAGGGGCCGCTGGTCTACATCACCATCGCAGGACGCTCAAATGCGCTCTCTGCCGTCGTTGATGCCAACACTCGCTATCCCGTCATTGCCTGCCCGCCCTACAGCGATCGCTTCGCAGGCATGGATGTGCTCTCATCGCTTAGACTACCCTCCGGCATCGCTTCACCCACTATCCTGGAGCCGGAAGGCGCAGCCCTGCTCGCGGCCAAGATGCTGGCCCTCTCTGATGAGCAATTGATGCAGCGCCTTCTCACATATAAAGAGCGATTTGTGACCGAACTGCTCAAAGCAGATGAAGAGGTACAGCAGGGATGAGCAGAGAGGGCGGAAAGGACAGCAGGGCGGGAGAGCAGTTTGAGTGGAGGATTGCGCCCGGCAAACATCCTCAAAGCGAGGCGAGAGAGCCTGCTCCTTTCAGGTTAGGCGTGCTGATCTCCGGCAGTGGCAGCAACCTGCAGGCGCTCATCGATGCCATCGAAGGACAGCAATTGCCAGGAGTCGAAATTGCCCTGGTAGTGAGCAACAACGCCAGCGCCTACGGCATCCAGCGCGCGCTCAAACATCGCCTCCCGGTTATTTATCTGCCCTGGACAAAACGAGATGCTGGAGGCAATGCATTACGCGGGTATGAGGCCGATCAATCGGCGGTGGGCGCGCTCAATCGGCCCCTACAAGGTGGTGCGGGGGCCGATGAAATTCCTGTTGATGAATCGGCGGTGGGCGCGTACCCTCTCCGGGGGAGAGGTAATAATCGGCCCATACCGGTTGAAATGATGCTGAGTGCGCTTTTGCGGCTCTTCCGGGTTGACCTCATTATTCTTGCTGGCTGGATGCGCATCCTTAGTGCTTCATTTCTCGCCCAGTTTCCCCAACGTGTTATCAATCTCCACCCGGCGCTCCTGCCTGACGATGGAACAGGTCATACGTACATCACAAAAGATGGCACAGAGATTCCCGTTTTTCGCGGCCTCCATGCTGTGAGGCAGGCGCTTGAGGCAGGCGTGAAGGTAACGGGGAGCACTGTTCATTATGTGACGCCCGAAGTCGATGCCGGGCCGGTGATTTGCCGCGAAGAGGTGGCAATCGTGCCGGGCGATACGGAGGAGAGCCTGCACGAGCGCATCAAAGCCGTGGAACACCGGCTGATCGTGGAAGCTGTACGAAAGCTGTGTGCCAGGAATTAATGGTAGTGGCAGAGCTTGCCTCTGCCATCGCCCCAATCCTGCCATCGCCCCAAGCCTGTCCTCGCCTCAATCCTGCCATCGGCCTTTCCCTCATCGCCGCGTCCCTGCCCTCCCTGCCGCTCGCAAGCCTCAGCCTGCAAAACGCCTCGAAATTGTGCTCCTATGTGGATATGCCTTATCGTTTGTCATCCCGTAGGGTCAGGGCTTCGCCACGACGTTGCCACCCCTGCCCTGAGCCGCAGCAATGTCATCCTGAGCGAAGCGAAGGATCTCTTGATGGGCATCGCGGCCCTACGAATTTACCCGAATGATTGTATTCATGTTCATGAACAAAGGCGTGAAAGAATCAAGACAAGAAAAGAATCAAGACAAGATAGGAAGAGATCTTTATGGAAACATTTGATGCAATTCGTACAATACTGACAGTGCGCAGCTTCAAAGATACACCGATCCCAGATCCCATTGTCCGGCAGATTGTTGAGGCGGGCCGCCTGACTGCCAGCAGCAAAAATGCTCAGCCCTGGCACTTCATCGTCATACGGGACAAGCAGGCATTGCAGCGGCTTGGCCAGATCGCACGTACTGGTCGCTATATCCCGCAGGCCCCGCTAGCGATTGTTGTGGCTATGGATCCCAGTCCCTTTGCTGTCTCAGATGGCAGCCGCGCTATCCAGGATATGATCCTGGCAGCGTGGTCGCAAGGCGTCGGCTCGAGCTGGGTAGGCTTCAACAATCTGCCGGAGGTCAACCAGCTATTGGGCATTCCAGAAGATGTCTCGGTCCTGGCGATCATTCCGTTTGGCTACCCGGCTCAGAAGATCGGGAAAGGCCGCAAGAATCGCAAGTCTCTGGCCGAGATTACCTATAGCGAGCGCTGGGGAGAGCCTTTTGAATGAATCCCATACCTATTCAAAGAACCTGAACATCAGATTATCTCTATCGAAGCCACAGGCCTCCTTCAGGCAGCCCAGTCCCCATAACTGCTCAATAGTTGCAAGCAGAGTATAATGGTTGTAGGGAGTAGAACTATCGTAAAAGTGCTGCGGGTTCTTAGAGGTAATCACCAGGAACGGCGCATTTGCGCCCCCCAATGTCGCACCTGCCACACCTGTCGGACTATGGCAGCAGCCATTAAAGCCACTGAAATCGTTCTCGTCCCACACAAGGACAATCGCAGACCTTTGTTTCCACGCCGAAGACGCCATGATCTCTGGAACAAGCGACTGGATGAACTCATCACCCAGCGTAATAATGCTGTGATCCAGGCCAGATGCGGGATAGGCGCAGGCCGGTAAACCAAGATACTGCGCGTCTGAAGGATCAATCCCATGCATATCGTGGCAGGTATCGGGACTGATCCAGACAAAATTAGGTACCTTCCCTGAATTGAGATCCTGAGCGAACTGGGTAAATGGCACAATGTTGTTCATGCGCGCAGGATTGTTGCGAACAGAGGTAAAGTACTCGAAGGGATTATGCTTCTGGACGTAGAGCTGAACCGGTACTTGCTGGCCATTCACCGTTCTAAAAGGATAGGCCACACCTGTGTAACCCGGATACGGCATCGACTGCATATAAGCCTTCCAGGTCAGGCCATGCGCCTCAAGTTGATCCACAATAGTCCTTCCACTGAACCAGTGAGGCGTATTGGTTGCATCCTCGATTTCATCGGGTGTCAGCAACTCCTCTCCATTCGTGTAACCCGAATCGGGGGCAAATTCTGTTGGCGCACAGGTCACAGTTGGGCCTGCTGCACAGTCATCCCAAATCCCCTGAAAAGACCCGGAAATAGCTGCGAGATAGTTAGGAAGGCTTGGATGGGTGACTCCATAATAATTTAAGGCTACTGTATACTGATTGGCTAATTTGCTGATATAAGGCGCATCAGCAGTATTGCCAATTACCTCGTTGGTGGCATGGTTCTCCATCATAACGAAAAAGATGTGCTGAAAGCTACCATTATTCTCGTTACGAGAAGATGCCCCTGCTGAAGCGGCACTTACAATAAGCGCTACGGGGACAAGTAGAGCGAAGGCCGTCATTGTTCTGAGAATGCGCTGCATAGTTCCTCCTCCTGTTTCTTGAGTTTAGGGGTAAGACTGACAAACAACGAACGATTTCCGCTTATTAAGTATAGTAGCGCCGAATCAAGCTGCTGTGAAGAGATTGTTAAATCTAAGCAAGGAAATTGAAAAGCGCCTATTTTGCTATATGCTATACTGCTATTACAACTAATAGAGGGCATTTGTGTTATAAAAAGCTACGAGCAAGTCTTCCTCCTAGAAGGAGCCTCTTCCATGCCGCATCTGCCGCAAGGAACCGTTACTCTGCTTTTTACCGATATAGAAGATTCCACGCACCTCCTCCAGCAGTTGGGAGACGGCTATGCCGGTATGCTGGCTGATTACCAGCACCTTATGCGGGCGGCATTCGTTCAATACAACGGCCAGGTAGTAGATACGCAAGGGGATGCCTTCTTCGTGGCCTTTGCCCGTGCCACCGATGCCATTGCGGCTGCCGCAGCCATTCAGCAAGCCCTGGCACGACATTCCTGGCCGCAAGGGGCGCCTATGCCTGTACGGATCAGCATGCATACGGGCGAGCCGCAACTGACTGCCGAGGGCTATATTGGCCTGGATGTCCACCACGCCGCTCGCATCTTGAGCGCCGGGCATGGTGGGCAAATCCTACTCTCACAGACGACGCGCGATCTAGTGCAGCAGCACCTGCCAGAAGATGCCTACCTGAAGAACCTGGGAGAGCATCGCCTCAAGGACTTACAGCGACCCAGCCATCTCTTTCAATTATGTGTGGCCGGCTTGCCGGACAAATTCCCGCCGCTCAAAACGCTCGATATCCATCCCAACAACCTGCCGGTTCAGCCAACGCCCTTTATTGGACGCGAGAAGGAAGTAGCGGCGGTTGTTCAGTTGGTACAGCAGCCCAGCGTGCGGCTCGTCACGCTGACCGGCCCAGGCGGCGTGGGTAAAACTCGCCTGGCACTGCAAGTGACCGCTGACCTCGCGGAGCAGTTCCCCGAAGGTGTCTTCCTGGTGCCACTTGCCCCGATCAGTAACCCGGAACAGGTCGTCCCAGCTATCCTTCAGGTGCTCTCCCTGAGTGATAGTAGTGGACAGGCACCTCTGGATCGTCTCAAAACAGCGCTCAAAGAGAAGCACCTGCTCTTGCTGCTGGACAACTTTGAGCACGTGGCCGGAGCTGCCATCGTCGTAGCCGATCTCCTGGTCACCTGCCCCCAACTCAAAGTGCTGGTAACCAGCCGGATGGGGCTGCGTGTGCGAGCCGAACACGAGTTCACGGTCCCTCCTCTTTCGCTGCCCGATCCCAGGCGCCAGCTTGATCTCGCGACACTCTCGCACTATGAGGCGGTGGCACTCTTTATCCAGCGCTCGTTGGCGGTCAAGCCCACATTTCAGTTGACGAATACCAATGCACCTGCCGTGGCCGCCATCTGTGCGAGGCTGGATGGGCTACCTCTGGCTATTGAACTGGCCGCGGCGCGCAGCAAGTTTTTTGCGCCACAGAGCTTGCTCTCGCGCCTGGGACAGGGGCTGGCTATACTGGCAGGCGGAGCGCGTGATCTCCCTTCTCGCCAGCAGACATTGCACAATACTATCCAGTGGAGCTATGACCTGCTCAGCACGGAGGAGCAGCGCCTCTTCAGGCAGATCTCTGTCTTTGTGGATGGCTGTACGCTCGAGGCGGTCGAAGCCGTCTGCTACGCCGGAAGCAATCAAACAATAGATGTGCTTGACGGAGTAACCTCCCTCCTGGACAAAAGTCTTTTGCAGCTCGAAGAGCTAGCGGGAGAAGATCGCTTCATCATGCTTCAGACTCTGCGCGAGTACGGCATGGAACGCCTGCAGGAACATCGAGAGGCCACATCTACGCAGCGTGCCCACGCTCTCTACTACCTGGGCCTGGCAGAAGAGGCTGAACCTTACCTGAGAGGCCAAGAGCAGACCAGGTGGTTCATGCGCCTGGATAGGGAGCAGGAGAACCTGCGAGCCGCGTTACAGTGGGCCATCGCCAATCAGCAGGCTGAACTGGCCCTGCGCTTGTGTATAGCCTGCTGGTGGTTCTGGTTCAACCGGGGGGAACTGCACGAAGGGCGACGCTGGTTGGAAGCAGCGCTCCACCTGGATAGCGATCACATCGATACGAAGCTGCGCGCCAGGGCGCTCTGTGGAGCAGGGTATCTGGCGTTCAGACTGGATGAGACAGCTATAGCACGCGGGCAATTGGAGGAAAGCGTTGCGCTGGCTCGCCAGGTTGGGGACTTAGGAGATCTGGCGGCGGGGCTGGGCTATCTGGGCGAAACCATTTGCGAGCAGGGCGACCTGGAGGCAGGCTGCGTCCTGTTGCAGGAAAGTGTGACGCTGGCCCGGCAAGCAGGAGAACAGTGGATATGCGCTTCCTCGCTGCTCACATTAGGCAGGATGATGTGGGTACGCGACGACCGTTTTGCTGCTCGCCCGCTGCTTGAAGAAAGCCTCGTGCTGTTCGAGAAGATAGGCGATAAACATGGACTTGCGGCAGCAGCCTACCGCCTTTCCGGGTTTCTGCTCGATCAGGGAGATCTGCAGCGCTCGATCCCATTGATGAGGCGAAGCCTGGAGCTGGCCCGCGAGATCAATGACAGGGTGAACACTATTCTCGCCCTGTGCCAGTTGGGATACCAGCTTGGAGCACAGGGCGATAAAGAGCAACAGGCAACCCTGCTTGCGGAAGGGCTGGCGCTCGCTCGCGATATCGGCTACAAGGCGGGGATCATGACAGCATTAAGCTACCTGGCGCAGGCCGCGCAGGTTCGTGGGAACCTGGCAGAGGCCGCACAATATGCCAGGGAATGCCTGGCGCTCGTGCGGGAAACGGGAAAGATACGGAATATCACGTTCGTCCTATACACGTTAGGGTGCATCGTGCGTGACCAGGGTGACATGACAGAGGCCGCGCACCTGTTCGAAGAGGGATTGGCGCTCGCGCAAAAGATTCGCTACCCATTGTATATAGGATGGAATCTTATCGGGCTGGCGACCGTGGCTGCGGCAGAACATAAGCCTTTGCAAGCCGCCCAGTTGTTCGGGGCCGCAGAGAGCTTGCTTGATAACGAAATGGCGGCCAACGCTGATATACGTGCGGTCTATGAACGGTATGTGAATGCAGCACGAAGCGAGCTGGGCGAACAGGCCTTCACTACAGCCTGGGCAGAAGGGCGGAACATGCCACCCGAGGAAGCGATGGCAGTAGACACCTAAGCGGGCATGCCCGCCTCAACCCAGCGGCGGAACTGGGCCACCTGCTCCTCCGGCCACTCCCTGTCGCACGGCATCGTTCCCTCCCCCAGTCGCTCAAGGATAATCTCAGCGTGTGTACGCACATCCTGGTAGTTCCACAGGTCGAACGCGAACTTCATTGACGCCCGGTCGCTCTCACGGAACAGCGGTTGAATATCCCGCGCAAAGCTCGGCGCGCTATCCCCGGTTTCCATCATCTCGCTCCGTTCCTAGTGCATAATCACCTGACATTTTAAGTTAGAAAAATTGGGTCCCCGGCGCACGCTCTCCCAGACCGCGTCTCCAATCCCCGGCAGGGGGCAAAGCCCCTTGCACCCCCATGCCTGGCCCTTTCCTATCGCGGCTGGAAGGTCACCGGCAGCGACCTGATCACAAAGACGATGCCGGCATGGACAGTGATCGGGAAATCTTCCACTCGTTGCAGGTCTGGTAGTTGCTCCAGCATCATTGACAGGACAATTTTGGCTTCCAGGCGGGCGAGCGGAGCGCCAACGCAGAAGTGAACGCCGTGACCAAACGCCAGGTGGCGATTCGGTTCGCGCTCGATATCAAACCGCTCTGGATCAGGGAACTGTGCCGCGTCACGGTTGGCTGAGGCCGTCCAGGCCAGCACAAACTGATCAGCAGGAATGTGCTGCCCGCCCATTTCGACATCGCTTCTGGTCTGGCGGAAGAGAAACCAGACCGGTGGCAGGTAGCGCAGCACCTCTTCTATCGCCTTTGGCATCAAAGAGGGTTCGCGCTTGAGGCGTTCCATAGTCTCTGGATGATCCGTAAAGCAGACAATGGCATTCGCAATCAGGTTCTTGGTTGTTTCCTGGCCCGCGCCCAGCAGCAGCTTGCAAAATTGCACCAGCTCGTATTCGCTCAGCCGCTCGCCGTCAACTTCAGCTTTGCTCAGCGCGCTGATCAGGTCCTCACGCGGCGCTCGCTCTCGTTCCCGCAGCAGCGCCAGGAAATAATCAGACATCTCCTCTTGCATAGAGCGCCTTCCCTCCTGGCGCGCTTCCCTGGACTCTGGCCCGCCATGCGCCCAGCGCCGAAAGATATCCCAGTCTTGAGGAGGTACGCCCAGCATCTCCGCAATGACCTTGGCGGGCAAGGGAAAGGCTATGTCCGAGACCACATCCATCCTGCCCTGTGCTTTCACCTGGTTCAGCAACTCTTGCGAAATCTGCGTAATACGATCCGCAAGGCGGGCCACTGCCCTCGTCGTGAACGCCTGGTTGACCAGGTTGCGCAACTTGCGGTGGTCTGGTGGGTCTTTCGTAATAAGCGTATCCCTGAGGAACGAGCCCATAAAGACTCCCAGTGGCTGCGAAGAAAAGCGGCTATAATCGGTCAGTACCGTTGTCACGTCTTCGTAACGAAAGACCTGCCACATGGGCATTGGCATCGTCTCATCATAAAAGACCGGGTGCTGGGTGCGCATCTCCTCAAACCAGGCGAAGGTCTGTGGAATCTCTTCCAGCGTCTGTGGACGAAACAGCGTAGATGCACCTGAACGAGCTCCAGTTGGTTGTTGCATGTATCAAAACCTTTCTTTTCACTGCCCACTAGCAATTTTTAACTTTCTCAATGATGAGGATACAACATGTTTATGAGGACGGCAACCATCAACCAGGTTCTCTTGTAAGGCAAAGACTCTTTTTCACAATTGAACCCTGCCTGGTTGGAATAGGTGCTCTAAACAAAGATGTTTTTAATAGTAGGGGAAGTTAATATGGCTCTCCCTAGAATTGCACTGGGTTTTTAGAGTTTATTCGGCAACCTGACCTCCACAAGGGAGGCCACTACATCTTCTGGCTCCTAATGCAGGAAATGTGGTGACTCCCCTTGTGGGAGTCAGGCCTTGATCTAGTTTTCGGATAAGCTCTTGCTATGTTGAAGAGGAGATTTGATTGATGACTACCTGGAATGAACGAAATAAAGCGGTTATAGAGGAATTTCACGCCAATGGAGGCCAGGGTTGGGAGTCATTAATGCTGCTCACAACGACAGGAGCCAGAACAGGTCAGCCCCACACAGTTCCCTTGATGCTTGTGATTGATGGCAATCGCCTGCTTGCAGTCGCTTCCAAAGGAGGCTCGCCAAGACATCCTGACTGGTATTTCAACTTGCTGGCTCACCCGCAAGTGACGGTTGAGGTTGGCAGGGAGAAATTTACTGCCACCGCCCGCCTTCTCAAGGGAGATGAGCGAGAACGGGCATTTAAGAGAGCCGTAGAAGTGTTTCCCCCTTATGGAGAATATCAAAAGAAGACGACCCGCGAAATTCCTATCTTCGCCCTCGAACGGCCAGCCGAATAAAACTTGATCTCTGGCATATACTAGAGGGTATGGAAGAAACGCAGGAAGACATCGAGCGCTTGCAGGCCCTTTTAGACCACAGCATCGAGCGGGCGGGAGCTTTCTTGCGCCGCTCGTTTCAGATGCCGGAACACTCGCTCACCGCTCAGGAGCTGATCGATTGCTGGCAGGGCGTGCAAACCGTCGCGCTGGCAACGGTCACGACGAAAGGCGAGCCACGCATTGCCCCGATCGGTTCGCTGCTCTACCGGGGCGAGATCTACATCCCCACCGTGGCTACGGCAGCGCGCACACGCCATATCATGAAGCGGCCCGCTGTCAGCCTGACCCTGTTTCATGAAAACGAGCTGGCGATCATCGTGCATGGCTACGCGACCGTCATCTCACCTGATCACCCGGATTTTGAGACGCTGGAGAACCTGCTATACGCATGCACCCATACGAAGGCTGGCGAGTGGGGCGAAGGCGTCTACCTGCGCATCCAGGCCGAGGCCATCTATACCTACAACAGGCATCCTCACCGGCCCATCGAAAGCCTTCCCCTGCAGGTGAGACCGCTGACCCCCGAAGACAGTGAATGGGTACGACAATTTATCATCGAACAGTGGGGCGATACGATCATCGTGGTTCATGGCAAGGTTTACTATCCTCACACGCTGCCCGGCTTCGTCGCTATTCTCAAAGGGAACCCGGTAGGACTGCTCACCTACACAGTGGAAGATGAGCAGTGTGAGATCGTTACGCTCAATAGCACAAAGCCGGGGATCGGCATAGGCACAAGGCTCATCCAGGCAGTTACGCAGGCGGCACGAGAAGCTGGCTGCAAGCGGCTCTGGCTGATCACTACGAATGATAATCTGCACGCGCTGCGCTTCTATCAAAAGCGTGGCTTCAGGCTCGTCGCCGTTCATCGCTATGCAGTCGATGCCGCCCGCCAACTGAAGCCGGGCATCTCCTTGATCGGCAACGACCAGATTCCCATCCATGATGAGATCGAACTGGAGATGATGTTAGTGGTTCATTCGGCAAATTCGTAGGGGCCGATGATGAGGATGAACAAAATCATGCCCGGATAGATGTAGGGGCCGATTTATCGCGCCCAGTGCCGATTGATCGGCCCAAAGGCAATCCATCATACCCCCGATGAATTTGTTAACATTCATGATCGGCCCTGATGTTCCTGCATACATTTACCGAACGCATCAGTTAGAGCAATAGCAGAAGGAGCAAGGAATGGAAACAGCAGATGTAGTCGTGATTGGGGCTGGCGCCAATGGTACCAGTACCGCCTTTCACCTGGCCAGGGCCGGTGTGAAGCGGGTGGTGGTGGTCGAGCGCCAGTATCTTGGATCCGGCGCGACTGGCAAGAGTGGGGCGCTGGTCAGGATGCATTACACAAATGAACCTGAAGTACGCCTGGCCTTTGAGAGCCTGAAGTATTTTCAGCATTGGAAGGAAATGGTGGGTGGGGATTGCGGTTTTCAGCCGCTTGGCTTGCTCGTCTTTACCCCTCCTGAGTATCTGGCGCACCTGGAAGCGAACCTTGCCATGATGCGCCGGGTTGGCGTCAATACGCGGGCGATCTCGCCGCAAGATGCGCAGGAGCTAGATCCATCCCTCTGGACAGGTGATGTAACACGGGTGGCTTATGAACCGGAGTCGGGCTATGCTGATCCTAACGCATCGATCTACTCCCTGGCTCGTGCCAGCATGGACCTGGGCGTTACCTTTCAGTTTGAAACAGAGGTGACACGTGTGCTGGTTTCGGGGGATCGAGTCAAGGGAGTCGAGACCACAAAAGAAACAATTCTGGCGCCAGTGGTTGTCATTATCGCCGGAGCCTGGGCCAATCAACTTTTTGCCCCGTTGCACATCGATCTCGGATTAGTTCCCCGGCCTGGACGTGTGACTGTCTTTCGCTGGCCTATGGAGCGTTCCACCAGACATATGACCTATATTGATAAGATACAGCGCATGTGGGCACGCCCCATTGATGGCAATTGTACACTTGTGGGAACAGAAAGTATGTTCCCTGAACCAGGTGATCCCAATAACTACAGTGAAGCTGTCTCCCAGGACTATATCAATATTTGCCGCCAGCAACTCTCCCGGCGTTTCCCCATCATGCGCCAGAGTGTGGTGCGAGGCAACTGGGCATGTATGCTCATGGATAGCCCTGATTCGCGCCCAATCATTGGCCGGCTGGATCAATATGAGGGTCTTTTCTGCATGGCAGGCGATAGTGGCACCTCTTTCAAAACAAGTCCAGCCATAGGTAAGTGCCTGGCAGAGCTTATTACAGGGGGACGAGCCACAACCGTTGACCTGTACCCATTCCGGGCAACACGTTTTGCGGAGGGGAAACCCTGGAGAGATCAATTCAATTATGGCCTGGAAATCGGTACCATCTCGCGCTAGTCTATAGTAAAGCCAATCTTTTTCTGTAACAGATAACCTGAGAGGCAAAGATGGAAGCAAGAGACATAAAACGTTACCTCGCTGAGTTGGGGGCAGAACTAAAAAACCGAGGACTTAAAAAGCCTGTTCGCGTCCTTCTGATAGGGGGCGCATACATGCTCCTATTCGCCAATGCACCCCGTTCCACCAAAGACATAGACATCTTCTGGCTCGACGAAGATGGACTGCAACGAGCTTATGTTCCGCTCCGTGAGAGCGTTCAGGTTATCAAACAAAAACATGACCTCGATGCTGACTGGTTGAACTATCTTGCTCAGATGCTGATGTACGATGAAGTGATCGTGCCTGATGGCAAGCTGTGGAAACGCTTTGGGCCACTCCATGTTTATGTCCCAGACAATGAGTATATCCTGGCACTCAAAATCATCGCGGGCCGCCAAAAAGACCTTGAGGATTGTGCTATACTAGTACCGAAAACAAAGATCCAAACACGTCAACAGGCTCAACAGTTATTGGATCGGTATATCTTACCAGGTGGTCAACAGAAGCATGCCGAAAGTATTGAAAACGCTCTGAACCAACTTTTTGGGAGAGAAGCCTGACCATGAAGTTTGAAACTCTGCGCCTCATGGCACAAGATTACGCCGACCGGCATAAAGACCCCCCATCGCTACCTGCAACAATCGATACCATGGCATACGCCTACCAACGGATTTGCCAGGGAGAAGATTCCTGGACAGCCCTGGGCGATTTTGCCAACGCCTGGTTTGGCTACGCAAAACATATCCGACCCGATTTGGTAAAGGAGCCTTTGATCAAGCCAGAGCAGGAAACTGAATATACCCGGCGTTGGGGAGCTTTTTGTGCTGCATCTGTCGAATACCTTTGTGATCTTTATCACCAACCCTGTCCAGAATGGATACAAGACCCCTCCTATATTCTTGATACTCCGTGGTGGTATACCCAACGGGCGGATGATCCAACAATTCGAGAACACATGCGCAAAACGACTCCACCGCCTTTTGCTCGCCGCAACATCTTTTGCAGTAATCGGCTCTATCAAAATAAATACGAGATGTACGAATGGATTCAGGAAGCCATCGCCAAGGGCATAACGGACGTGCATGAAATCCAGCGTTATGCGCGGCAGAAAGAAATCAGCTTGTACGGAGCCTGAGTCCATTACGTCGCCATTGAGCGCATTCCTTCCCATGAAGCCTACCAGTGGATGGTCGATTTCGTGGACGAAATGGTGGCTCCAGCCGACGAAAATGCCGCCGAAAAATTATCCATCGCATTAGACGGCAAAGGCGCTCCTAGTTGCGCTTATACATGAGAGAGCGAAGTCTTTCCTGCAACATTGCCAGTACGATTGTCTATCACAGTGATCTCGATATGATACCCTAGAGCGCCGAGATAGCGTTGTAGCGTCCCTAACTGCACATTCGCAGTGGCTTTCTCCAGGCGACTGACTGCTTGCTGTTGTAAAGCGGCTCGTTCTGCGGCCTGACGCTGTGTCAGCCCTCGTTCCTGCCGGATGCGATACAAGATGCTCGCCAGATCCAGGGCCGTTTCCGCAGCAGCATATTCTTGACGCTCCTCATCGGAGAAAGTAGCTATGTAGTCGTCAATCTCATTGTAAGGCTTGCTGGTTTCACTCATGACTGCCGCTGCTCCCAATCTTTTTTATAAGAATGAGCTCGTTCTAGCTCCCCTATATCGACTTTCTGCTGTTTCTTGACAACAATGACGAGCAAGTCCATCAGGCAACGGGAGTAATTAGGACTCTGGTTGGCGTTCGCTTGCTATACCCTTTCCAGCGCATTGAAGAAGCTGTAGCAAGTTCCCACGAAATTGCCAGGAGCATAACCAAACAGGTGCAGAGGTCTTAAGGGATTCAATGATTTACAGCTTAAACCAGCTCAACCCGTAACTTTCGGCCTACGACAGCAGCGGCACGTTGTATCGTTTCGAGTGATACTCCTGTCTTTTCTGGGTCGAGGAGTCTTTCAAGTTGTGATCTGCTGGTGTGCATACGGGCAGCCATAGCCGACTTGGTGAGATGCTGGGTGCGCATCGCTTCCGCGATCTGCCACGCCAGCACCCTTTTCACTGCGGTAGTGGTAGAGGCTTCAAGGATGCCTTCCTCTTTCAGGAAGTCCTCAAATGAGGAGCCTCTATTGGGATTTTCAGGCATAGCTTTCATACTCCCTTCTGCGCCGATCTGCTAACTCTAAGTCTTGTCGTGGAGTCTGCTGGGTCTTTTTGATGAACCCGTGCAGCAAAATCATTTCACCGCCGCTAATATGAAAAATCACTCGTGCAATTCTCCCATCGGAAATATGGCTGCGGACCTCCCAAAGGTCTTTATATCCTTTTATGGGGCGGCACACGGGCATACCAACGGGCCAACCATATTCTACTGTTCTGATATCCCCGCCGATAATTCGACTATCCTCCTTGTCCAGGCCTTTTAGCCACTCCCTCACTGGTTCAGTACCAGAAGCAGTTTTGAAGAACCTGGCTGGGAGAATTTTCAGCGAGTCATTCATGCACATGTTGTACCATATATGGTACAACATGTCAAGCTTAAGGCGTTGAGCGTATCCCCTCCCATGAAGCCTACCAGTGGATGGTCGATTTCGTGGACGAAGTGGTCGCTCCAGCCGACGAAAATGCCGCCGAAAAATTATCCATCGCATTAGACGGCAAAGGCGCATTTCGCCGCTTTAAAGATACGCTCCATCGTGTCGATGATCAATGGCGGCAAGCATGGTATGAGTATAAGGACAAGCGACTCAAAGCTGCTGTAGAAGCGTGGCTCGAGAGCATTCTCTGATAAACTTCGAAGGCCGGTTGCTGTTCGGTGTAAAACTTTGTTTTATGAAGATTACCAAGCAAGACCGGTAACGTGTTGTCATCCTGAGCGAAGCGAAGGATCTCCGTCGAGGGGCATCGGATGCTTCGCTTCGCTCAGCATGACAAGTTCGGACCTCTCTGTTGATGAGGACCTGTCACGTTCAGTCGAACCTTGCCTAAGGCTTTATTTTATGCTTCCAACCATTTACCTTTCAAGCACACTTCTACTCCACCGTCACCGACTTCGCCAGATTCCTCGGCTGATCCACATTACACCCTCTAGCAACTGCCGCATGGTAGGCGAAGAGCTGCAAGGGGATGATGGCCAGTAGGGGGCTGAAGACTTCCAGCGTGTGGGGGACGTAGAGGATGTCGTCGGCGTGCTGCTTGATGGCCTCATCTCCTTCGGTGGCGACGACGATGATGCGAGCGTCGCGGGCGCGCACCTCCTGGATGTTGCTGGTGATTTTCTCGTAGACGTGCGAGGCTGTGGCGACGGCGACCAGGGGCGTGTCCGGGTCGAGCAGGGCGATGGAGCCGTGCTTGAGTTCGCCGGCAGGGAAGCCCTCGGCGTGGATGTAGGAGATTTCCTTGAGTTTGAGCGCTCCTTCCAGGGCCGTGGGATAGCCGGCGCCGCGTCCAATGAACATCATGCTGCTGCAGCGCGACATGCGCTTTGCTAGCGGCGCGATCACATCGTCAGGGCTGGACGCGCGATCCAGTACCTGCTGCGCCTGGTCTGGGATGCGCTCCAGGACGGCGAGCAACTCTTTGATCTCCTCTGGCGTGAGCTTTCCGCGCTGCTGGGCCAGCCATAGACCGAGCAGGTAGAGCACGGTGACCGAGCTGACAAAGGTTTTTGTGGCGACGACGCAGATCTCCGGCCCGGCTTGCAGGTACAACACGGCATCCGAGAGGCGCGTAATGGCGCTGGCCACGACATTGGTGATGGCGATTACGGGTGCGCCGCGTTCTCGCGCCTGGCGGATACCAACGAGCGTGTCTGCCGTCTCACCGGACTGGGTGACGGCGATGCAGAGCGTATCGGGGCCGACGATCGGATCGCAGTAGCGGAACTCGGCAGCGGTAATCGTTTCCACCGGGATACGCGCCCACTGCTCGATGGCGTACTTCGCGATCAGCCCGGCATGATACGACGTGCCACAGGCGACGATCACGATGCGCTGGATGTGGTTGAGCAGCCCTGCCTGCTGCATTTGCTCTAACTCGACCAGGTGAAGCTGTCCATCACGCACGCGGCCAAGCAGAGCACGGCGCAGGGCCTCTGGCTGCTCGTAGATCTCTTTGAGGGCGAAGTGCGGGTAGCCGCCTTTTTCTGCTGCCTTGGCATCCCATTCGATGGTGAGTGGGTCGCGCTGCACGGGCGTGCCATCGAGTTTGGTGATGGAGACAGCATCGGGCCGCAAGGTAACGATCTCGCCTTCGTCGAGGACGAGCACGCGGCGTGTGCGCTTGAGAATGGCGGGAATATCCGAAGCCAGGAATTGCTCGTGCTCCCCCAGGCCAACGATGAGCGGGCCACCGCCGAGACGGGCGCCAGCCAGCAGATCGGGATGCTCTTTGCTGACGACAGCAATGGCATACGAGCCGATCACGTCCTGTAAGGCCAGGCGTATCGCTTGCTCCAGGTCGTGCCGTGCCTGGCCAAAGTAGGAGCGCTCGATCAGGTGGGAGAGCACTTCGGTATCTGTTTCGGAGCGGAAAGTGTGTCCTTCCTCGATCAACTCCTGGCGCAGTTCGGCGTAGTTCTCGATGATGCCGTTGTGAACAACGGTGATCTCGCCGGTGCAATCGGGGTGAGGATGGGCATTGCTGTCGCTGGGGCGGCCATGCGTGGCCCAGCGCGTGTGGCCGATGCCGAGCGTGCCATCCTCAGGATGGGCATCCTGCTCGATGGTGGCGACGAGGTTGGCAATCTTGCCCGCCTGGCGGCGCAGTTCGAGCGAACCGTTCGAGGTCAGAACGGCTATACCGGCGGAGTCATAGCCGCGATATTCAAGTTTACCGAGACTTTCAAGCAATATGGAGGTAACATCGGTTCCTCGCGAACCGACGTAGCCAATGATACCACACATGGGTCGGGTATCCTTTCTTCTGTTGTTACCACAATTTTCCGGTATGTGGGCACAATGAATTGTGCCCCTATGTCACCGGTAGCGTATTGTCCCAGCCGTTGCCGGCTGGTTTTGTCCGCTATCTTCTCAGGGAAGTGACATGCCCTGGAGGCTCCCCGCTGACTGATCCGAACAGCCTCCACCTCGTCAACCGTGGCTTCCTCCTCTAGCCCGGCCCATGCGCTACTAGCCGCGACAACATTCCTCCTGTAGAATACTACATTACTACAAACGATTTTCCTCCCCAAAGGGGAACAAAGGTAGGTTTTTTAGGAGGCTCGCCTCGTACCCGTAGGGGCAAGGGGTGGCGGCGTTGTGGTGTGGGGCCTTGCGCTTGCCCTCGCGCCCCTCTCTCCACGCTATTGCCCGATTCGCAGGGAAAAAATCATTAGGCTCTACCTGTAATGGCCGGGGAACACTCACGAGCATACTTCCCTGTAGCGGTTGGTAATGGGTAGCCGCCGGTCGCGACCAAACGCACGAGGTGTGATCTTGACACCAGGAGGGGCCT
Organism: Chloroflexota bacterium; assembly: GCA_902812455.1. Next base: position 3,147 of record CADDZH010000065.1, on the reverse strand, counting down.
GCCGGCGTTTATATTCGCTGATATCCACCAGATGCATGACGCGCTCCACAATGGCTTGATCAAAGCCCATGGCCAGCATTTCGGCGCATGTGCGGTCGTCCTCGACATAGGCTTTGAGAATAGGATCGAGGACTTCATATGGCGGAAGGGAATCGACATCTCTTTGGCCGGGACGGAGTTCAGCGGAGGGTGCCTTCTCAATGACCGATTGCGGAATGACCGGTTTATCTCCGGTGCTGTTGCGGTAGATGCTAAGCTTATAGACGAGCGTCTTCAATACATCTTTCAAGACGGCGAAGCCGCCGGCCATATCGCCATAGAGCGTGCTATAGCCGGTAGCCATCTCTGATTTGTTGCCGGTCGTGAGTACGATGGGGCCGAGTTTATTGGAGACGGCCATCAGGATATTGCCGCGAATGCGCGCCTGCAGATTTTCGGCGGCCAGCCCCAGATCGCCCTCGCCAAGAGCCGGTCGCAGCATCTTGAGCGAGGTGCGGAATGTTTCCTCGATGGGGATGGTCATGAACTGGATGCCAAGATTTTCGGCCAGTTGCTGGGCGTCGGTCTTGCTACCCTCTGAGGAGTAGCCTGAAGGCATGGAGATGCCAAGCACATTCTCTGCACCGAGCGCATCGACGGCAATAACGGCGGTCAGCGAGGAGTCGATGCCGCCAGATAGGCCGACAATAGCTTTTTTGAAGCCGGTTTTATGAACGTAATCTCGCGTTCCCAGAACAAGGGCAGAGTAGATTTCTTGCAAAGGCTCCATTTTAGGCTCGATGCGCTGGGGAGCGCCAAGGAGACTATATTTATTTGCTACTTCTGGTGGGTATGGCTTTGCGTCGATATTGATGGTGGGGGCTTTGTCTGGAGAGACAAGCAGGCGCTCCTGGCGGTGGCGAGTATCGTGAAGGCGCGAGCGGAAGACGGAGGAGGTATCCAGATCGACGATGAGCATATCTTCTTCAAACTGTTTGGCACGCGCAATGAGTGTGCCCTGCTCATTGAAGACCATGCTGCCGCCGTCAAAGACGAGTTCATCCTGGCCGCCAACCATGTTGAGATAAGCAACAATCACGCTGTTGTCGGCAGCGCGAGTCGCGATCATCTCTTCGCGGAAGATTTCTTTGCGTTCATGGTAGGGGGAGCCGTTGATGTTGAGGATTACTTCGGCTCCGGCATGCGCCTGCATAGGCAGCGGCCCGCCAGGATACCAGATGTCTTCACAGATGTTGACGCCAACATGCACCCCTTTGAGCAGGAAGACAGGGGCTTTCTGGCCTGGCGCAAAATAGCGATACTCATCGAATACGCCGTAGTTGGGCAGGTAATGTTTATGGTAGACGCCAACCAGCTTCCCATTATTGATGATGGCTGCCGCGTTATAGATATCCTGCTGATCGCGATCGACAAAGCCGATCACAGCAGTCAGCTCAGGCATGCGAGCGCTCTCAGCAACCAGCTCGTTCAGCTTGCAGAGGTTATCGGCGACAAAGCCCGGCTTGAGCAGCAGGTCTTCGGGAGGGTAGCCGGTTAGCGCTAGCTCAGGTGTGCAAATAATATCTGCTCCTGCACTATGCGCCTGCTGCATCGATGCGAGAATCTTGCTGGCGTTACCTGCCAGGTCGCCCACGGTCGTGTTGATTTGAGCGAGAGCGATACGAAACGGTAGAACGGCCATAGAATGTCTTTCTCTTTCTGCTCTTGACGAATCTGTCGAAACACATTACGCTACTTGACGATGACAAACACGACAAAACTCGTTTGGCATATCATATCGCGTATCATATAAGGAGCCTGTTCCCACAATGGAGATAGAAGCATTTGTTGCCTTTGTTATTCCATTTATTCTTGTTATCTATTTTGGCGTGTTGCTCTTCTTACATCCGCCGAAAACCGTGTTGTGGGCTTCATTAGTTGGCGGGCTGGTGATGAGCGTGATGAATATGCTCTTTGATCTGCTCGCTTATTATGCCCACTGGTGGCATTATACCCTGAACGGGCTGATCTTGCACCTACCCATTCCATTCTACATCTCGCCATTGCTGATATATGGCAGTATTGGCTATATGTTCATCTGGCGGTTCTGGCATGGGCGCGGGCACTGGTTCGCGATGCTTTTACTGATCGGCATACCACTGTTTCATGCTGCTGCTGATATCAGTGGCACGCTACTGGCGCAGGCAAGCTATACCCGGTTTGATAGCCCGCTGGCCGCCCCATTAGATCTGCTCATGTGGCTGCTGGCGTTTTACGCAGGCTTCTGGGTATTCACACGCTTGTCTCCCCCGAAAGAGAGACTAGGTAGTGCAGGATAGAGGAAGCTTACAGGGCTAGGTTTTTGTCAATCCGCTGTGGAAAATGATTCGTTCCTGTAGGGGCGGGAGTAGACGGGAAGCGGAGTGGGGGCGCTTGCGCCGCCCTCTAGCTGGCAGGCGGGTTGTAGCTTGGCTGACATTCTAGAACATTATCCCTTCATATGCTTGAGTTGCTCCTTGAGGGGATTATTGGAGATATACAGCCGTTTCTCCTGTAATTCCTCTTCGCTGCGAATAATATGTTCATAGAAACTGCGTTGCCAAAATTGATGACCACATGTGTGACCTTCCTCTCAAAGATACATGAGGGCAGCTCTGCCTGTCAGGGATTTATAGGTTCCCACGACCTTTGACAACGTGGGACGGCTTTGCGCGTGAGGCGCTAGCCACACAATAAAGTGGATGTGATCAGGCATGATGACGAACTCATCCAGGGTGATCCCAGGAAAGCGCTCCGGGAGTCTCTGCCAGCTATCTTCTAGTATGGCACGGAGTTCAGCATGTTCAAGGAGCGGCTGGCGCTCATGCAGGCAGATGGTGACGAAGTAGGCTCCAGATGAGGAATAGTCATAGGTAGGCAGGCGCAAAGATTGTCTCTGGTGAATGGCAGGATCATAGCGTTGGCGATTCACGTGATTTCTCCTCATTTTGATGGTTAGAGAGACGAGGGCGGCGCAAGCGCCCACCCCACGCTGCCCCGCTGCTCCATTGACTCCAAAAAAATCACACAAAGGCTTGCCAAAAAGGCAAGCAGAGGAGATACTCCCTTCAGACACAGGTTTTTGAGAACTGAAAGGAGTCTCTCTATGCGCAATGATACACCATCGCC
>CADDZH010000064.1 GCA_902812455.1 Chloroflexota bacterium | reverse complement strand
GACGACCTGGACTTTGAATTCCGCACTATAGGATCGATACTTGCCCATGTGACCCTCCTTTGCTGAATCTCCCAAGTATATCACCTGAGTTGATTTCCCTGGTGTCCAGTTTTACGGGGTCAGTACACCGTGCCCATATGGTCCAGTATGGAAACCCCTGGCGAATCATGCGCGCCAGGCCGGTTTCCAATGGTTCCTCGCGGGCCGGTATAGTCAATGACCGCCATTTCGTATCGGTTTCGTCAGCCCATTGTTGTAGCAACAACTTATCAGCAATGAGATAGGCACCCCAATCAACATAGGTATCGCGTAAAGCCAGACCACCCAGGAAGTCAAAATACTCTTTGAAAACAGGCTGGCTCTCCCTTACCTTGCCGGCGTATTGCTTCCAGGCTTCTTCAAGGTAGTGCTCTGCAGCTTGACGATTGCCAGCTCTTTCCGCTTCTTCCGCGTTCTTGATAATGTCCTCAATCTCCTCAAAGCCACTAATACAATACCTTGCTTGTGCCCCAAAAATGGCTCTCAAGGCCGGGCTAAAAGTGTCCTCTCGCAACTGGTCCTGGTATGCTTGCAAGCTCTCGATGGCTTTCTGAATCTCGTTCAGCCTCCCCTGGAAGTTTTCGAGCGATTCCTCCGCCTCGGCAAGGTTCGCAAGGATCCTCTCTTTATCTTTATTAGATGAATCAAGAAAATTCGCGCGATTTCTAGCTCCACCGATTGCTTCTAAGGCATCGACTAGTTGACGACTTTGCTCTTCAGGGTTCAGAAGCTCAAAAAGCTTGAGCAGCGCTGTGCGCCGTTGTTGGACAGAATCCACGACCTTCTCGACCTGCCCAAGGCTTTGCTTGAGAACCTCTATTCTTGTGCGCAGGATTAGATCATTCACCAGGAACTCCCTCTAGGTCTAACCATAAAAGCGATGAGCGAAACTTGACTCTGGCGAACCATAGTTCAGAACGGGGCGTATCAATGCATTCCATCTTTGCCTCTTCGCTGTAAAATTTCGTGACAGACCTTGCTGACTCGTGTTCCGATCTCAGAGAGCTGGTCGCTATCTTCAACCTCCTGCTCGATCCGGTATAACCAGGCGGCATTGAGTGCATCGATCAGGGTGTGGTCCGGCTTTACTATATGCGCTGCTTCTCCATCTGTCAACATGTTCGAGAAGCTGTGTGCGCGTGCAAAATCCTTGTACTGGATGAGGGCCAGTTTAGAGCCTGCTATCTCATAGAGTCTATCTAGCAGCACATCGAGTTCTAGCATCTCCCGAGGCTCTAACTGCTGGCGAGACCCGGCTGCTTTCAAATTCCGCTGCCATATGCCATCCAGGTAGTCGATAAGCCCCATATATGCTTTCAGATTCATCCTTTGCAAAGCTTTGTGGATCACGTACCATCGTTTGGCATGGGAGGGATGTTGTTTAGTATCTTCAAAGGCGTTCAAAGGGTTGAAGCGCAAGAGTATGCAAGTCCCTGCAAATGCAATGCCAAGCGCATAGGTGGCAAAAAGATCGGCAAAATGCTCGTGCAGGTGAAACCACTTCTGATCCCCCTGCTGCTTTGCTCTTATCAGTTCGTCCTGGAAAGGATACCTGTATGTACCTGCAGCCCCGGGCTTTTTCAGCTCAGGACCCACAAAATGTCCGAACTCGTGGGCAGCTATGGGAAGGTTCCAGATGCTTACTCCGGGGAAACGCAGGCGAATAACCTGGGCCATTTCCGCGAAGAACTCCTTCTGGGCTAAGATCGTGAAGCGTCCCCATGGAATATCTAGCCGCCTGCTCAGATCATCCAGCAAGGCATCAGCTATCTGGCAGAGGCCATTGTCTGCTCCGTTGCTGCGAACAAGTGCGCCCGCTATCAACGCCAGGCACTCCTCGAATAGCGGCTCACACGCCTTACGGGTTTCCTTAAAGGTGTTCCAGCATGCATCCAGTGGCTGTTTATCCTCCACGAGGCTGCTCAAGTCCTTTAACTCTTGCAGTTGCTGGGTAAACTGTTCTTCGAAAAGAGCGGTTACCCGGCTGCGCAGGGCATCATCGATCTGGGGCATCTTCAAAGCAGCTTTCGCCCTGCCTAGTTCCTGCTCCAGCATTGTGATCTGGGCTTTCAGAAGAGCGCGTTCATCCATGCCTGGTCCTTCCTTTCACCACTGCTGGGGACGTAACATGTTGGCGCTATTGCAGTGATGGATAGCAATATAACTCGTATTTTCAATAGCGATCAGCCTTCATTCAACAAATGACCAGGAATCAGTTTCCCTGTTTCGCACGAGAATGGATAAGCAGCCGGACTACAAGATGCAGGAGTATAAGAAATGCACAGGCAGCAACGATATACCAGAGAATGCTTTCTGATATTGCCGCCGTTAAGTAAGAGACAGGGAGGAAAATGACTCCGAAACCAAGGCTGAGGACGGCGGTCTGTAACCAGGGCGCTCGCTCAAGTACTGAATTTGATGTCCAACTGATAAAATTATTGCGCTCATCAATTATGTGTTGAGGGAGTAGACCGGATGAAGTCGATGCCTTGAACCCCCTGGGCCGCGTAATGTACGCCAGGTAGAACATTGCGAAAACGATGGATAAACCCAGGAAAATAGTTGGTGCGATACCCACCGCCGGAAAGGCTTTCCCTTTACTCAAATCGGCATTGAAGGTAAAGGCGAGGATTCCGGTATATATGGTAGCAATCGTACCTGCCGCCTTCTCGATGAATTCGGCTCGCCCCGTTGCGCGATCTATCTGGCCCTTCGCGACATCAAGATACGCATTGATGATCGCCTGGTTCAGTGTATCATAGCTTGCCCTCGCGGCCTTTTCGCGGTCTGCCTGCACTGAAAGCTGGTTCGTGACAACTTCGAGTTCCGCCGTGTAACGAGCCTTCTTCAAATCACCATCGCTGATCTTATCAGGTGGTTCGGGCCAGCTCAGTTGGGAAGGATCAATCATACCTCACGCTCACTCTTCTTCATCCTCACCCAGAGTACCTGGCGTAACAGCAGGAGTACCACGATCGGATGTATTTGTTATCTTTAATTCAACGATGCCTGATGCCCCCTCGTAAGAGGCAACGCCAGGGAGGGCCGCTGGGTTAACGAAAAGCCCTGTGGTTGCCCAGTGTTCCGGCTGCACATGGTGAATCGGTGGTTGAAATAATTTGCCATCTTTTGTGTGAACGAATTCGCTCTCAGGAAACAAGGTATTTTCACCAAAGCAAAAGATCATCATCCCCTCCTTTCAAATACTCATGTGTTTATTCATTCCTAATATATCATCTACAATAATGAAACGCAAGAATTGTACAAGAAAAATGGTAGCGTTCAGTGAAAATGTCATACGATGAAGGGGATCATCGCTTTGAAAGCCCGTCTTCCAGCCAAGCGTAGTATAATGAGGATGTTGATATAGACTAATGCCAACAAAGGAGAGAGTTACAATGCAATTGCGCTTGCAGGTTCCTGAGCAACTGACCGGGAAAAGTCAGCAGCAGTTAGAGGCGCTCGCCTTCGAAGCCCTTGTAGTACGGCTCTATGCGCTGGGCGAGCTCTCTTCAGGGGAGGGAGCAAAGCTGTTAGGCCTGACGCGGCGCGAGTTTCTCGATCTGCTGAACCAGTACAATGTTTCCCTGTTCGATGACGAAATCGACTTCAAGAAAGAGGGAAAAGTGGCATGAATATCATGCATCCTCAACAGGCAAGGGTCCAGGCTTACGGGCCGCTCCAACTGGCTTCTACTATGCAAGACGCCGAGGCATCGGCTACGCTTGCAATGAACGAAGCCGTCGCGGCACGGCGCGCAGCCGGGCGCGAGACAATCCACCTGGGCTTTGGTGAAGCCTCGTTCCCACTCCATCCTTTGCTGCAAAACGCCTTGAATAAGTCTGCCAAAGAGGCCGGCTACGCCCCCGTCCTGGGTATTCCTGCCTTGCGCAAAGCTATTGCAGGCTATCTCTCCAGAACACGCGGCATCCTGTCTTCTCCCCAGCACATCGCTGTAGGCCCCGGCAGCAAGCCATTGCTCTATGCCCTGCTGCATGTTCTGGAAGGGGATGTGCTTTTGCCCGTGCCTTCATGGGTAAGCTACGCTCCCCAGGCGAAGCTGGCCGGGCGACGTGTTATCGCTGTGGAAACAGATCCAAGCGATCATCATCGCCTGGCGACCCAGGCGCTTTCTGAAGCTCTGACTCGCGCATGGAATGAGGGTGCAGACCCGCGTATCTTGATCGTCAACACACCGAGCAATCCTACCGGCAGCATGTTCGATGCCCATGATGTAGAAGCTATCGCTCTCTGGTGCCGCGAACATAGCATCACACTGATCAGCGACGAGATTTATGCCGAGCTAGCGCACGGATGGCGTGAACACGTCTCCCCGGCTCTCTTTTACCCTGAAGGATGCATTGTGACAGGAGGCCTCTCGAAATCGCTCTCGGCTGGCGGCTGGCGATTAGGGTATGCAGCCCTGCCTGCCAACGAAGCAGGCTCCCGCGTCATCACAGCCCTGCGTGCGCTAGCCAGCGAGATCTGGTCATCGGCGGCTACACCCACTCAGGAAGCAGCGATAGTTGCCTTCCTACCGGATGAGGACATAGAGGCATACGTTCGCCGCTCGGCACGCATTCATGGATATGCCGCTGCAAGGCTATATGAAACGCTGCGACAACTGGATGTTCCCTGTCCCCGGCCAGCCGGAGCTTTTTACCTCTATCCCGATTTCGCTCCCTGGCGCTCAGCGTTGGCCCAACTTGGCATCAGCACAAGCGCGGAGTTAGCGCAATACCTGCTTGATGAATGGGATATTGCCACACTGCCCGGCTCGGCTTTTGGCGAGCAGCCAGAGGCGTTGCGCCTGCGGCTGGCAACAAGCCTGCTCTATGAGCCTGCCAGCGTGCAATCGCGGGAGGAGCGAGATGCTGCCCTCTGGAAGTTGCTCGAACAGGCAGATAGCTTGCCCTCTGGTGATTTTGCTTCAGGCACGATACTAGCATTGCCGGCATTAGAACGAGCCCAGGCACGCTTGACCGAATTTGTGCAATTTCTGGATGGCAAGTAGTATTAATGCTGCCTGGGCTGGTACGCTCCTGGAACAGAGCGGAAGCTGATAGCCAGCCGGTTCCAACCATTAATGGCGATAATAGCCAACGTCAAGTTGACCAGCTCCTCATCTGTGAAATGCGGGCGTACCTTCTCGTACACCTCATCCGGTACATGATTCTGAGCGATCAGCGTCACCGCCTCTGTCCATAATAGAGCGGCGCGCTCCCGCTCACTATAGAATGGGGCCTCTTCCCAGGCCGGTAGCACATAAATACGTTGTTCAGTTTCGCCGCGAGCACGCGCGTCCTTCGTGTGCATATCCAGTCAATAGGCGCATCCATTGATCTGGGAAGCGCGAATCTTGACCAGCTCTAATAGAGAGGGCTCCAGCCCTGATTGATCCACAGTGCGCTGCAACTCACTCATCGCCCTGCGCACATTTGGTGCGACTTTGCCATACTCAAGTCGAGGCTGCATGTTCTCTTGTGTCCTCCTTCCTACATAGATGCCTGGCCCCCATGAGGGAGGCCACTACATATGATCAGTTAAATGAACATCGACGGTAGACTTCTCCACCATCAAATCGCTTCATTAATACCTACTAACAAATATAAGCCTATTGCCCGCTTACCGCAAATGACTCTCAGCTCCGGCCGCCAAAATGCATACTCAGCCGACCCCATAGCTTGTAGTGGCAGAGGCAAGCTCTGCCATCGCCCCTTGCCATAGTTGCCACCCTCTGCTGGTGAATTGTTGCTCTTGACAACGATCATGCTTGTCAGTATACTTGCCATTAGCAACATTGTTATTAGCAACAATTTGTCTAGGAGAAATTGGATGGATACACCGACGGCGGGGGTCTTGCTCCGTGAGGTCGCCCGGCTGCACGCCCGCTCACAGCGCGAGCAGGTGGCGTGCTGCAATGGGACCACCTCGACGCAATGCCTGATTTTAACCGAGGTGGGACGCAATGGTCCATTGACCCTGGCAGATCTGGCACGCCGCACAAGCTTAGATAAGGGCTGGCTCAGTCGTGCCGTGGAGACACTCGTCCAGGAGGGCTTGCTGACCAAAGCGCTAGGGGACGCTGACCGGCGCACCATTCGGATCGCGTTGTCTCCGGCAGGCGAGATGCGCTACCAGCAACTGAATGAGACCCTTAATGCCCATGCTCAACGGGTAATGGCTCGTATTCCATCGGCAGAACGGGAGCAGGTAGCACACGCACTTGCATTGCTGCACCAGGCCCTCGAAGCTGAGGCCGCAGCAGCAGGCATCGCGTCTGGTGAGGAGGAACATCAATGAACTCCTGGATCATGCGCCGTGCAACACCGGACGATTGGCCGAAGATTGCCGCATTGTTGGCGACGGCTGATCTCCCCCTGGCCGGGGCGGAAGCCCATCTTCCTGATTTTTTCCTTGCCTTTCGAGACGACGTCTTGATTGGCTCTGCCGGACTGGAGTGTTACGGCGGCACCGCGCTCTTGCGTTCCGTCGCAGTAGTTTCAAGCGAGCGTGGGCATGGTCTAGGCCAGGCATTAGTTCAGCAGGCGCTCGCATATGCTGCCTCGGTGGGAGTGCGCCAGGTGGTGCTGCTCACGACCACGGCAGCAGATTTCTTTGTCCGCTTTGGGTTTCAACCGATCAGCCGAGCCCAAACTCCCCTGGCAGCGCAGGCGTCAGTGGAGTTTCAGGAGGCATGCCCGGCCTCCGCTACAATAATGTCACTTGTGCTTGAGGGGAAGCAACGCTGATGAACATTTGTCTTCGCATGACCCGTCCCATGCGATGCTACCCAGGCCATCTCTGCGCCCATCGTTCTTCGCTCTCACACTAAATGCCAGGAATGGAAAGGAGAGCTATGGTTCTTTCTATCGAGTCTTTGCTTGCTGCGCGATTGTTTCTCAACCCCAAACTGCTGGGCAATCGCCTCTTTTTCTTGAGTAATCTGGGCCAGGGCGGCCACCTGAGCCTGTACGCGATGGACGCCGGTGGAAGCATCCCAGAGCCGCTGCTGCCGGTGCGCATTGTCGTGCCGAACCCGGAGCTAGCGGAAGCAGAAGTCTTTGCATTGTTCCCCAAACTGGGCAAGATTCTGCTCATGCTTGATCGGGATGGAGATGAGCAGTATCTGCCCATGCTCATTCCACTTGAGGGCGGCATCCCTGAGCCAGCCTTTGGAGCAGCGTTTGATAGTTATCGAGTTCGCTGCCTTGAAAGCAGCCCGCAGCGTAACCTGGCTTATCTCAATGCTGAGTCGCGCACCGAGCAGATGTTCGTTTCCTTCCAGGCAAACCTGGAAACCGGGGAACTGCTGAAGCTGGGTCAAAGCTCCTGGGGCAGCTATGTGGATGGGATCAATACCACACATACCAGGGTGATCATGAAAGATGTCTATTCGGAAGGCGACATCACTCTCTATGAGTGGCAGGCGGGCTGGATTGACCGCAAACTGCTCTATGGTGTGCCGCTGGAAGAGCGGGCCGAAGGGCAGGACGTGCCACTCAATAGCATCACCAATATCTTCTTTACACCGGGCGACCAAGGCCTGCTATTCATTACTTCGCTCTTTGTCGATAGCTATGGGCTCGGCTATCTGAGCTTGGCCAACCCGGCAGCAGTGCAGCCAGTGGAGATCACGGGCGTTCAGCATAGTGGCATGGGCGAGTTGGTCAAGCTCAAGCACCTGCGCGACACGCGCTACGCGGTAGAATACAACATTGATGGCTGCTCCTGGCTGTATGAGGGCACAATTGACGAGGCCAACTTGACTATGAGGCTGGAGCGCGTGCTGTGCGGCGAGGACAGGCTTTCAAATGGCAAGCTGGAAGCTTTCTCCTACGAGCAGGAAACGGACCGCTTCGCGCTCTCCTTCTCAACGGCCACCTCGCCTTCGCAGCTCTATACTATCGAAGGCAAGTTGCGGGAGTTCGTGCACCAGCATACCCGCGAGCATGTGTTAGGTCTGCCGGAGGAATGGCTCTCGCCCGGCGAGGATGCCTCGTTTACCTCGTTTGATGGGCTGCGTATTTCGGCCCGCCTCTATCTGCCGGCCCCAGCATTGGGCTTTGAGGAGCCCCGCCCACTGGTCTACTATATTCATGGCGGGCCACAGGGCCAGGAGCGACCCGATTTCACCTGGTTCTCCATGCCGCTCATCCAGTTCTTGACACTCAACGGCTTTGCAGTCTTTGTACCCAATGTGCGCGGCAGTACCGGCTATGGACTGAGCTATACGAAGTGGGTAGACAAAGACTTTGGGGGCAAGGACCGCCTGGACTATGTCCACGCCATGACGGAGGTCTTGCCACAGGACAAACGCATCGATGTGAAGCGGTCGGCTGTGATCGGCCGCTCCTATGGAGGCTACATGACGCTCACGCTAGCAGCGCGCCACCCGGAACTCTGGTCGGCAGCGGTAGATATGTTTGGCCCCTATGACCTGATTACCTTCAGCCAGCGCATTCCCGAAAGCTGGAAGCCCTATTTTGAACTTGTGATCGGCCACCCGGAACGCGACCATGCGTTTCTCATCGAGCGTTCGCCACGAACTTACATGCAGCAGATCAGATGTCCGCTGCTGGTGATTCAGGGCAAGAATGACCCGCGTATCATTGAGCGCGAGTCGCGGGATGTCGTTGAGCAGCTTCAGGCAGCGGGAAAGCAGGTCGAATATTTGGTCTTCGAGGATGAGGGCCATGATGTGCTCAAGTACGCCAATCGGATCACCTGCTACACCACCATCGCCGAGTTTTTCAAAAAATATCTCTAGGTGGATGGGAGATAGCCTCCGCCCATTACCACAACCCGTTCAATTCCCGAGCAAAAATAGGCACCTTGCCCGTGATATAATCTTTACAAGGATAGGGTTTCTGGACATATGCCGAAGGATGAGGGCGGCGCAAGGAACGAGGATATTTTCATCCAGAGGAGGAACAATCATGACATTGCCAGCGCAACTCGCACGAGAAATTACCAGCGACCAGTACGCGCCGAAAAAAGAGGATAAATTTAGCTTCGGTCTCTGGACGGTAGGTAATCGCGGGCGCGACCCTTTCGGGGACTTTGTGCGCCCGCCACTCGATCCGGTTTATACTGTCAAGAAACTCTCGGAGCTTGGCGCATGGGGCATCAACTTCCATGATAACGACCTTGTACCCATTGATGCTACGCCAGAGGAGCGCAAGCGTATCGTCTCCGACTTCAAAAAGGCGCTCAGCGATTATGGCATGGTTGTGCCGATGGCCACTACAAACCTTTTCTACCACCCGGTATTCAAAGATGGCGCATTCACCTCCGTTGACCCTGCTATTCGCGCCTATGCGCTCCAGAAAACCATGCAGGCCATAGACCTGGGCGTGGAGCTTGGAGCAACAACTTATGTCTTTTGGGGAGGACGCGAAGGCGTTGACGCTGAGGCAAGCAAAGACCCTGTGGTTGCCCTCAAGCGCATGCGGGATGCCATCAACTTCCTTTGCGAGTATGTTCTTGATAATGGCTACAACCTGCGCTTCGCCTTAGAGCCGAAGCCGAACGAGCCGCGATCTGACCTCTATTTGCCGACCACCGGCCACATGCTGGCATTCATCTACACGCTCGATCACCCGGAGATGGTGGGCCTCAATCCAGAAGTGGCACACGAGCATATGGCCGGCCTCAATTTTGTTCACGGCGTGGCGCAGGCGCTGGAAGCTGGCAAGCTCTTCCATATTGACCTGAACGACCAGAAGGGGCCGCGCTTCGACCAGGACTTGCGTTTTGGCAGTGAGAACATCAAAAGCATGTTCTTCCTGGTACATTTGCTGGAGACAAAGGGATACACCGGCCCGCGCCACTTTGACGCGCACTCCTACCGCTCGGAAAACGAGCAAGGCGTCTGGGATTTTGCCCTCGGCTGCATGCGCACCTACAACATGCTCAAAGAGAAGGCCCGCCGCTTCGATGCCGAGCCTGAGATACAGCAACTGCTCAAAGAAATCAACAGCGGCGACCAGGCCTACGAGGAGCTATTGAGCAGAGGCTATAGCAAGGAGGCGGCGCAGCAATTGAAAGCCGCTCCCCTCGACCCTGATACGCTGGCCCAGCGCGGCTTTTCCTATGAAAAGCTCGATCAGTTAACTATTGAGCTTATTATGGGTGTGAGGTAGTGCTGGGAATGACCGCCGGCACATCCAACTCGCGAATAAGCCTGTTGAAGTTCGCCAGGTCTGTTTCGATAACTTCTTGCAGGCGCTTGAGCTGCACATCGATGCGGGCCACCAGGTCATCGAACAGCTCATATTCCTGTCGTGTTGGGGCGGCGTCGGCGCTGGCAATTGTTCCGGCCAGGGTCGCCAGCTTGGCATTGAGCTTGGCCGGGTAGTTCAGCGTATCCTGCCTGCTCTTCGCCTTCACCTGAATCAGCTCCTCCTCGATAGGCGTGAGCTTCTCTTTCACGGACCTGGCTGACTTTGAGACCGCTTCGTAATCCTTGTTTTCTCGCGTGCGCTGCTCCCAATCCTCTACCTGCCGCTGGATACTCCTGATCATGTTGATGGCATCGTGCGTCTCCGAGAGCTTATCCTGCACCTTGCGTCGCAACTCGAATTGCGCCTGTAAATCGCTATCTGTCGCGGGCACACGCGGGTCTTTGCGCACCTCAAATGTCTCGACCTGCGATTGATCGCCAACAGTCAATCGCACCTGGTACGTCCCCGGAGGGACAAGGGACCCGGCCAGTGCCGCTTCGGACGCCACATAGCCTTCTACCTTCTTGGGGTCTGGATAGCGCAGATTCCAGACAAAGCGATGCATACCTGCCTCTTTGACAACACGAGGCTCCTTTTTCTCTTTCTCCACCTGTGGCTCCTCTACCTGCGGCGCAGTCTCTTCGCTACCAGATTCCGACCAGGGGGCAACAGGCGAGCTTTCTTCAGCGCTAGCCCGCTCAGCCTGCTCGGGCTTCTCCTCGCTTGAGTACATCCTGATCTCATTGCCCTGGGCATCCAGGAACGCCAGGCTTACCTTCCCCTCTGGTTTCTCTTTGAGGTAGTAGTAGACAATCACCCCATCGGGAGGGTTCTGCCCGGCATCCAGGTTGATATTCACCGTTTCACCGTCCGGTTTCTTCTTCTGGAGCACGGTGATCATGGTAGCCCCCGTCATACGGAAAAACTTGCCGGCAGTTGGCGGGCGTGAAAAGCCTTCCAGGGTCATGAAGCGAACGGCAGGACGCGGCCTGAACAGGTAAGTGGGACTATCCTGTACCTCCTGGCTTGCCTGGCGCAACGGAGTGATATCATCCAGTATCCAGAAAGCTCGCCCGTGGGTTGCCACCACGAGATCGCTATCCTTGACTACCAGATCGTGGATGGGCACAACCGGCAGATTCAAGCGCAGCGACTGCCAGTGCCCCCCGTCATCGAAGGAAACATAGATGCCCATCTCTGTTCCGGCATAGAGTAGCCCGCGCCGCTCAGGGTCTTCGCGAATCGCCCGTGTGAATTCATTGTCAGGAATACCGCCGGTAATCTTCGTCCAGGTCTCGCCATAATCGTGTGTCTTAAAGAGATAGGGCTGGAAATCGTCCAGCTTGTAGCGCGTTGCGGCAACATAAGCTGTGGCGGGATCATGTGGCGACGGCTCGATGATGCTGATGAGCGCCCATTCCGGCAATTCGCCGGGAGTCACATTTTTCCAGCTTTTGCCATCATCTCGTGAGATGTGGATCAGGCCATCATCAGAACCGGCCCAGAAGAGACCACGCTGGAGCGGGGATTCGGCAAAGGCAAAGATGGTGTCATAATATTCCGCGCCTGTATTGTCTTTGGTGATGGGGCCGCCGGATGGCTCCTGTTTTGTCACGTCATTGCGCGTGAGATCGGGGCTGATCATTTCCCAGCTCCTACCTTCATCCATCGAACGAAAGACGTGATTGCCGGTGGTATAGAGAATATGCGGGTCGTGCGGCGAAAGCAGGATAGGAGCAGTCCACTGGAAACGGTACTTCTGGTCCTTCGCTCCCCAGCCCGAGGCCAGTTCGGGCCATACAGCAATATTCTGTGACTGGCGCATCCGATGGTCGTAGCGCGTGAGATATCCCTGGTAGTTACCGGCGTACACGATATTTGGATCATCGGGCCGCACGGCGATGTACCCGCTTTCTCCGCCGCCAACATCGTAACAATCGGACTGGGTAATGCCGGCGTGCGATGAGCGGCTCGGCACGCTAATGGTTGTGTTATCTTGCTGGGCGCCATAGACGCGGTAGGGCACCTGGGTATCGGTTATGACGTGATAGAACTCAGCAGTTGGCTGGTTGTAGATTGAAGACCAGGTCTCGCCGCCATTGAATGTCACGCAGGCTCCGCCGTCATTGCCTTCGATCATGCGCTGCGGATCACGCGGATCGATCCAGAGATCGTGATGATCGCCGTGCGGTATCCCAATGTCAAAGAAGGTACGCCCGCCGTCGATTGATTTCCAGGCCTGGACATTGAGCACCCACAACGTTTCCGGGTCCTGCGGATGGGCATAGATATGCATGTAGTACCAGGCTCGCTGCCGCAGGTTGCGCTCTTCGCTGAGGCGCTGCCATGTTTCACCGCCGTCATCGGAGCGGAAGAGCGCGCCATCCTCTGCCTCGATGAGCGCCCAGAGGCGGTCGCGCTGCGCAGGTGACACAGCAATACCGATCTTGCCGAGCATACCCTTAGGCAGACCTGCATTGCGCGTGATTTCCGTCCAGGTATCGCCGCCATCGGTCGATTTGAAGATGCCACTGTCCTCGCCGCCGCTTACCAGGGTGTGCGGATAGCGCCGTGCTTCCCAGAATGCAGCGTAAAGAATGCGTGGATTGTTGGGATCCATGGCGAGATCGCTGGCACCGGCGTTCTCGCTACGAAAGAGCACTCGCTCCCAGGTTTTCCCGCCATCTGCTGAGCGGTAGACCCCGCGTTCAGCATTCGGCCCGTGGGCATGCCCAAGCGCTGCGACATATACCAGGTCAGGATTTTCTGGATGGATGCTCACTTTGGCAATGTGCCGCGTATCGGCAAGGCCCAGATGCGTCCAGCTCTTGCCGCCATCGGTCGATTTATACACGCCATCACCATGTGAGACATTGCTGCGAATACAGCTCTCGCCCATTCCAACGTAGATCACATTGGGATCAGATTCCGCGATGGCAATCGCGCCAACGGAGGCTCTCTTAAAGAAGCCATCAGAAACATTCTGCCAGTATATGCCGCCATCGGTGGTTTTCCAGACGCCGCCTCCTGTCGAGCCGAAATAAAATATCTGGGAATGAACTGGATCGCCTGCCACTGCCACAACCCGTCCACCCCGATATGGGCCGATCAGGCGCCACTCCAGCGAGCTGTACAGGGCGGGATCGACAATGGTTTGCTGGGAATGAGGCTCTCCATGCACGAACTGTTGAGAGGTTCCTGTTGATTGGGATGTGTTAGTCATGCGAAATAATCTCTTTCTAGTTGTGGTAGCTATCAACCTTGCGGTTATTTGTATTTTATCATATGCTGGTTATGACCAAGCCTTTCAGTAAGAAGGCAGATCTCATTCCATATTTTTCATCATAAGTGAGGTAAAGTCATGAAGCGCCCTGTTGCTTTTTTTTCCGGTTGCAGCCGCATCATCGTGTCCAGCTCTTTCTGGATTGTCGTCAGAATCTTGCATAACCTCAAGATTCGCGGATTAGAGCTTGTACCCGGAAAGCGGCCCGCCTATTTTGCCATGCTTCATAAGCGCGATATGGACCCTATGACCGAGCTCATTTCAGTTCTTGCTCGCCAGGGCTGGCGTGCCGTGACCGCTGAAGTCTACTTCGCGCTGCGGCGTGACGCTTTCTTGCCCGGTTTCCTGTCCCGCGTGGTGACGCAGCCACGCTGGCTATCCTATGTTCTGCGCCCGCTCTCTCTGGGACCCGTTCTACGCTTCATTGGTGTACGGCCGGTAGGAAACGTGCAGGTATGCCTTGCCGAAGAATGGGTACACGACATGCTGCGCCTGGAGGGTGACGTGCCTGCCGGGGATGTCTTCACTCCCGAGTTCTTGCAGCAGTGTGCTGCGGCAGCAGGTGAAGACGAACGTAGCCTGGAGGCGGCTCCCCTTTCACACTTGCTGGCATGGCGCTACCACGAAGCGCTCCAGCAGATGTGTACCGCTGATATCATCCTTCCATCCAGGCGTGGGCGGGCGAAAAACGCCCTTTTGCAAAGGGTGAAACAGGAACTGGCCGAACTTATGGACTGGCTGGCACACGGGGGTTCAATATGGGGAGCGCCGGAAGGGCAACTCTCTTTCACGGGCAAGATCGGCCCGTTCAGCGCCATGCTCCACCGCCTCTTGCAGGCCAACCCTGCAAAGACCTACATTGTCCCGGTCGCAATCGTTTACGACTTTATGACTGTGAAGCGCATGGGTATCTTCGTCGATGTGGCTCCTACCATTGAGTACGATCCGCAGCAGCCGCCACAAGACCTCCATGCTCTCTTGCGCCGCACCTGGCTCTTGAGCGCGCGCTTTACCTGCACACAGCTTGCCAGCGCTTTTCTTGTAGAGGTGAGCCGGGCGGCAGTCCCGGTATTCACTCTCAATGAGCTGGCCACGCATATAGAACGGGAGGCTGCTGAGCTTGCTGAGATGGGCAGGCACGTCGATCAACGCTTGCTCTCCCATGAGAAAGCCCGCAAACTGGCAGCCAGCTATATGCAATATGCGGTACGGCGCGGCTTTGCGCGCGTTATTGACGACGGGCTGTATAAAGCAACTATCAGCGCAAGCGATCTGACCATCCAGGCTCGCCCTTCAGAGCGGGTGGGATATATCCGCTCACCCCTGGCCTACGCTCTGAACGAACTAGAGGACATGCTGAGCGTGAACGCTCCAACAGGCGAATCGCTAGAAGCAGGAATGACGGCAGGCAGAATGTGAGCCATTCCGTGACGAGCACAAGGGAGCCGTCACTGCCCAGGGAACCCGGCGCCATCCCCTCCATCTCGCCCATCATGGGATGGATTGCTCGCGCTTGCAGAAACCTCGTCCGGCTCCCGCATAGACGCTGCCGCTCCGGATGTTGGGGACGAGCCAACGCCGACTGCCCCTTTTGCCACCTGATCCTGCCCATAGATGTAGCGCTGCCCGCGCAGGGCCGAGGCGAACGCTGCTATCACACAAATCACCAGCGAGAAGTAGAACACCGCTCGCATACCTACCATAAACGGCGAGGAGATCAAGTTGGGGAAAAAGCTCTTGCCGAGCAAGTTGGCCTGGTCAGCCGCAGGTAGATGATGCAATACTGTGCCAGGTAGCAGGGTAGCCATCGGGTTGTAGCCCAGGAAGGCCGCAAACAGGGCAGATGTTGGTGGCAGGCTGGCAATCCGACTGGCGAACGAAGCAGGTACGCCTGCTCCTGTCAAACCACTGAAAAGAGCTCCCGGCAATGCCGAAGCCAGGCCCGCCGTGACGATACTAAAGAAAACGCCAATGCTCATCACCATGGCCGCGTTCTGGAACGTCGAGCGCATTCCCGAAGAGACGCCGCGATGCTCAGCCGGCACACTGTTCATTATTGCCGTCGTATTAGGTGCAGCGAACATCCCCTGCCCAACGCCTAGCAGGACGAGCAGGAGAGCAAACCAGAGATAATTAAAGTTAGCAGGCAAGAAGGTGAGGGCCAGGAAACCAACCGCCTGGATGAGCATTCCCGTTGTGGAAAAGAAGCGAGCGCCGAAACGATCGGAGAGCCAGCCGCTGAGCGGCCCCATGGCGATGAAGCCGGCCATCAACGGCAGCATATAGATGCCTGCCCATAGCGGCGTCACTTCGAAGGCATAGCCATGCAGGGGCAGCCAGATGCCTTGCAACCAGATCACGAGCATGAACTGCAGACCGCCACGGGCAAGGCTTGCCAGAAAACCACTCACGTTACCGGCTGCAAACATGCGAATTTTGAACAGGCTCAGCCGGAACATCGGCTGGCTGGCATGTAGCTCGATCCAGGCGAAGACAGCCAGCAAGATCACACCCCCGGCCAGCGTTCCGATCACAAAGGGGTTGGTCCATCCCATAGCTGAATTCCCATAGGGCTCGATGCCGTAGGTAATGCCGATGAGCAGGCTGGTTAAGCCGATGGCAAAGGTGATATTGCCGAACCAGTCGATCTTCTGGTGAGCACGGATCGTAGCAATCTCGCGCAGCATCAAGTAGGCCCAGACGGTACCAAAGAGGCCAAATGGCACACTGACAAGGAAAACCAGTCGCCAGTTGACGGCAGCGAGCACGCCGCCGAGAATCAAGCCAGCAATAGAACCGAGGATGGCTGCAACCTGGTTGATCCCCATGGCCAGGCCACGCTGCTGGGGCGGGAAGGCGTCGGTAAGCAGGGCGGTACTATTCGCAAAGAGAAAACCACCACCAACGCCCTGAACCAAGCGGAAAATGATCAGCTCAATTGCGGCTGTATTACCTGCGCCGGGTGTTACAAAGAGCAGAATGCTGCCTGCAGTGAAGATGGCAAATCCCAGGTTGTAGAGCCTGACACGCCCAAACATATCCGAAATACGTCCGAGCGTGACCAGCAGCGTGGCGGTGACAACCATATATCCCATAAGCAGCCAGAGAAAATAGTTGGTTTCGCTGGGATCGAGCGGGTTGATGTTGATCCCGTTAAAAATGGCCGGCAGCGATATCAAGAGAATGCTACTGTTGATGGTCGCCATTAACACGCCGAGCGTCGTATTCGACAGGACTATCCATTTATAGTTAGGCCCTGTTGGCCGCGATTTTCTTGCAGTTCGTGATGCCTCTGCTACCGCGTTTTGCACCGCGCGCATAGCCCTCGTTTCCCTTTCCAGGTAGCACTACTATATCACTTCGAGTATCTAATTATATGATAAACGAAATTATAAGCAACGACAAGCCAGGGCGATGGCCAGCATCGCCCCTACCCTCGACAGAGTGCCGAGCTCCGATTGTTGGGAGAGCTCATAGCTTTATAATTACTGTTCTGGCGGGCGAAAATCTTCCGGCCTGCCCGGATAAGGAGGCAAGCCCACCACCGGGCCCAGTTCTCCAGTTGGCACCGCGAGCCGCCTGGCTTTATGTTCCAGTGTGAGACAAATGATATCCACCACGCTATCCAGGTCAAGCACCGCTGTATTGATCACAATATCATACAGGTGCGGGTCTTCCGGGTTTTTCTGATACTCAGACTGAAGGTAGCGAATGCGGTCGCGATCTTTCATCTGGACGCGAGAGCGAGCTGCTGCTTCGTCGAGGCCCTCACGCTGCATGACGTACTGGACGCGCATTTCAAGTGGCGCTATCACCCGCACATGCAGCACATCACGCCGGTTTGCCAGCAGCACCTGGGATGCTCGTCCAACAATCACTACGTGCCCTCTGGTTACCGCCGCGTTAACAACCCTGCTGAGCGCCTGGCGGTAGATCAGCGCATCTGAGGTGAAGGCAACGGGGGGAGCATTCACCATCAAGGCCGGGTCAATGCCTTGCATGCTGTTGAGAATACGTGAAAGCAGGCTCTCAGCCCGCTCATCCCGGGCTTCCGCCTCCTCTTCACTGACACCCATCTCCTGCGCTACCCGCCGCACAATGTCATGGTCGATCAACTGCCATCCCAGCCGCTTTGCCAGCCGCATCGCAATTTCACCTCCGCCACTGCCATACTCGCGGGAGATAGTCACTGCGCGCATCCGATCTATTGCTTCTGAATGCTCCTCCATAGCCTGACCCTCCTGAATTTCTTAGTATATATACGAGTTCTTCTCCCAGACGGGAACCCCTTAGTATTGGCTCGCCTCTTTCTTAACATATATTACGATCAGCCGCCCAATGTCGCTTTACGACGCGAGCGGGTTAGGCTTCGAGGTTGGGGCAAGAATACGGTATAATATAGAACAGCCGTCTGGGATACTGATCCTGAGCGATTAGCCCGCCAGCGCGACAATCCATATCTTGAGAGGCACGAGGAGGTTCAGCATGCGTGATTTACCGGCAGGAACAATCACGTTGCTCTTCACAGACATCGAGGGATCCACTCAACTGCTCCAAAGGTTGGGTGAACGCTACGCCGAACTGTTGAATGAGTATCGCACCCTGCTGCGCACTGCTTTCCATACCTATCACGGTCAGGAGGTCGATACGCAGGGGGACGCCATGCTTGCTGCCTTTGCTCGCGCCAGCGACGCACTCCAAGCCGCGGTGGCCGCGCAGCGTGAACTTGCCCTCCATTCCTGGGCCGGGGCCGGAGCGGTTCGTGTGCGCATGGGGCTGCACACCGGTGAACCATCCCGCGTGGTCGAGGGATACGTGGGTCTGGATGTCCACTATGCTGCGCGTGTGATGAGTGCAGCTCATGGAGGGCAGGTGCTCCTCTCGCAAACCACTCGCGATCTGGTAGAACACGACTTACCGGAAGGCGTGAGCCTGCGTGATCTCGGGGAACACCATCTCAAGGACCTGGAGCAGGCTGTCCATCTTTACCAGGTGGTGATTGCGGGCCTTCCCGCTGACTTTCCACCGCTCAGGACTCATGATCGTCGCTCTGATACTCTGCCTGTGCAACTGACACCGCTCATTGGGCGGGAGCGTGAGGTCGCGACGGCAGCGCGGCTCCTGCGCCGCAATAATGTGCGGCTGGTGACCTTCACTGGCCCGGGCGGCACAGGCAAAACGCGCCTGGCTTTACAGGTTGCGTCAGAGCTTAGCGACGCGTTTGCCGGGGGAGTGTTTTTCGTCTCGCTCGCCTCTCTCAACGATCCGGCGCTGGTCATACCGACCATCGCGCGGGCGCTTGGCATTCGGGATAGCATGGGGCAGCCTGTCTTCGCGCGCCTGGTGGAGGTATTGCAACAGAAGCAAGCGCTGCTCCTCCTGGACAACTTCGAGCAGGTAGTTGAGGCAGCGCCACAGGTGGCAGATCTGCTCACATCCTGCCCACAGCTCAAGCTACTTGTCACAAGCCGGGAGGTGTTGCATGTACGTTCTGAACACGAATTCGCAGTGCCACCGCTAGCATTGCCCGATCCCTCCCACCTCCCCAAACTTGCGGCACTGGCGCGTACACCGGCGGTGGCGCTTTTTCTCCAGCGTGCGCAAGCGGCGAGACCCGAGTTCAAGTTGACCTCTACAAATGCCAGGGCAGTGGCAGAAATTTGTGTTCGCCTGGATGGACTTCCATTGGCCATCGAGCTGGCAGCGGCGCGTATGAAGTTGCTCTCTCCGCAGGCCCTGCTCGCGCGCCTGGACCAACCATTGAATGTGTTGACGGGCGGGGCGCGGGACTTGCCAGCACGACAGCAGACCCTGCGCAACACCATCGAGTGGAGCTATCAACTGCTTACTGCCAGGGAGCAGCGGCTCTTCTGCTGGCTCTCTGTCTTTGTGGGTGGCTGCTCGCTGCAAGCAGCAGAAGCCGTCTGCACCAGATCAGGCGATCAAGCGGGAGAGGTGCTGGACGGCATAGCCTCGCTCATCGACAAGAGTTTACTGCAACGAGTGGCGCAAACAGGGGGAGAAAGTGAGGAGCAGGAGGATCAGCGCCTCCTGATGCTGGAAACGATCCGTGAGTATGGATTGGAGGCGCTCATCGCCAGCGGCGAAGAGCAGGCTGCCCGGCAGGCCCATGCCGGCTACTTTTTGCGCCTGGCAGAAGAGGCTGAGCCTGCCCTGAAAGGGCCACTGCTTGTCGATTGGCTGGAACGGTTGGAACGAGAACATGACAACCTGCGAGCAGCGTTGCAATGGGCTTTGGAAAGTGGGAGGGGCGAGGTGGCCTTGCGCCTCGGTATCGCGCTGGAGCGCTTCTGGGTGGTGCGTGGCCAGCGCAATGAGGGGCTGGCATTTCTGCAAAAGGCTCTGGCAGGAAGCGCAGGGGCAAAAGTTGCAGCTCCTATCCGGGCGAAGGCCTTGCTTGCTGCTGGGCGACTCGCCTTCAACCAGAGCAACTATGACCAGGGAGAGATACTGGCCCAGGAGGGCCTGGCCTTGTTCCGGGAGCTTGGGGACAAGCGAGGCATTGCGCTCTCGCTCAATCGACTTGGCGTGGCGGCCTGGAGACGAGGCGATTTTAGATCCGCGCGTGTCCTGTTGGAGGAGGACCTCGCCCTCTTCAGAGAGCTAGGTGACCGGGACCGTATCGCCTGGTCACTCTTTATGCATGGATTGCTCGACAATAAGCAGGGCAGATACGCCGAGGCTTCCTCCCGCTTCGAGGAGAGCCTGGCGCTTTTTAGGGAGCTGGGCAACAAGAGAGGAATCGCTGCCTCGCTGACGCAGTTGGCAGGCACGCTCTTTGTTTCCCAGGGCGACCAGGATATGGTCTACCCGCTGCTCGAGCAAGGTCTCTCGCTCGATCGGGAAGTAGGCGACAAAGAAGGAATGGCTGTCGCGTCTCTCCTGCTGGGATGGATGGCGCTCAAACAGGGGGATAGGGCCACCGCACGTAGCCGTGTGGAGGAGAGTTTGACATTGTACCGGGAGATGGAGCACCGGGAGGGTATGGCGGAGGTGCTCTGCATGTTAGGGAAAGTAGAGGCAGCCCGAGGCGACTACGCCTCTGCCCGTATGCTCTACGAGGAAAGCCTGGCGATGGCGCAAGAGATAGGCGACAAGGAACTGCTCGCCTCCGGCCTGGAGGGGCTGGCGAGTGCCGTGACAGCGCAGGGAGAACTGGCCTGGGCAGCGCGCCTTTGGGGAACTGCGGAAGCGTTGCGCGAAGCAATTGATGCACCTTTGCCGCCGGTTGAACAGGCCGGCTACGAGCAGGCGGTGGCGACTGCTCGCGACCATCTGGGGGCGGAGACCTTTGCTTCCGCATGGGCAGAAGGACGCGCTATGACAGCGGAGCAGGTGCTTCAAACAATCCCAGCGAGCCGGTGAGTTGCGGCTCCTGGTGCTCCGCCTCATCCTGCACAAGGCAGAGACGATCAGATATGCAGGGGTGTGAAAAGCATAGTCCGCCCTTCATTTGTGCCTCGATAATGTCGTGTAACTCACCGCCGTAATAGTACCTGAATAACTCTTTTCGTTTCTTCAGAAGGGTGTAGATCTTCTGAAGCTTGCAGAAGGAGCGCTGTGATGTGAGTATACCGCGCGATAAAAGCTCTGCCGGTGAGCGCGTGGATGACCCTGCTGCCGGGTTGAACGATCCATATCCAGCTACAGCCAGTCAGAAGGCCGTTGGAGCCAGGGTTCCCATGCCAGAGGAAAAAATGCCAGTGCGGGAGTTCCAGACACTCTACGAGGAAAACCTCGGCACGATCTACCGCTACGTTTATAGTAAGGTTGGCAATCGTGAGGAGGCCGAGGATCTGACTTCACAAATATTTCTGAAAGCCGTGCGCGGGGTCAATACGGAGCGAGACGCACAAAGCATACAGAAATGGTTATTCCAGGTCGCGCGGACGACTATCGCTGATTACTGGCGCGCGCATTATCGTATCTCTAGCAGTTCGCTGGAGGAACTGTTAGAAGCTGGCTGGGAAGGGCCTGCCGAAGAAGAGCTTTCGGGTGCCAGCAGCAGGCCGCTAGAGCGAGTGCAGCGTATCCTGCAGGCTCTGCCTGAACATTACCGGGAAGTTCTGACCTGCCGTTTTCTGCTCAACCTATCTATTAAAGAGACCGCTCTGAAAATGGGCTTGAGCGAGGCCAATGTGAAAGTATTGCAGTTCCGGGCGCTTAAACGTGCCGCTGATCTTGAATATGTTATTACAAGGGCCATGTAGTAGAGTGCTAATGCATTGGCACGGTGGCCTCCCTTGTGGGGGTCAGGCATTCAATCACGCAACAGGGAACAGGGAGATAGGTAACTATGCCAGGTGAAGACCAGGAACGATTTGAAGATTATCTGGAGCTTGAGCACTACATAGAGGAGCTTCAGGCGGGGCGCGTAGCTCATCCACCAGTTGAGTTGACACCCGAGCAGGCGCGTATCTATCGTATGGCGGCCCTCTTTCGCTCTGCTTCGCCTGAAGGAAATGAACCTCGACCGGAATTTGCCGCCGAGCTGCGGGCGCGCCTTGAACAAGAACTCCAACAACAAGCACAGCAACAGCAGCCGGGGCGAGCCAGGCTGTTGCCCTTTATGCGCCGGCAGAAGCCCACAAAACCAGGAGCCTTTTCCCGCCGCGCGCTGCTTGCAGGAGGGGCTGCCATAGCGGCGTCTCTCGTTGCCGGGGCTGCCATTGATCATGTGGCTGAGGAGACAACGCATCCGCAAACGCCGGCACCTGCAGGAGCATATAATACTCCTCTTGTTCCAGCAAGCATAGCTACTACATGGCTCTTTGTAACTACCCTGGCCGGCCTTGGAGATAAAGCGGTGCGTTTTGCCACAGATAGCATTGTTGGCTACGTGATTCGCCAGGATGGGGATGACGGTAAAGAGGGACAGATTATTGCTCTATCCGCATCGTGTACGCATATGGGATGCATTGTTCAATGGCAGGACTCGGATCGCAAATTCCATTGTCCCTGCCACGGCGGTCTTTTCAATGAATATGGCAATGTTGATGCAGGCGCATCGTCTAAACTCTATTTGCGGCCGCTGCCTCGTCTTAAGACAAAGGTAGAGCAGGGCAACATATATGTGAAGGTTCCTAAGCCGGTACGATGATATCGCCTTCACTACTACAGGATAAAACATGTAGCCCATCCTGTTGTTGCGCCAGCCCTGCACAGGTATACGTTTTTGGGGCTGTAGGCCTGTGTGGGACAATGAAATGTTGCACTGCATCCGAGATCGAGCATTGCCCATTGTTTCGAATCGTGAAATCGTGAATGTCGCCGGCATCAACAGCTATTGTCGTGAACGTAAGAGAGGCAGGCTGGCATTTCTGATATGCCTGCCAGAAGCAATTTTCAGCCTGCTTTGCCGAACTTGTGTTTGTTACGGTACCATCCGGCAGCGTCTGGACATGGCCGCATTTCTGCACTCGTGTCACAGATGTTGGCGTTGAACCTGCTGAACCGGCTGAACTCGCATGAGAGCCGCAGGCAACAAGCCCAATGGCCACGAAAGCAACTAATAGTCCCACACCCACTAGCATCATGGCAGGCGATGCTCTATACCGATATGCTTGTACAAACTGCTTGAAAGGTAGCATAGCTTTTCCTGAACATTCTTTATGGCAACTGGCAGGTAATGACCTTGCCTATGCAAGAGACGTTATTTGCTGCCCAAAAGTTCCTCAAGGCAGGAGTAGCCCATAAGTAACTCCTGGTGATTGCCTATATCTTTTAGCCAGAGGCCAGGAACCGAGGGTAGGGGCGATGCTTGCCATTGCCCCTGGATGTTCGTCTTGACAGTGGTTACCTGGCTGGTGTATCATCCTCACGAGGGAGTTTTTCCTTTGGGCGGTTGCTGAAACTGGTAGACAGGACAGACTTAGGATCTGTTGGTGATGAACCGTGAGAGTTCGAGTCTCTCACCGCCCACTACCCTTGAGCTTGAGAAGGTGAGGAGAAGTGAAGATCTCGGTCGAAAAATTACCCACCAGCGAGGCTGTCCTTGACGTAGAGTTGTCGTGGGACGAAGTGGAAAAAGCCTCGGATAAAGCCTACCGTAAGCTGGTACGCCAGGTCGATGTCCCAGGCTTTCGCCGGGGGAAAGCCCCGCGTTCGTTGATTGAACGCAGGCTCGGCAAGGAATACATCTACCAGGAAGGCCTGGATGAGCTTATTTCTGAAACATACCGCAACGCAGTAAACGAATACAATCTTACCCCCATTACGCAACCAGAGTTAGATGCCCCTGTTTTCGAGATGGGGCAGCCCTATCACTTCACTATGAAAGTGCCTGTTCTTACTCCGGTTGAGCTAGGTGATTATACTTCCCTCCATATCGACCGTGAGGAGCCAAGTGTCACTTCCGAGGAGGTCGAAGACGAGCTAGAAGCGCTACGCAACCGGCAGGCCATGTGGCGCGTCGTCGAGCGCCCGGCTGAGTATGGAGATCGTGTCACTGTCGATCTCAAGCTTACGGTGGAAGATAAGACCATCTCCGACCTGAAAGACAACCCCTTCGAGCTTACTCGCGAGCGTCATGGGCTTTTCACCGGTTTAGACGAGCATATTGTGGGAATGCAGGCCGGAGAGAGCAAAGAGTTCAGCACAACACTGCCGCAGGACTATACGAATGAAAAACTGGCAGGTAAAGAAGCTTTCTACTCGGTGACACTGCATAAAGTAGAGGTGAAAGAAGTCCCTGAGCTTGATGATGATTTCGCCAGCAAAGTCAGCGACGGGCAATATGAGACCCTGGAAGACTTGCGCAAGGCTCTCAGCGATAATATCTTTGAGAGGAAAAAGCGGCGCATCGATGAGGAATTGCGTGATAAAGTTGTTGACGCCGTGATTGAACAATCCCAGGTTACCCTTCATCCACTGCTGGTGCGCGAAGAAGCTGAACACATGTTGCACGAACTGGCTTACTTGTTAGAGCGGCAGCATATGTCCCTGGACCAGTACCTGCTTACGATGAGGAAGTCCCGTGAGGAGTACATTGAAGATTCGCTTCCCGAAGCAGAACAACGACTCAAACGGCAGCTCGTGCTGGACGCCGTTGCAGATAAAGAAGGGATTACCGTCTCACCAGAAGACGTAGAGATGCTGTGGCAGATGTATGCTCAGGGAGGAGAGCAGCCTACAGACGCGCAGCTTCGTACTCTGGAGGCGAGTCTCAGGCGAGAGAAAGCTATCACACGCCTGGTTGAATTAATTGCTGGCCCTGAACCCGAGGCAGAAATCGGCGAGGAAGAGGCGAGCATAGCCAATGCGAAAGCGGCGGCGCTCGTTGGTGAGAACCTCTCTGCCCAGGAGGAGGGTGAAGTTGCTGCTGGTGCTGGGGAAGAACTAGCTGAAGCGCCTACAAGCGAGGTTAGTGGGACTGTGGCAGAGGCCGCTAATGAAGCTCAAGCATCTACGGATGTAGACGCTGATAATGCAGAGGCACAGGCGCAATAAATTGCGCTCTGCCGAGGGAAAGGGGACAAGGAGACGTGCCAAATTCGAAAAATTCGCGCATCACAACCTACCGCTGCTCATTTTGTGGCAAGAGCCAGGACGCAGTTCAACGACTGATTGCCGGCCCCGGGGGCGTGTACATCTGCGATGAATGCATCGACCTGTGCCGGGAAATCATCGACGAGGAGCAGGCAGCGTTCACAAAGCCGCGCCTGCAGGCTGGCAAGATACCAACGCCGAAAAAGATCTACGAGCAACTGAGCCAGTATGTGATCGGGCAGGAGCAGGCCAAGAAGGCTCTTTCCGTGGCTGTCTATAATCACTACAAGCGTATTGGGGTAGGGATGCAGGTTGACGATGTGGAGCTGGGCAAAAGCAATATCCTCTTAATAGGCCCAACGGGCTGCGGGAAGACACTGCTGGCGCAGACACTGGCAAAGATCCTGGATGTGCCTTTCTGCATAGCCGATGCCACCGCATTGACAGAAGCGGGCTATGTCGGCGAAGACGTTGAAAATATCCTCCTCCGCCTCATTCAAATCGCCGATTTTGATATAGCGCGGGCCGAACGTGGCATAGTCTATATCGACGAAATCGACAAAATTGCGCGCAAATCCGATAATCCATCTATTACCCGCGATGTTTCAGGTGAAGGAGTCCAGCAGGCCCTGCTCAAGATTATCGAAGGAACGATTGCCAACGTCCCTCCTCAGGGAGGGCGCAAGCATCCTCATCAAGATTTTATCCAGATCAACACGTCAAATATCCTCTTTATCTGTGGTGGCGCTTTTGAGGGACTGGATAAGATCGTCGAGCAGCGTCTTGGAAGTAATAAGACCATAGGCTTCAGGCGCTCTCCCACTACAGTGGAAAAGCCGCAATCGGTACTGTCACACCTTATTCCTGACGATCTCCTTAAATATGGCCTGATCCCAGAATTCGTTGGACGTTTACCCGTTGCAGTTGCCCTGGATAGCCTGGATAAAGACGCGCTGATCCGTATTTTGACAGAGCCTAAAAACGCTATTATCAAACAGTACCAGAAGATTTTGCAGCTTGACCGCGTTGAGCTGGTGTTCACAAACGATGCGCTCGACGCGGCTGCCGAGGGGGCGCTCAAACAACGAACGGGCGCAAGGGGCTTACGTACCATCATCGAAGACGTGCTCCTCGATGTAATGTACGAAATTCCATCACGAGCGGATGTCAAAAAAGTCATCATCAACGGAGATGTCATCGCTGCCCGCCACAAACCGTTACTGGTGACACGCAGCGAGCGAACGTTAGCGTATCCCGAAGATGAGTCTGCATAATGCAGGTAGGAAATCATGACGACACAAGAGCGCCCAGAAATACTGTATGATGCCGCAGAAGCAGAGCACGCTCTTCTGGCTCTAAAGAGCATGGTCGTCTTTCCACGCGCTCGCACAACGCTGGCCATCGCACGCGAAAAGTCGGTACGCGCTATTGAAGAGGCGCTGGCGCGCCCTGATCGCACTCTTATTGCTGCCCCTCAACGTAACCCGGATATCGACGAGCCGCAGCCAAGGGATATTTCCCCCAAAGGCACACTGGTTGAGGTAACCACCGTTCACCAGCAACAAGACGGAAGCTTACAGGTAGTGCTCAACGGCCTCCAGCGCGTGGCAATCACCGAATTTCTTGATCTTGAACCCTTCCTGCGCGTGCGAGCAGAGGTATTACAGGAGCCGCAAGCACGAGGTCCTCAAGTTGATGCGCTGGTGCGCCATGCCACCAATCTCTTTGAACGCTATGCCCAGTTGAGCCACCGCTACTCTGTAGAAGATATTACTTCGATTACCACTATTAAGGGCGCCGGCCGGCTATCGGATATGCTGGCAGCATTCGTGGTCACGGACTCCGAACAGCAGCAGGACCTGCTCGAAACGCTCGATCCATTAGAGCGCCTGGAGAAAATCTGCGTGATCATGGGGAATGAGATCGAGATCCTCGAACTAGAATCAACCATTCGCAATCGTGTACGCTCGCAAGTAGACCGCACACAAAAGGAATTTTATTTGCGCGAGCAACTGCGCGCCATCCAGGAAGAATTGGGCATGGAAACATTTTCCGAGGCGGACGAATTACGCACAAAGCTCAAAGAGAAAGCGCTGCCGCCGGAAGTTGCGGCCAAAGTGCGCAAGGAGATTGACCGCCTGGAACGCACGCCTGCTCAATCGGCCGAAATAACAGTGCTGCGCTCGTATATCGACTGGATACTGGCGCTTCCCTGGACGGAACGCAGTGAAGAGCACTTCAATATTGAGGAGGCCCGGCATATCCTGGACGCTGACCATTACGGGCTGGAAAGCATCAAAGAGCGCATTATTGAATTTCTGGCAGTACGCCAGTTGCGACAGGAGCGGGCCAGCCGTGATGGGCATACCAAAAGCGAAAGCCAGGGGCAAATCCTCTGCTTTATTGGCCCTCCTGGCGTTGGCAAGACCTCGCTTGCCCGCTCTATAGCCAGGACGCTGGGGCGAAAATTTGCACGTATTTCACTTGGCGGTGTGCATGACGAGGCGGAGATTCGCGGGCACCGGCGAACTTATGTTGGTGCGCTGCCTGGGCGCATTATTCAATCCATGAAAACTGTGGGCGTGCGCAATCCGGTCTTTTTGCTCGACGAAATCGATAAACTTTCCGCTGATTCGCGGGGAGACCCCGCTGCCGCTCTCCTGGAAGTGCTGGACCCCGAGCAGAATAAAGAGTTCATCGACCACTACCTGGAGACCCCCTATGATCTCTCAGAGGTCTTCTTCATCTGCACAGGCAACACCAAATACCAGATCCCGCGCGCGCTGGCCGACCGCATGGACATCATTGAGCTGCCAGGCTACATGTTCGAGGAAAAGGTCAATATTGGATTGCGCCATCTCCTGCCAAAGGTATTAGCTGAGCACGGCCTATCGCCGGAGCAGGTGAAGATTTCAGAGCATGTCATGCAACGCATCGTCTCGGACTATACCCGCGAGCCGGGTGTGCGCAACCTGGAACGGCAGTTGGCAATGATCTGCCGCAAGGCGGCACGCAGAATCATTGAGAAGCCGAAAACGCACGTCCGCCTGACCACAGCCAACCTGGAGCACTACCTGGGGGCGCCTCGCTACACCGTTGCGCCGCAGGGTCAAACATTGCAACAAGTGGGAGTTGCTATGGGGCTGGCAGTAACAGAAAACGGTGGTATCCTGCTACCCGTCGAAGTTCTGACCATGCCAGGAAAGGGCGACTTGATGATAACCGGCCAGCTTGGCGATGTCATGCGCGAATCGGTGCTGGCCGCGCTTTCCTACATCCGCTCGCGTGCGAACGAACTGGAACTCGACCCGAACTTTCAAGATTCGCTCGATCTGCATATCCACTTACCGGAAAATGCCATCCCGAAGGATGGTCCATCGGCAGGAATCACTATCGCTACCGCGCTGGTTTCAGCGCTGACGCGCCGCCCTGTACGGGAGAACCTGGCTATGACGGGAGAGATTACGCTG
The DNA here is from genome assembly GCA_902812455.1 of Chloroflexota bacterium. The sequence goes on along the minus strand of CADDZH010000064.1, from coordinate 2,379 downwards.
CTCGGGCGCGTGCTGGGTATCGGCGGACTCAGAGAAAAAGCGCTGGCAGCCCTTCAGGCCAACATCTCTCACTTGCTGGTTCCTTTGTCCAATAAAAAAGACATTGATGAAGTTCCTGCTAAGATCCAGCGGCAGATGCGCTTTACCTTCGTCGATACAATGGACGAAGTCCTTGCCGTTGCGCTACACGACACACCTCTCGCGCCAGAAGAGCACGCAGGCGCATCCGAGCAACCATCGCCTGAGCTCCGTCCTCTGTCTATAAATGAGCGAGTGGCCAGCAATCACGAACAGCCAGCACGCCTTACCAGAATGCCGGCACCTTCTAATAAACCTGCTGAAGACGATCCAAATGAAGAGAAAATCCCACCATTCTTGCTTCCCCCGGCGGATCACGTCGTCCACGAATCCTACCCACAGATGAGCCCGCGTAAGTCAGATGACAACATTCAGCAGAAGAAATGCTAAATTGCCGTTAATTTCATGCCTCAGGTAGTTCACAAACTCAACTCTTCCGAGTATACTGTGTAGTACATAATGAAGATATGAAGATGTTACTTGCATCTTCATATGAAAATTTCCTCTTCGACGGACGTTCAGTCAATGCGTGGAGGAATCATATAGTTTGCAGAAATGAGGAACATAGCTATGAGTTGGAATCCGAATCAGGGGCAGGACCCCAATCAACCCGGTCAATACGGCGGCTACACCCCGCCACCGCAGCCGACCGATCCCTATAGCCAGCAGGGCGGCTATGGGCAGCAACAGTACGGCGGCTACCAGCAGGGCGGATATGGACAGCAGGGGCAGCAAGGGCAGCAAGGGCAGTACCAGCAGCCTTACAGCAGCTACCAGGCGCCTTATAGCGCAGCGCAAGCGGCAAGTGCCAGCGCCTATGGCCCAAGCTCGATGAACATGGAACCGAAGACAGCAGCAGGCCTCAGCTACCTGCTGGGATGGATCACCGGGTTAATCTTCTTCCTCCTGGAGAAGCAAAATCGTTTTGTACGCTTCCATGCCATGCAGTCGATCCTCTTCTTTGGTGGCCTAACCGTGCTGGATATCATTTTGAGGGTAGCAATAAACTTTACGCCTGGCTTCCTGGGGTTACTCTTTCTTTGCGCCAGTGGTCTAATAAGCCTTGTAGGCTTCATTGGCTGGATAGTTTTGATGATCAATGGCTTCCAGGGGAAGTACTTCAAGTTGCCCGTGATTGGCGACTATGCCGAGAGATATGCCAACCAGGGTATCGCAGGCATGTAATAGTTGGCAATCCCCGATGATTTCATCTATTGCATGATGCAATTTAACGACCAGGAGCGGCAAGACCGGTTTGTGGCATGTCATGTTGAGCCCGTTCGCTTCGCTCAGGGTAAACTCCGCGAAACATCTGATGTCGATCGGCAGAGATCCTTCGCTTCGCTCAGGATGACATTGCTTCGGCTCAGATCAGGGCAAGCCCTGATCCTACGGGATGACAAACCATTACCGATCCTGGTTGGTAAAAATCATCATAGATAAGTTCGAGGGGAAGATATTTCTACAGAAAGGTAGGATACAGTTATGAGCTGGAATCCGAATCAGGGGCAGGACCCCAATCAACCCGGTCAATACGGCGGCTACAACCCGCCACCGCAGCCGACCGATCCCTATAGCCAGCAAAGTGGCTACGGGCAGCAATATGGCAGCCCTCAACAGGGACAGTACCAGCAGCAGTACGGCAGCTACCAGCAACCACAGTACCAGCAGCCCTACACCACAGGCAGCGCTGCCGCAACTGCCAGCCCGCTTGGCCCTAGCTCTCTGAACATGGACCCAAAGACGGCAGCCGGGCTAAGCTATCTCCTCGTGGGCATCATCTTCTTCTTTATCGAGAAGCAGAACCGCTTCGTGCGTTTCCACGCCGCACAATACATCTTGTTGTTCATTACGGGAATTGCCTGGTATATCTTGATCACAATTATTAGCGTCATCATTGCGGTAGCTGCTAATGGCAGTAGTGCAGCAGGTATATTACTTCTAGGTCCAACTTGCCTGTACTGGATAGGAGGTCTCGCCTTATTCATTGGTTGGCTCGTGGGCATGATCCAGGCCTTTACAGGCAAGTACTTCAAGCTGCCCGTAATCGGCAATATTGCTGAAAAATGGGCTGGGGCTGGCCTGGCAGTAGCCCGGTAATGCTGGCACCGGGCAAGCCTGCTATGGCAACCGCAAAGGTTGCCACTACCATACACGGATCGGCCTGCGCAGCCGCCGGAGGGGGGGGCAGAGCTTCGCCTGTCTTATGGGAGGGGCTTCGCCTCTGGCCATCCAATAGGCGTCAATTTAAGAGACCCATGTCCTCCTGCCCGTAGGGGCGAGGGAGGCGGGGAGCGGTTG
>CADDZH010000063.1 GCA_902812455.1 Chloroflexota bacterium | reverse complement strand
GCCGCCCAGCGGAGCCGTGCCAGGAAGATATGACATTGCCCAGTTGACGGATACCCTGGGATATGACCCCGACGATTCCTCGCTGCTCTCGTGTAACCAGTTCCCGCCACAGGGACTCAACATCGATTTTTACTGCAACCACAGCCTGGATGCCCTTTACCAGCAGGAACAGGAGACAGTGGACCCTGGTGCGCGGCAACAAATCTTCGCGCAGATCCACCAGATCTACCTGACGGACTTCCCCTTCATCGTGCTCTATGGCCCGCCGAGTATCGCCCTGGTGCGCAAGGGGACACATAACTTCCAGCGCAGTCCTCTCGGCATCCAGGACCCAAACATCTGGGAGTGGTGGTGCGATGGAGGGAAGTGTTAAGAGAGTTTGTGGTCGATGGCATAGCGGGTGGCGGCGGCTCTAGAGGAGACCTGGATTTTGCTGTAGATCGAGGTCAGGTGATTGTTGACGGTGCGGGGGCTGATGACGAGCTGCTCGGCGATTTGCGCATCGGTCAACCCTTGTGCCACAAGACGCAGCACCTCCACCTCGCGGGCAGTCAGGCCATCGGGATAAGTGGACGATGGCTTTACTGGTGGAGATGATGGAGGTTCTGCTGGAGGCGGCGGAGGTGTGGTTGTGGCACCACGGGCGGTGAGGGCCTGTTCCGGTGCCATCAAGCGGCCTTCGGCCCAGGCGGCGGCAAAGGACTTTTCCCCAAGCTCGGCACGGGCGGCAGTCAAGGCCTGGTTATAACCAGCACGATAGACGGGCGGAATGGGTGTTCCCATAGCTTCGCGCAGGGCCTCGGCACAGCCCCAGAGCTGCGCTGCCCACCTCGGCTCTCCTTGTGCCGCAACCACGCCCGCCAATCCTTCCAGGCAAGAGGCGAGCGCCCCCTTGTCGATCATGCCTTTCGAAGCCAGCGTTAAACTTTCCTCGTAGAGCGCATGTGCTGCCGTGTGGTTCCCGTGGCCTGCCTCTATCCTTGCCAGCAAAGCGAGCGATAAGGTCATGCCTTCCCGATTTCCAATTTCCTTGAAGAGCGATAAAGCCTCTTCGATGAGCGAACGCGCTGTGGTCGTATCGCCCTGACTGAGAGCAAGCTGCCCCGCAAAGCGCTGGCTGTGGGCAATGCTCGTCTTGTCGCCCAGCTCCCTGGAGAGCGCAAGCGCTTCATCCAGCAAAGAACGTACCCGTGCAGGATCGCTTTGAGATAAATAGAGCATCTCTGCCAGCTCGCCAAGCGATTCAGCAATCTCTGTCTTGTTCTCAAGCTCTCGGTCGAGCGCCAAGCTTTCCTCGTACAAAGCTGTTGCTCTCGCATATTCGCCTTGTTGACCGGCCATATACGCCAGCCAGGTGAGCGTCCAGGCGACCCGCCTCTTGTCGCCCACTTCTTTCCAGTGGGCCAGGGCCTCTTCGGTGAGCGAGCGAGTCAATGCAGGATTGTTTCTCAGCCATGCTACGACTGCCAGCCGCTGGAGGGAAAGCGCAATACCAGTGGCGTCTCCAAGCTTCTGCCAGAGTGACAGGCTCTCCTCGCCTAGCACCTCGGCACGATCTGCATCGCCCTGATTGAGGGCCAGCCTTGCAGCAGTGCTGAGCGCCTTTGCCCGTACAGCACTGGCAACTCTTTCGCGCCCGGCGAGCGCGCGTTCCAGGAAGATGCGTCCCTCACTGAAATGGCCGCGTATTATCCAGAACTGCTCCAGCGCTGCGCCTAAGCGCAAGGCCATCTCCCACCCATTCACGGCGCTCTGCCCGGTCTCTCCCTGCTCTAGCCACCAGGATATTGCTGCTCGCAGGTTGTCATGTTCTTGCTCTAATCGCTCTAACCACATAGCTTGCTGTGGGCCTTCAAGTTCATGCTCCGCTCTCTCCGCTAATGCCAGGTAGTACTGAGCATGGGCCTGCCGTGCTGCCTCCAATTCCCCGTTTGCGGCCAGGCGTTCCAGCCCATACTCGCGGATGGTCTCCAGCATTGCGAAGCGTGGCTCCTCTCCCTCCTGCTCTGTTTGCTGCAGCAGGCTCTTGTCAATGAGCGATGCGATTGTATCCAGTATCTGAACTGCTTCATCTGCATTGCCAGGAGCGGCGCAGACGGCATCTGCTGCTTCCAGGGTGCAGCCGCCGGCAAAGACGGAGAGGCGGCGGAAGAGGCGCTGTTCTGTTGCATCTAACAGGTTGTAGCTCCAGGAGATGGCGTTGCGCAGGGTTTGCTGGCGTGCTGGCACATCCCGCGAGGTGCCTGTCAATACCGCCAGCCGTTGATCCAGCCGCGCCAGCAGCGCCTGTGGCGGGAGCAGTTTGACGCGGGCGGCTGCCAGCTCTATCGCCAGGGGCAGCCCATCCAGGCGAGCACAAATCTCGACGATGGCCCTGGCATTGGCACTGGTCAACTGGAAGTCGGGTTTCGCGGCCTGGGCGCGCTGGAGGAAGAGCGCTACCGCTGCATTGTGCGATAGGGCTGCCAGATCGGGCAGGTGTTTCAGATCGGGCAATCGCAGCGGGGGGACAGGGAACTCGCGCTCCGCCCGCACATGCAGCACCTCACGGCTCGTTACCAGCGCCTTGAGCCTGGGGCAGGCAGCCAGCAACTCGATGGCTTCTCCACCTGCGCTCACGACCTGTTCAAAGTTATCCAGCAGCAGCAACATCTCCTTCTGTTGCAATTCTTCCTGCAGGCGTGCAAGCCAGGGCTGGCCGGTTCTCTCGCGGATGTCGAGCGCCTGGGCGATGGTGGGCATGACGAGCGCGGCATCGGTGATGGGAGCCAGGTTCACGAAATAGACACCATCAGTGAAGCGATCACTCAACTCGGCGGCCACCTGCAAGCCCAGGCGTGTCTTGCCTGCGCCGCCAGGGCCTGTGAGGGTAACGAGGCGCACATCCTCGCGGCAAAGGAGTTGTTGGAGGGCGGCCAGTTCCTGCTCACGCCCAATGAACGGTGTAAGCTGGGCAGGCAGGTTGTTGGGGTAGGTGTCGAGCGTTCTGAGAGGTGGGAAGTTGGCAGGGAGGTCAGCGATCACCAGTTGAAAGAGGCGCCTGGGACGGCCCAGGTCTTTGAGGCGATGTTCTCCCAGGTCGCGCAGGCTCATATCATCGGGGAGGTCCTGCTCCACGAGGGTAGCAGTCGCCTGGGAGAGCAGCATCTGGCCGCCATGGGCAGCGCTCATGATGCGTGCGGCGCGATGTACGTCCAGGCCAACATAACCTTCGGCTGTTCGTGACGGCTCGCCGGTATGGATGCCCATGCGCACTCGCACCGCTGCGCCTTCTGGCCAGGGATGAGTGGCGAGAGCGCGCTGGGCCTCTACGGCTGCCAGCACTGCATCGGTGGCACGAGCAAAGGCGATGAAGAAGGCATCCCCCTGCGTATCGACCTCGTGGCCATTCCACTCCTGGAAGGTGGAGCGCAGCAGGCGCCGGCATTCTGCCAGCACTTCGGCGTAGCGATCGCCCAATTGCTGGAGCAAGCGTGTGGATTGCTCGATGTCGGTAAAGAGCATGGTGACGGTGCCCGTTGGGAGGTTGGGCATGGCAGATTTGTTCTGTTCACCTGCGATTGCATGTTCAGAGGCGAGAGTCAGGCCTGCTGATCCTGACAGAGTTGTATGATAGGCCTCTTCCAGGGCCAGGGCGAAGGCCTGCACGTTCGGGAAACGAAGTTCTGGTTCCTTAGCGAGAGCCTTCAAGACGACCTGTTCCATTGCGGGTGAGATTGCCGGTATCTTTTCACGCAATGGAGCTGGAGGCGCCGACAGGTGCTGCATGGCCACCTGCTGAAGCGAGCCGGAAAAAGGAGGCTCTCCGGCCAGCCACTCGTATGCCACAGCAGCCAGGGCATACTGATCGCTGGCAGGGCGTGGTTTTCCCCGGAGCTGCTCAGGAGCCATATAGGTGACGGAGTCTACCGCCTCCTCTCGGGTTTGCAGTGAGCGTGTGCTCTGGGCGATGATGGCAATGGTAAAATCCGTAAGCAAAACCTCATTGTTGTGCCCCAGCAGCATGTTTTCCGGCTTGACATTGCGGTGGATCAGCTTTTGCTGGTGGGTATAGTACAATGCATCAGCTACTTGCCTGACGTAGGAAACCACGCTGTCTGGTGGCACTCGAGTGCCTCTAGGGTGACGCTGGCGCAATGTGCCATTGGGGGCGTACTCCATGACCAGAAAGGGAGTGCCACCTTCTACGCCAAAATCGAGGAGGCGCACGATATGGTGATGGGTCAGGCGAGCAAGTGTGAGCGCCTCAGAACGAAGCCGCTCGCTGTCTTCGCTGGTGAGTTGGGCACGCAGCACTTTGATGGCCGCCTGCGTGTGGAGGTGCAGGTGTTCTCCCAGGTAGAGGGCAGCCCAGCTACCTTCGCCGATGAGACGGATCAGGCGATAATTGCCAAACTGCTGTCCTATAAGGTGGCTCATCCTCGTATCTCCTCGGGGCGTCTCATGTCACGTTTGTTCTGGAGTGATCCAAGAAATGATAAGTTCTTTCAAAGAGTCTACTGTTACTTGCTCATGAGTTGCCACATTTACTAAATGGACAGCCTTAGTGTAGGGTATCGAGATGAAAAATGCAAGAGATTAGAAAAGATGATGTTATCGTTGAGTGATATAATAGCCTAAGCTAGAGATGGCCCCAGGGAAGGCTGATTCACTTTCTATGATGCAGTCCTGTATTTAAGATATTTCAAAGGAGGAACGTATGATTAAGCCCTATACTGCTGTTGGTCTCATCCCCACTGTGCGAGGCATTCGCAAACGCGCTGATATCAAACGCAACCTCGAACACCTCTCCCACCTCGTGAAAGCTGCTTCCTGGCTCTCCAGCCTTGATCTTCCCGTGCGGCTTATCGCTTTTCCTGAGGGTGCGCTTCAGGGGTTTAATGACGAGGTACTTGACCTTGATCATGTGCAGTTTGCCAGAGAGTGCGCTATTGATATCCCTGGTGAAGAAACCGAAGAGCTGGGGAAGATTGCCCACACCTACAACGCCTTTATCATGGCTCAGGCCAAGGCTCACCATCCCGAAATTAAGGATCGTTTCTTCAATGTTGGCTTTATCATCGATCCACAGGGTGAAGTGATCTTGCAGCACTACAAAGTTTCGCCGCTTTTTCCGGTCGAGCATTCGGTCTGCCCTCACGATATTTATGATTGGTGGGTCCAGCGCTATGGCCGCAACCTCGATGCGTTCTGGCCGGTAGTCGATACCGAGATTGGACGCCTGGGGATTATGATGGCCAATGAGGGTTCTTACCCTGAAAATGCTCGCGCCCTTGCCATGAACGGGGCCGAAGTGGTCTATCGCGCTTCCTATCCGCACCCGGCTACCGGCAACGAGATATTTGAAATCCAGAGCAGAGCGCGAGCTCTGGATAACAACATGTACGTTGTGGCACCGAATATGGGCACGTATTATCTCTTCCCTGAAGATGATACGCCCATCGATACGTTTGGCGGGCGTTCGTTTATCATCAACTACAAAGGCCAGATTGTTGGTCGCCAGGAGTATGGCGCTGGCTCAACCTATGTGGCCGGAGTTATTGATATCGAGGCGCTACGCGATCACCGGGCACGTGCTCAGTGGGACAACTGGATGAAGGATCTGCGCACCGAACTCTACCAGATGCTCTACGAGCAGCCGATTTACCCGAAAAACCTCTACCTGGATCGCGAACCGATGAAGCACGCGGAGTACCGGGAGAAGGTGATCGAGCCACAGATTCGCTTGATGCACGAACGGGGCATCTGGGTGAAGCCAGAGAGATAGGTATAATTAAGGAGCGCACGATCTAAGGAAGGAGTTTACCTCGTGGTTTCACCAGAATACACCAACTTCTTCATCGCGAGCACTGGTGCCGGAGCTGCACTCGTCGGCCTGCTCTTTGTGGCCGTTTCTCTGGCGCCGGAGCAGATTGTGACTCGCCGGGCGCCAATGGAGCGACAGGCCGTTGCAGGCAGCGCCTTTACCGCCCTGATCAATGCGTTCGTCATCTCGCTCGTCGCACTGATTCCTCACTTCAACCTTGGCTCACTCGTAGTGCCTTTTAGTTGCCTATGCCTGGCGACGAGCCTGATCCAGGCGTGGCAACTCTTGCGAGTGCGCAAGGGCTGGCAGAGTTTTCTGCGAGGGGCTTTTCTGGTTTTGCTCAGTGTCTTCCTCTATGGCTTAGAATTGGTGAATGGGTTCCAACTCCTCACTGCTCCCTCGCCGCAGGCCGGGAGTGTTTTTGGGCTGGTCTGGTGCTTGATAGGGGCCTTTCTCGTTGGCCTCTACCGTGCCTGGGAATTGCTCGGCGCCCAGCGCTATGGGCTCATGGGCTGGCTCAGTCCCTTACGCGATGTGAATGACAGCGAGCCGTTTTCGCGTGCGGGCACCTCTGACTCAACAGTCAAACATCCCAAAACCGATGAAGCAGCACCCCGTTCATCATCTAAGTAGGGTATTTCAGCTAAATGCTTCCAGATAAGTGATGCGGAGAGGTGATACACTGAGAGGGAGAGAAGTGGAAGATCGAAGAAAGGAAGAAGAGATGACTACTCCCATTACCCTGCCCTCCCTAGATGAGCCGACACTGGCAGAGTTACGCCGCCGCTACGAAGAAACCAGCGATGCCGAAACGCGCACACGCTACCAAATGCTCTTGCTCTCGCTACGAGGCCAGACCTCAAGCCAGATCGCCCAAATCGTACTGCGCAGCCAGGATACGGTCGTGCGTGTCCTCAAACGGTACTTGATGGGTGGATTAGATGCCGTCCCCCGGCGCACCGCTCCAGGCCGCAAGCGACGGGTCACAGCCGCGTGGGAAGGGGAACTGCTGCGCGTGATCGAGTTGGATCCTCACGAAGTCGGACAAGACAGTGCGAACTGGACCAGCAAGCGGCTCGCCGAGTACTTGGGCCAGCACACAGGGATCCAGGTTACCGAAGAGACCGTCCGTGTGTACTTACATGCTCATGACTACGTTTGTAAGCGTCCCACCTGGACGTTGAGGCACAAGGCCGAAGCGCAAGCCCATTACGTGGGAAACGCCTGCGGGTAGAGGTGCTCTTAGCCGGTGCCACAGCACCCACACCTCTACCCGTGCATGATCTGGTCGAAGCTGATCTGTGGGATCAGCTTCCCGCTGACTTGCCGGAGTTGCTCGCGCTGCTGCCACGGGCGGACCTCTCTCTGCAAGATGAGATGCAGGTGACCTTTCATCCGACCCTCACGCGCCTCTGGTGTCGCAAGGGTCGACGTGGGCAACGCCTGGTCGAGGCTCCTGGGGATAATCGGCATCCGTCTATGGCTTTGGTCTGGTGGACTGGCGCGATGGCTGGTTCGATGGGAGAGTTGCTCCAGGACGCACCGCGGATGTGTGATGTCGCGCAAGTGCGTCCTGCTGTGGCTCGTTCCAAGCAGCGTGGACGCGTTGCCATCGTGATCGCCGATAATCTGAGAACCCACACTGTGGCGGGCTCGCTGCTCGTGCGGAGCTTACCGAGCCGGATTCAAGGATCACTTGTATCTGGTGTACACTCCTGCCTATGACCCTGATGCCAACCGCATCGAATGGCTCTGGCGTGTCTGGCGACGGGTCGTGACGCACAATCATCACCGGAGCACGTTTGAACTGCTGCTCGCGGATGTGGAGAAGCAGTTTCAGGCGCTGGCCAGGACGCCCGCAGAAATCCTTCGTCATATCGGCAGTCCATTTGCCCCAGAGAAGGATCAAGATGCTCCTCTCTCACTTGCTCAGGCCGCATGATCATCTTGGAAGCGGAGAGCGAAAGCAGCCTTCCTACACATGTTGATCCAACCACTGGTCGATGTCGCTGAACACCGCTTCGGAGACGGAATCGCAGAGAAGGTTGGTATAGCCGCCCGCATACTCGTGCAACTGCTTATCAGGCAGCACCACCTGCTGAAAAAAGGCCTTGTTGGTGCCTGGGGAGGAAGTGCGATCCGCTTCACCGATCAGCATCAACAGTGGGACTGGAAAGCTGGCCGCTTGTGTCGTGACCCGCCGCATCGCCTTCTCCGACTCGACAAACCAGCGCGGCGTCACCTTGGTGTTCCCCAGCGGGTCTTCGCGCATGAGTTTGACAAAGGCAGGATCATGCGACACCGTCACCACCCCCGCGTCAAATTGGCGCCGCACGTCAATAGTGAACTGTGGCCGGATGCGAGCCAGGATGTGTATTAGCCGTCGCAGAACAGCAGGCGCCACCGCAGACATGTCCAGGACCGGCGAGATACAACACACACCGCGTACCTCCTGTGGATGAAGTATGGCGTATTCGAGGAGAATGGGAGCGCTCCCGGTGATCCCCATCAAAAAGATGGGACGATCCGCTTCCTCGGCGCGCATCCATTGTAGGAACGCGGCGAGATCGTCAAGGTTCTCGCTCCAGGAGTGAAGATAGCCCCGTTGCCCTGGCGAGCGCCCCCACCCTCGACGATCAAAGGCGTAGACAGCGTAGCGGCGTGGTACTTCATGGTCAGGCAAATTCATGTACCACCCGCTGTGTGCAAAGTCGCCGTGCACCATCACAATGATCGCTCGTGCAGGTCTAGTTTCTGGGCGCCACCGTTGATAATAGAGAGATAGTCCCCCAGCGCCCTCAAAATGACCTTCGTCGTGTTCCATACACGTGCCCTCCCTTCCAGATTTCTCCCTCTTAATTGTATCACCTCTCCGCACACATTACCTGGAAGCATTTAGGTAGCGGGTTTGAGAGAGAGCGCGCCTTTCTTGTAACGTCGCTGGCGGCGACGGGTCATAGGGCCTACCTGGTTGTTTATGGACTGATTAGAGGCTTTGGAGGCCTGCATACGGGTGACTTTTTCACGAATGAGGGTTATTTGTGAGTGGACTGCCTGGCGAGATTGTTTGAGTTTGCGGGCTATCTGCGAAGGTCTCAGGCTGCTGGCCAGGTAGCGGCAGATGGCTTCTTGCTTTTCAGTAAGGCCGATTGCGGGGTGCTCGAGGGCTGTTTTCGCCAGATCTTCCAGCTTGCCGTATTTCCTTCGCCTGTATTCATCTAGATCGGCGGGGGAGAAGAGCCAGCGATCAACGACGCGCACGCCGGGTATGCGTCCTTTTTCCACGAGGTGCATGAAGTACCAGTAACTGAGGTGAAGCTGCTTTGCGGCTTCATGAGCGGTCAACATACCATTGGGGGGTTGTTGCAGGTCTCGGCGCCGTTTATTCCTCCTGAGTGCCATCGTCTCCAGTACCTTTCTACGGGTTGCCGCCGTACTATCGAATGCCGGGCAAGGACATAGCAAGTCACCCTGAGTATACCATAGGACATGTGAAAACACAATCAAAATTGAGGCCTGAAAAGCGAGCAAAAACTGGGCAGAGCTTGCCTCTGCCCCTACGGTCGGAGAAGAGAATGCCGGACGATCTGGTGGCCGGGATTCACAAACCCTGCTGAACCCCCTGGGAAGGCATTACCGCTTGACCGGGAAAAGGTTGGGAACTTTCATGGCCAGCATCATGTCGCCAGCTACTTTGAGTTTGCCGGTCATGAAGGCGTTCATGGCATCCAGTTTGCCTTCGGTGATGGCAAGCCAGTCTTTATCGCTGATGGTGAAGGTCACATCGGGTTTTTCCACGCCGCCTGGTATAAGCTCGCCTGTCCCGTTAGCAATTTTGAAGGCCCATACCCCGGCCTGCTCTCCTGTAATATTCCATTGGAGGGTCTTATTCATTCCCCCAGCCGCAGCAGGATTGAATACATTGGGCATTTGCTCGAAGCTCTCAGCAACTGTCATGGTTGGTGTATCTCCTTCGTGTCATTGTGTGAATGCCTGAAAATATTGCAGGAAATGCCTGCTAGCACTGCTATAGTATAGCAGCCAGAAACAATACATGTCCAGGTAGCTGGCCTGATGAACTTTAACGACCAAGCCGCTAATCCATGTCATCCTGAGCGAAGCGAAGGATCTCTGTCAATGGGCAGCGGATGCTTCGCTGCGCTCAGCATGACAAACCATTGCCCGTCTTGTTTGTCTTTTGTCCAGGTGCTATCCTAAGGGCATGTTTATGAAGATGAACAATTAGGCACCCTATGGATGTCATCCTGAGCGAAGCCTGGGGATCTCGGTCGATCGGCAGCGGATGTTTCGCTTCGCTCAACAGAGGTGGATCATTTTGTTTACTAGGAGTCTCGGTATGGCCGGTGAGCAGGTATTGCGTAAAGTAAAGATAGAGGGCGGTTACTTGCGCTTTAGCGCAGCACATTTCATCACTTTTGGCGGCAGGTGCGAGCGCCTGCATGGTCACAATTATGGCGTCCAGGTTGAGGTTGAAGGGGTGCTCAATGAAGATAAACTGGTCATTGATTTCACGATATTGAAGCAGCATACAAGGGAGATTTGCCGCAGGCTGAACCATCATTTCTTGCTGCCGCTGCATAATCCTCACCTGCAATTGAAGGAATTGCCAGACGCCTGGGAGATTCAATTTCAGGACAGGCGCTATGTCTTCCCTCGCAATGATGTTATCGAGCTGCCTATCGATAACTCGACTGCTGAGCGCCTGGCAGAGTATATCTGCGGTGAGCTAAGCGCTGTGCTCGCTGCCAATTATGATACCTCGAATTTAGTATCGATCATGGTCGGTGTCGAGGAAACGCCGACGCAAATGGCCTACTATCGCAGGCCATTTCACCTCAGAGAGTAAAAACTCTGCCGGCAAATGTAATTGGATGTGAATCGGCACATCAGCCAGGGCAGAAGGGGCGATGGCAGAGATGGGGGCGATGGCAGAGGCAAGCTCTGCCACTACAAGATACGGCTGCGCAGGCCGAAGCGTGTAGGGTAGGGGCAACCCTTGCGGTTGTCCTGGCCAGGACAGGGGCAAGCCCTGTCCCTACCCTATGTCGCTCAGTGTAGTGCGCAAAATAGCAGCATTGCGCAGGTAGACATGTTGCATCTCTGCATTGCTGCGTGTGGTATTCACGTGTAACAGGACACGAATGCACCGCTGCAAGCTGCCAGGAACGGGAATTTCGCGCGCGCATAGCAGCGCTACATCTGTCCAGCCTAGCTGGCGCGCGGCCCGCGCAGGAAATTCAGCGTCCAGATCCTCTGTGACAGTAAAGATGGCGCTGGCAATATCCTCTTTGCGCAGATCGTTGCGATGAATGATAGCTTGTAGCAGCTCGATTGTGGCTGCGAGGATTTCCTCGCGATCGTTGTGTTCAACTGTTATTGCTCCTCTAATACCCCGGCAATACATCAACGTACCTCTTTTGCTGTTGTGTTTATAGCTACGAATTGATATCACAATCCCGTCTATTGGTGTTATCATTGTAACGAATGAAGGCAATAGCAGAATTGCGAGTGCAATACAGAAAGGTGACCATAAAGCCGACCCGGCATGCAGGAATGGGAAGCAGGCGGGCGATCATAAAGGCAATAAATGCCGCACCCAACTGCCCGGCATCCCCGTTCGCCCCTACGATATACGTCGTGTGGTTGCTGTCGTGCGTTGTGATGGGCGGCAAAGCAGCGAGCATTGATTCGTCTGCTTGTTAAGCATATACTGTGATTGAGCCAGTTATAGCACAAAGGAGAATATACGCAGAAAGGACTGTAGCTATGTCAGAAAAAATGGTCGCACCTGAACTCTTCCGCCCGCCGCTCGATCTCCCTGATATTCCCTACGATCACCTGTTACGCCTGTCTGCCGAGCGCAATCCTGACCGCCCGGCCATTATTTTCCATGACCTGGTTCTGACCTATCGCGAGGTCGTCTCGATGGTCAATGCTATAGCCAACGGCCTGCATGGTCTGGGAATAGGCAAAGGAGATCATATTTGCCTCTTTACCCCAAATCGTCCAGAATACACGATCATGCTCAATGCTGCGGCCACCATTGGCGCTGTTATCAGCCCGATGAATCCCGCATATAAAGAGCGAGAAATGGCGTACCAGCTCGCGGACTCCGAGGCTAAAGTGATCATGATTTACCGGGATCTGCTGCCCCTGCTGCAGGCTGTGCTGAAGCAGACCGAGCTGCCACACCTTAAACATATCATCGTGACGGGCGTTGGCAAGACGGATCCCTTAGATGTGCCAGGCGCTATCTCATTTGCCCGGCTATTGCGCGAATCGTCGCCCAAACGGCCTCATTATCTAGAGATCAAGGGCAATGACCTGTTCACACTACCTTATTCATCTGGCACCACCGGCTTTCCCAAAGGCACCATGCTCAGCCACCACAACCTGGCCTCCAACCACATCCAATTTATAACCGCGTCGGGCATCAACTCCTCAGATGTCACGATCATTTTCCTGCCCATGTACCATATCTATGGCGTGCTGCTCACCGGCGTTTTTCTCGCGGCAGGAGCGACACAGGTGCTCTTAGAGCGTTTCGATCTCAATCGAGTGCTGGATTTGTGTGAGAAGCATGGCGTGACGTGGTTTTTTGCCGTCCCGCCTGTGATCCTGGCCCTTGTCAATACGCCCGATCTTAGCAAGATGAAGCAGGTCAAATATCTGATGAATGCTGCCGCGCCCTTGCCGGTTGATCCGGCGCGCAAGTTGCATGAACGGACGGGAATCACTCTTGTCCAGGGCTATGGCCTGACCGAGACATCGCCGGATACTCACCTGTCACCTACCGCTCCCGAGTTGATGCGACTGGATACTGTTGGCCTGCTGGCGCACAATACCGAGCAAAAAATTATGGATATCGAAACGGGCACGCGCGAGCTGCCAATTGGCGAAGATGGCGAAGTGGTGGTGCGCGGGCCGCAGATCATGCTGGGATACTGGAAAGCGCCTGAAGAGACAGCGCGAGCGCTGCGCGACGGCTGGCTTTATACCGGCGATATTGGTCATATCGATGCCGAAGGCTATCTCTACATCGTTGACCGCAAGAAAGAGATGATCAAATACAAGGCCTTCAGCATCGCTCCCGCCGAACTGGAGTCGTTGCTGCTGGAGCATCCCACCGTGCTGGATGCTGCCGTGATTGGGGTTCCTGACGAGGAAGCTGGCGAGGCGCCCAAGGGCTTTGTTGTCCTGCGACCGGGCCAGCAGGCGACCGCAGACGATCTGATTGCCTTCGTCAATGGCAAGCTGGCGGGCTACAAAAAGCTGCACTACATCGAGTTCGTTGACGCCATCCCCAAGACTCCCTCCGGCAAAATTTTGCGCCGCGAACTGAAAGAGCGCGAGCGAGCGAGACAAGCTGCTCAGGGGATGCAGTTGTGATAGTTCTTGAGGGGGAAGAAAGGGAGTTTCATGTACAAGGAGTATCACAAATTGGTGCGTGATGGTATCCCTGACATTATTCGTCGCAAAGGCAAGCAGTGTGAAGTTGCCGAGATGACCGAGGAAGAGTATCGACAAGCCCTCCGAGAAAAATTGGTTGAGGAGGCTAAAGAGGCTGCTCAAGCGGAGGCTCCTCAGGAATTGATCACGGAACTGGCTGATATTCAGGAGGTACTTGATGCTCTCAGGGAGGTTTATGCGCTTCCGTATGAAGCGATTGTGCAGGAGCAAGCGCGCCGTCGAGCGGAGCGAGGAGGCTTTCAGCAGCGGCTTCGGCTGCTTTGGACCACATGAACGAGATGCCAGGGCAAAATCACGGTTTCCGGCCTGCCACAATGAAATGTGTCGTGGACATGAAAAAGCGCCCTGCCTGCCCCACAGTATCTAGTTGTTCTAACCAGGTCGTACATTCCTCCGCTGTAATCACGCCTGCCTCCCGCGCATCTTGGGCACGCTCTCGTATCCGGAGGGCATTGATCGCCTCAAAGTAGTCCGTCACAATATGTACAACTGCCTGTGCTGTAATGTGAGTAAGCCTGGCTTCTCGAAACCATCCATACAGGCGTTGACCGGCTCGTCCATTTGGTCGCCGATCACATTCGAAGTGCCTGATCTTGCGAGTGATGATGATGTCTGGATGGTCGATGAGATTGGAATCCATGTCCGGGGAAGCGACGACAATGCGCCCACCAGGTCTCGTCACACGAATCATTTCCGCCAGTGCGAGCTGCGGATGATCCAGATGCTCAAAGAGCCGCTCTGCCCGTACAGCGTCGAAGGTATTTTCGGCAAAGTCGAGCTGGTGGATATTGCCCACATGAAACGCCACCGGCAGTGGCGTCATTTTCGCCCGATTCCTGGCCTCTTCAATCATGGCGTTCCACGAATCGATCCCCACACTCAGGCCTGTAGGCGCAATATATTGAGCCATTGCGAGCACATCATCCCCAGTTCCGCAGCCGATATCAAGCACCTTCTCACCAGGCCGAAGGCCAAGCAGATCAAGAATCAGTCGCTTCTGCTGCTGAACCGATTCCAGGTGGCGTGCTCCGTCAAGGAAACGGATAAATTCAGCGACTTCCGTATCTTGACCGTCGGGCTTAGATGCGCTGGAATCAGCGGTAGTCATATGGGTCCTCTTCCTTAAAAAATTACTTCATTTGAACAGAAAAGCACGAGGGCAAGCACAAGGCCCCCACCCGGCATCCCCACCGCTCCTTGCCCCTACAGGTAACGATCCAGTTCCTTAATTACCTCATTTCATCAGAAAAGTTCATTAAGCTCCTAAGATATCCTTTCACCGCCTCTATCTGTCCTTTGGCATCTTCCTGATATTGGTCGATCAAGTTGATAATGGCGCTTCCCACGACTGCTCCATTGGCATAGGTTGTCACCTCCGCGATGTGTTCAGGCGTGGAAAGCCCGAAGCCAACTACCAGCGGCAGGGCATAATCTTTCGTATAGCCATTGACTCTTGAAATGAAGCTGCGTAGATGGGGAGGTAGTGTGCTGCGCGAGCCGGTAACGCCGCTCAGTGAGACACAGTAAAGAAAACCGGGCAGTCCGCGCGCTGCTTGCTCAGCTATGGTGGTAATGCGCTCGTTGGAAGCGGTAGGAGGTACGAGGAAGATCAGCGCCAGCTCGTGCGCTTTGGCCGCCTGCTGTAAGGGTGTGGCTTCCTCTGGCGGAAGGTCGGGGATGATCAGCCCGCATACGCCGCTTGCTGCTGCTCGCTGGCAGAAGCGTTCGATGCCGTAGGCCAGCACAGGGTTGTAGTAGCCCATCAGGATTAGAGGAACGCTTGTCTTTGCTGAGACGCGGCTTGCAATTTCCATGCAATCGTTGACGGTCATACCCTGCTCAAGCGCGACGTGTCCCGCGTGCTGGATGGTTGCGCCATCCGCGAGGGGATCGCTAAATGGTATGCCGAGTTCGATGATATCTGCTCCTGCCTCAGCCGCAGCCAGCACAAGTTCGATGCTCTGTGCTTTGGAGGGATAACCGCACATAAAATAGGGGATGAGCACGCCGCGCTGTTCCTGCCCTGCTTGCTCGAATGCTTGTGTGATTTTCGTGGCTGGTAGCATAACATTGAACCTCGCCTTAATGAAATAAACCGATACCTATGATGTACAGAATACAAGGCCGATAATGAATTTTAACGATCAGGATCGGCAACCATGGTGAGGGAGATGATGCCGAGGGAAGCACGAGGGCAAGCACAAGGCCCCCACGCCACCCCGCACCACTCCTTGCCCCTACAGGCTACGGGATCATTTCCTCATCACAGAGTTTGATTGGCAAAATTCATCATCGGCGGTGGGCGCGATACATCGGGTTCCACGATACATCGGGAACCTACGGTGCTAGCATAGGATGATCCTTATCCAGTATGCCAGTGGTAAAGCGCCCGCCTGCGTATTTTTTCAGCAGTTCTAGTAGATCATCCAGGGCGGCAGCCACATCGCGGTGCGCACCGGCATGATGGGCTTCGACGACAATGATCGCATTCCTGGTTTCTGCGCTGGCTGCGCTATCCTCGCTCTGCCGCCAGCACCAGCGACGGGCTATGACCAGTCCCGTTTCATCCGAGAAGACTACTTCGCCTGGTTCTGGATGATCCAATTCGTTTTCTCCAAGGGTTGTGTAGCGTTCGGCGCCCGTGGCGAAATGCACTGTAACAATTCCTTGCAGCGCCCGCGTATCAAATACTGCTGTGGGCAGGGCGTAACGGATGCTGACCAGGTTGGCAAGATCGACCAGCGTGTTGATGCTGGGAATATCGCCTTTTTTGGTCAGCCGGCGCAGCAAGGCCTCGGCTGCGCTGCGATATTGTGTTGGCTCAACGCCGAAGCTGCGTATAACGCTGCGCCACGCTGCCAGCGAAGGTATCTGGCTCAACGGGGTGTTTCCGATGCGGGCGAGCGTGCTCTGCTGCTCGGCCCGGAAAGCGGCTAGCAGGCTGTCAGGCGTTGGGCCATTTGTCATGTCCTGGGCCAGGATAATGCCGCCCACAGTCGTGGGATAGCGGGCCAGGATAGCGGGATGATATTGAAAACCGTTCATTTTCTTGTCCTTACAAGACTCTGCTGGCGAATGCGATGGGGAGGCGAATCGGCGCCGCAACAGGGCGGGGACAAGCCACCGCCCCTACTATGGTGACGGCGGCTCTGGCCGATGCGTGCCATGGTAGAGGCGACCCTGGTGCTCGCCCTGCAAGGCTGGTGTCATTCGCCAGCTTACAAGCCTACATTTAGTGCTTGTGCTACTGTCTGCATGTCTTTGTCTCCGCGGCCTGACAGGTTCACAATGATCAGTGTTCCGGCTGGGAGTTTGCTTTGCTTTCCCATTTCCAGCAAGTAGCCCAGGGCATGGGCGGGTTCCAGCGCCGGGATGATGCCTTCGCTCTGGCTGAGCACCTGCAAACCCCGTAATGCTGTTGTGTCGCTGGCAGAGACGTAGCTGGCCCGGCCAGTTTCTTTCATGTAGCTGTGCTCTGGACCAACGCCGGGATAATCAAGCCCCGCCGAGATGCTGTGGGTTTCCAGCACCTGCCCATCCTCGTTTTGCAGGAGGTAGCTCAGCGCTCCATGAAGTACTCCGGGCCTGCCTGCTACCAGCGTTGCCGCGTGCTTGCCTGTATCAATGCCTGTGCCGCCAGCCTCCACACCGATCAATTGTACTTCTGGAGCATCAGCAAAAGGATAGAAGATGCCGATGGCGTTGCTGCCCCCGCCAACGCAGGCTATGACAATATCCGGCAGCCGTCCTTCCTGCGCCAGTATCTGTTCGCGCGCCTCTCTGCCAATGACGGATTGAAAATCGCGCACGATACGCGGGTATGGATGCGGCCCAACGGCAGAACCGATCAGGTAAAATGTCGTTTCGACGTTGGTGACCCAGTCACGAATCGCTTCATTGATTGCATCTTTCAGTGTGCGGCTCCCGCTGCTCACTGGCCGTACTTCTGCTCCCAGCAACTTCATACGAAAGACGTTGAGCGATTGGCGCTGCATGTCCACTTCGCCCATGTACACGATACACTCAAGCCCCAGCATGGCGCAGACGGTAGCGGTAGCAACACCGTGCTGTCCAGCGCCCGTTTCGGCTATGATACGTTTTTTCCCCATGCGCTTTGCCAGCAGGCCCTGCCCCAGCGCGTTGTTGATTTTGTGAGCGCCCGTATGGGCCAGATCTTCGCGCTTGAGATAGATTTTGACCCCTGGCGCGACCATCTGCGAAAAGCGTGGCACGTAATGCAGGCTTGTCGGTCGTCCAACGAAGCTTGATAACTGGGCTTGCAGCTCTGCCTGGAATGCGGCGTCGTTGCTTGCTTCATGATAGGCCGTTTCCAGTTCTGCCAGCGCGGCTACCAGGCTTTCGGGAACGAATTTACCACCGAAGGCGCCGAAGCGGCCGCGTTCATCAGGATATAAGCCATGCTGGTAGGTTGGTTTTTGTTCTTGCGTTGGCATATATTTGCTCTTTCATTATGGTAGAGATATGGGCGGCGCAAGCGCCCCCACCACGCCACATCCCCGCTCCCGCCCCTACGACTGGCGTGATAATGGTGCGGGCGGCGCAAGCACGAGGGCAAGCGCAAGGCCCCCACGCCGCAACCCCGCCTCTCCTTGCCCCTACAATTCATGGGGAATGAGAGGGCCGCCGAGGATCGCATCATTGCAGCGCTGGCAATTGGGATTGGAGCAATGGGTAATCTGGGGATTCTCCAGGATTGCTTTGCTGGCTGTTGTCAGCGTTTCCCTGGCAGGATAAGCTCGCCATAAGCTCTGGCCAACGTATATCCGTTTCTCAAAGGCTGAGAGAAATCGTTCAAATTGCTCGAATCCATCTGAGCATCCACCAGTTTCAGCCTCGATTGGTTGACCACCGGGGCCATTTGCCCATCGCCGGAACAGGCGCCGCCTTGCTCTTTGCTCAGCTAAGTGAAGGAATGTCATGGAATCAAGTCCCACGCCCATCAGAAGCAGCCATCCTCCTGCTTCCGTGAGCGCTTCTAACGGAGCATACACGTGCAAGGGCTCCTGTCCCGAAACCAGCTCTTTAGCTAGTGGCCCGATTGCAGTAAACGAGCAGAGCGGGTGATTTCCACGCACGTGCTCGGGCAGCGCAAGCACGGCAGCAGGAATTGCCCCCATATTTTTATCAATATCCAGTGCATCAGGCGAGTAGACATGCTTCATGCCTGGGGATGGCCCTCTCGTTATCGCATAATTGAAGCCATTGCGTTCTGGGCGCATACTGGCAGGCGGCGGAATAGCAAAGGCATCAAAAGAAAACGTGGGCACAAGTACTGTACATCCCTCGGCCAGCAGAGCATGAATAACGGTTGAAGCCCCTCCTTCGACAACTCCAAACGAGCGTAAAGATGAATGCACGCAGAGCGCATGATCGGACAGGCCGAGGGTATGTATCGCCTGGCGGATATCTTGAAATGTCACTTTCATCTATTGCCTGTCCTTATCTATCCTGTCGTTGCGGTTTCAAATGATGCGCCTTACCAGATGAGTTCCCCGTTGGTGCAACCAGCATGCGAAGCCGATAATGAAGTTTAACGAGCAGGATCGGCAATATTTGTCATCCTGAGCGCAGCCTGCGAACCTGTGTCGATCGGCAGCGGATGTTTCGCTTCGCTCAACATGACATGTCCCAGACCGCTTTTACCGATCTTGACTGTCAAAGTTCATAATCGGCCCCTAATGATGTTTGCCACCTGAAACAGGGGATGAGTGGACCCCCGAGCAGGACAGGCACAAGGCGCTGTCCCTACAGTCTTTCCCCATTCGGTTGGCAAAGTTCATCAGAGCTATTATGCCAGTCTTGCATTTGCAACAAAGGCGCGTATCTTCGTTAGATCCTTTTGCTTGTTGGTTTCGACGCCGCTGCTCACGTCAACGCCCCAGGGATGAACTTGCCTAATGGCTTCTCCAACATTCTCTGGAGTCAGGCCCCCAGCGAGCAGGATAGGCAGTCTCCTGGCTACACTGCGGGCCAGGCTCCAATCGTGGGTCATGCCTGTGCCGCCCCAATCGGAAGAAGGCGTATCGAGCAAGATGCGCCATGCCACATCTCGATATGCCTCGATCAATCCCCTATCTTCCTCGCTGCCCAGGCGGATCGCTTTGATCACGGGCCGGTTGATGTCCTGGCAAAATTCAGGCGATTCGTTGCCATGCAACTGTACAAAGTGCAATCCTACGGCTTCAGCTACCTCATTGATAAACGCTGCGTCTTCGTTCACAAATACCCCGACGATATCCGGCACGGATGCTCCATCGGCTGCCGGCTGCGCGAGGCGAGCATTGGTTGCCAGCAGTGTGCGAGCCTGTTCCGGTAGGATATAGCGATGGCTGGGTTTGTGAAATACCAGGCCGAGCATATCTGCACCTGCCTCAATGGCGGTATCCAGGTGCTCATGCGCACTCAGCCCGCAAATTTTTACCTGGGTGCTTTCCCTGGCTCCTTTGAGCAGCGCCCGCATCTGCGCCGGGATATCAGATGCTGTTACCAGCGACTCGCCGACCAGCATAGCCTGGATATCGTAACGCGCTACTCGCCGGGCGTCTGCCTCTGTACGAATGCCGCTTTCGGCTACGACAACCCTGTCCTCCGGGATAAGTGGCCGTAATTCCCGGATGAGAGCAGGATTCATCTGAAAGGTATCGAGATCGCGGCTATTGATGCCGATGATCCTGGCCCCGGCTGCTACAGCGCGTCTTGCTTCCTCAGCAGTATGGACTTCGACCAGGCAGCGCATACCCAGATCGCGGGCTACCCTGAGCAAGTAGCGCAACTGGGCATCATCGAGAATGGCGCAGATGAGCAAGATGGCATCTGCATCCCACGCCCGCGCCTCATAGACCTGGTACTCATCGATGATAAAATCTTTACACAACACAGGGATGTTTACTGCCTGCTTGACCTTGGTGAGATATGCAAGGGAGCCAGAAAAGAAGCGTGGTTCGGTCACCACGGAAATAGCCGATGCTCCGTGTTCCTCATAGATGAATGCAAGGTCAACCGGGTCAAGATCGGGTACAAGCACGCCTTTTGAGGGAGAAGCGCCTTTCACTTCTGCAATCAAGCCAATCTTGCGCTCCCCTGGCCTGATTGCTGCGAGCAGGTCGCGTGGCGGCGGCTCTATGAATGCTAACCGTTTTATCTCTTCTAATGGCTTTTCCCGCTTGCGCTGTTCGAGGTCTTGTCGAGTCTGGGTAACGATGCGGTCGAGAAACATAGTGTATCTCCTCAATGGGTGAAAGAAGGGCCAAAACTCTGGGAACAGGCAATTACGTCATCCAGCTTTTGTTTTGCTTTGCCCTCGCGCAATGTTGCACGCGCCAGTTTCACGCCATCGGCAAGCGATGAAACCTGCTCATTTGCTAATAGTGCCGCGCCGGCGTTCAAGCACAGCATATCGCTGGCGGGATGATCATGATATTTGCTCAGCAGGTCACGGAGCAGCGTGGCATTGTAGGCTGGATCCTTCCCCTGGAATGCCTCGCGGTCGCTGGTACGCGCCAGCCCGGCATCCTCTGGCGTGATGGTGTACTCGCGTAGCTCGCTGCCATGCCGTACTTCACACACGCGGGTGGGTGCGCTCAGCGAAAGCTCATCGATACCATCTTCTCCATGAATGATCAAGGCGTGCTGGCAGCCGAGGTGAAGCAAAACCTCGCCCATTTTGCGCACAAGGGAGCCATCCGCGACGCCCAGCACCTGGTAGCGGGTATGGGCCGGGTTCGTCAGCGGGCCAAGAATGTTGAAGACGGTACGTATGCCAATTTCGCGCCGCGTTGGGCCGACATGTTTCATGGCAGGATGGTATGCGGGCGCGAACATAAAGCCGAAGCCAACCTCCTGCACGCAGCGCGCCACCTGCTCTGGCCCAAGATCGATACGCGCACCCAGTGCTTCTAGCACATCCGCGCTGCCGCAACGGCTGGTAGCCGAGCGATTGCCATGTTTTGCGACAGAGGCGCCGGCGGCAGCAGCGAGGATACCGGCTCCGGTAGAGACGTTGAAGGTGCCGGCTCCGTCGCCGCCTGTGCCGCAGGTATCCAGCGCCCGGCCTGCTACCTGCGTCTCCAGGTGTACCTGTACCGCTTTTTCGCGCATGACTCGTGCCATGCCCGCGATCTCCTGCACTGTTTCCCCTCCAGGTCGCATACGCAATGCCGTAAGAAAAGCGCCCATCTGCGCCGGGGTAGCTACTCCCGTCATAATTTCTTCCATGACCATTGCTGCCTCGTCTTCGCTGAGTGTTGCCCCGGCAGCCAGGTGTGTAATTGCCTCACGAATCATTACTTTACTCCTCTCTGCATGAAAGTCAAGGCGGACCGATAAAGAGTTTCTATCTTTTAGGGTCATTATCAAGGGAGAGGGCCGATGAATCGGCGCTGGGCACGATAAATCGGCCAGGGCAAAGCCGATGAATCGGCGCTGGGCGCGATAAATCGGCCCCTACAGGTCACCCGGCAGGTATTTTTGCTTCAGTTTAGCCGACGCCGATAACATCTTTGACCCGCTGCAGAGTTGCCTCGGCCATGGGCCGCACTGCGTCTGCCCCTTGCTTGAGGATAGCCTCCAGCGTGGGCAGATCATTGATCAGCTCGTAGTAGTGTCTCTGGATCGGCTCCAGGGTTGCTACTATCTGCTCGGTCAGGGCGGCCTTGAAGTCGCCATATCCCTTGCCCTCGAACTCTGCCTCGATCTCCTGCTGTGACCGGCCTGTTAGCGACTGGTAGATGGTCAGCAGATTCGTGATGCCGGGCCGCTCCGGGTCGAACTTCACCGAACGTAGCGAATCCGTCGTTGCTCGCGCAATCTTTCTTTTGATCGTCGATGGATCGTCAAGCAGATTGATGCGGGAGTTATCGTTGGGATCGCTTTTGCTCATCTTGTTCGCCGGAACATCCAGCGCCATGATGCGGGCGCCGACTTCCCTGATCTGCGCTTCGGGAATGGTGAACACCTGTTGCCCATACATGCTATTGAAGCGCTGGGCGAGGTCGCGCGTGAACTCAAGGTGCTGGCGCTGGTCCTCTCCCACCGGCACATAGTCTGTCTGGTACAGCAAAATGTCACAGGCCATCAGCGCCGGGTAGCAGAGAAGCCCGGTGCTCACAGATTCTGTGTGCTCGCCTCCATGCTCGGCGGCTTTGGCCTTGAACTGCGTCATACGATACAGCCAACCAAGGGGGGTGAAGCATTCCATGATCCAGCTCATCTCGGCATGTTGATGCACGTGTGACTGCACGAACAGCTTGCAATAGCGCGGATCCAGGCCACATGCGAGGTAGAGCGCTGCAAGTTTGCGTGTGTTTGTGTGCAGCTCTTGTGGATCGACCGGCAGGATGGTGAGCGCGTGCAGGTCAACAATGCAGAAAATGTTGTCGTACTCTTGCTGGGAAGCTACCCAGTTACGTATTGCCCCCAGGTAATTGCCCACGTGGATATGGCCGGTAGGCTGTACGCCTGAGAACACGCGTTTTTTCACAGGCGCTCCTGCGTGGGTTTTGCCTGGTCCAGGTTTAACATCCTGGTTCATTTCAACTGGCATTGTCCTTCCTCCCTTCAAATCAAATCACAATGAATAAAAGAGCAATAAAAAACGCCACTCTTCCCAACAAGGGACGAGAGGCGTAATGCTTTCGTGGTGCCACCCTGGTTCAGATTACCTGCTCAACAAGGAGCAGCTAATCCCTCATTGCCGGATACAATCTGCTTCACTTTATTCAGATACAGCAGGTGATATCCTGTCCTCGATAACGGGGGACGCTCCGGTAGAGTATTACTGCCTCCGGCATATGTCTTGCCAGAGGGTTCTTCTCTAGCTCCCAGGCCCATTCCATAACTGCACGAAGGCCAGTTCACACCTTCTCCGGCTCTCTGTACTTCTGCGTTGTTATGTACTCTTCCTGTTCGTAGCTTTCACATATTCGATTTTGCTCTTGAGAAGATTATACGGGCAATGGGCGGTTGTGTCAAGTGAGTCGCTAGCGACAACATCATAGACGCTTGAAATATTTTTGTGAGTTCAGGTATACTAGCATTTAGTAACGGTCGATACGTGGCTCAGGGAAAACGTAATAAATATTCGAGGTTGAAGTATGCCTCCCAAAATTAGGGAGCTGAAAAGGCAGCTACAGCGAGCAGGTTTTTCTTATCGTCCCGGTAAAGGTAGTCATACTGTTTGGATACATCCATTACTGCCATTTGAAGAATTGACTCTTTCAGGCAACGATGGAGATGATGCCAAACCTTACCAGGTGAAAGATGTACGAGAAGTGATCAGGAAGCTAAAAGAGGTGCAAGATGAATGAGCAGTACAAACACTATTCTATGATAATTCAGTGGAGTGTACCTGATCAAGCATATATAGTCACCGTTCCTGAACTGCCAGGATGCAGAACACATGGTGAGACATACGAAGAGGCAGTACAACAGGGGCAAGACGCCATCGAGAGCTGGATTATGGTTGCTCAGGAATCGGGAAGAGCTATCCCTCCTCCTAAAGTGCTGAATACAGTATAGTATTATAACCTGGGGAATGGGGATGAGGCGTGACGGGCGGCGCCTGCACCGCCCGTATCAGTCCCTAGAACACCCTCATCAGGTACAGAACGTTATTGACGTAGCGCCAGTTGAAGATACCGCGATGGACTACAGCCCACCCGCCTTCGTTATAGGCGCTGATAATGGCGACCAGGTTGCCGTGGAAGCTGTGCCACAGCCAGTACAGGTAGGTGGCTCCCAGGTAGATATTATCCACCAGGTGGTACGGGTCGCGTCGTATGCCCGTGCCGGCATTAATAGCCATAGCTGTGTAGGGCATCAACTGCATGACACCGATGCCTCCATCCCAGGCAATCACGTGTTGATACCAGCCGCTTTCCTGCCAAGCGATCGCCAGCAACAGATTCGCGGGTAAACCGTAGTAGGCAGCAGCCTGACGAAGCAATGCTACCACTTCACCACGCGTAGACCAGCCAAGCGCGGCATAATCGTACCAGAGTACGGTACCGTTAGGCGTAAGGCCACTTGCTCCCCCATAATTTCCGCCACCGCCAGCGTT
Source organism: Chloroflexota bacterium (assembly GCA_902812455.1). The sequence continues at coordinate 6,857 of CADDZH010000063.1, read as the reverse complement.
CAAACGGTACGGGATACACAGCAAGCGCCCCGCGAAGATCAGGTTGACATTGCCGATATAGTTCGCCCTGGCCAGCGTCCAGATATTGCTGTGGTAGCGCCAGGCAATGTTGCTTAATGTATCGCCCCAGCGTATGCGATACCATATGCAGCCATTGCCTGCTCCTGGATTGGCTGCCTGGGCCGCCGGTTGATTGGTAGAGACTATAATAGAACCAAATAGCAGGAAAGCAGCCAGCAGCAAGAGTATGGCTTGCTTGTAGACCTTCGATGACAAATAGCGCTTCCATGTCCTGCCTCTGGAAGCACCTTCCGGTTGCTCCATCGTTGTGGCAATCGTTTGTGCCTGCACTGGTACTGTGATCATCTCTCGAAACTCCTTTCTCGTTTCACTATATCCTTCGGGTAAATCGAGAAAAACACATCTGATGGTGTTCCAATTGAAATATCGTCTTGTTGCTTGCTCGACTTGAATTGATGGTTTTTGATGCATGGTTGATCCTGGCTTTTCTTGACGTTGCAGTATTGATTTGGATAGAATGAGCAGTAGTGAAGATGTTTTGCGATAGGTAAGAAAGAATGATGAACACAGAAGAGCCCCTCAGCCCAACCGTCGAAGAGTACTTAGAGGCAATCTACAATATGAGTATGGAGGATGAGGTCGTGATAGGGGCACGGCTCGCGGAAAAATTTCATGTTGCTCCCCCGACCGTCACCGAAATGCTCAAGCGCCTGGTGCGCGATGGCTACATCGAGATGGATAACAGGCGCCAGGTCACGCTGACAGATGCAGGTATTCGTTCTGCTGAAGCAGTATTACGCAGACATCGTTTGACAGAGCGTTTCCTGACCGATATGCTAGGGATGCAGTGGCACCAGGTTCACGAAGAAGCCTGCCGCCTGGAGCATTTCATTTCCGGGGCGGTTGAGGCTCGCGTGATCGCCTCCCTCAATAATCCCACAACCTGCCCGCACGGTAATCCTATTCCAGGCTTAGTAGCGGATGCCCGTAACTACTTGAAGGATCACCACGCGATACGCCTTTCCACCGCTGCCGTTGGGGAAGTCGTCACGATCCTGTGTATCTCTGAAGTGGTCGAGGACGAAGAGGCGCTCATCCGCTACCTGCATGAGAAGGGACTGACGCCGGGAACGCGCCTGACCATCCTGCCTCACGAGGCTAGGGAGAATGAAAGCTCTGACGAGATCTTCAGTGTTCAAGTAGCAGGGCGCCCTGTCTCTATCAGTAAATCCGTAGCAGCCAAAATCTGGGTGACGCGCTGATTTATGTGATTTTTATCACCTTGCCTCCGGTCAGCAATTTCAATTCGTCCGGGGTGAGGCGGAAGACGGCGTGTGGACTACCGGCAGCCGCCCAGATTTGTTCATACTGCAACAGATCCTCGTCGATGAACGTTTCGATGTGCTCGTTATGGCCAACCGGCGGCACACCGCCCACCGCGAAACCGGTATGCTGGCGCACGAAACCGGCATCGGCCTTCTCAATCGGCTCGCCCACCTCCTCACTGATACGCCGCTCGTTGACACGGTTGACGCCGCTGGCCTCTACAAGCACCGGCCTGTGCGACAGTTTGCCCCTGAATACCAGCGATTTCACAATCTGCCCGACCTCGCAGCCAACGGCCTGAGCTGCCTCCGCAGCCGTGCGTGTCGAGTCCGCAAAGACCACCACTTCGCTCGAAAACCCTAACGATTTTAAGACATCCTGCACTTTCTGTACACTTGTGCCTGAGGGATTTGACATGGATTGCTCTCTTTCATATCCGTTGGGTATAGTTAGTTTTTTTCATACCCCAAATAATACCCCCTTCGTCTCCCGGTTGTCACCCCTTTCAAACAGGTTTTGAGAGTTTTTTGAGCTATAACCCTTGACTCTCTCTATTAGGGTATGCTAATATCTGAGTGAAACAGTCGGAATTATGTTACGTATCCTGGAGAGAGGGCCTGGGATTCATGATAGCAGCGTTTGTTCTCTTCCTGCGTGAAGGGTTAGAAGCCAGCCTCATTGTGAGTATCTTGTTTGCCGCCTTGCGGCAACTTGGTCAGACACACCATATGCGTGCTGTCTGGACTGGTGTGATCCTGGCCATATCGGCATCTTTGCTTGGCGCAACCGCACTCTATGTGACCATCCACAACTACGTCGGCTCAACATTCCAGACTATTTTTGAGACGATCACTTATCTTGTTGCTGTAGTGCTGCTGACAAGCATGACCTTCTGGATGCAGAAGCATAGTCGCTCACTGAAGAAAGAAATTATGGCAAAGGCGAGTCTTGCCGGTTCCGGCTTCGCGCTTGGCCTGCTGGCTTTTAGCACTGTTGGCCGTGAAGGTCTAGAAACGGCTGTCTTCATGCTGGCCTTTGCTTTCAATACCAATGCCCTGCTCTTGCTACTTGGAGCTTTGCTTGGTTTACTGGCATCGCTAGGGTTGTCATTCCTGATTTATCGCCTGGGTTATAGGCTGGATTTCAGGCTCTTCTTCCGCGTGGTGGGCATTCTCTTGATTTTCTTCGCTGCCGGCCTGCTTGGCGATGCTGTGCAGAACATGCAGCAATTGGGCTGGCTGGCTTTTGGTGCAACTCCGCTCTGGAATACTGCACATCTCCTCAGTGAGGATAGCGCCATCGGTGACCTTTTGCACAACTTCCTGGGCTATGCTGAAGCTCCCACGCTGTTGCAAGTCTTTGTCTATCTCGTCTACCTGCTGGCTGTTGGCTCTGTCTTTGCCTGGATGACGCGCAAGCCGCCTGCTGCGCGGCCTGGGCAAGTGCATGATAGGGCTGTGACTTCGGGGGCGGCACACGGGAAAGTATAGTCTATTTATCCGTTGACGATTGCTGTCACACCGCAGCTTGTTCCTGCTCGTCTCTCTGCAAGTGTTATTGGTTTTCTGGTTGCTGATTTCTCTCAGCCGAGATACAAATTGCTTTCCTCTTTCGTTTCTTGTTATAGCGGTGGATGTATTGTATGTCTTTTTAGGGGATTATCACAATTATGGATGGAGGCCTGGCCCCCACAAGGGAGGCCACTACATTTAAGTTTGACAGAGCAGTATGTTTTTACAGGTTGATCAGAATTTATGAGTAGCCAGCATCCTGGTTCACCTGATACAACAGTAGACGAGCAGCGAACAGTAGACAGGCTGGATAGCGATATACCGGTTTCGGCTGAGCCACCCATAGATAAGGGGCAGCGGAGAAAGGCTCTGCCGGCATTCTGGCATGATCGCTCAGTTGAAGCGGGCATGATCGTATCGATGGGCCTCTATTACATCATAGGGAATCCCAACCTTGGGACGGGCCAGCTCTCTCATGTGAATCCACTCTTCTCGCTGCCATTTTTGCTCGTATTTATCGTTCTATGCTGGTATCGCCTGTCCTTCGCGGTGGCATTGTTGCCGCTTGCCCTTCCTTATTATGAATTTCAAAAAACAGTTTATAGCCACTACAATTTCAGTATCGGGGAAATTACGCTTCTGGTGTGCCTGGGTGTCGCTGTGGTGCAACTGATTCTCTGGCAGAACACCTGGCGTTACTGGTTGTCCTGGGGCGAATTGAGAGATCGCCTGGGCTATTTTATTTTTCCTATAGCCATATTTGTTGTTGCGGCTGCCATTTCTGTGCTGCTTGCCTATGATCCTCACGTGGCTTTGCGTGCGTTCCGCGAAGAAATCGTCGAGCCTTTACTGTACCTGCTGCTTGCCCTGTACTGTTTACGCTCGCGCCAGGACCTGGTACGTTTGTGGGCGGCTATGCTGGCAACGGCCTTTGTGGTTGCGCTCATAGGCCTGGTGCAGGGTATCTTCTTTAGCCAGACGCTGGTACCCGATGCGGATGGTTTGCGCCGCATTACGTCGGTGTACAGCGGGGCTAATGAAATAGGAGTGCTCTTCGATTATACCTTACCTATCGGGTTTGCGCTGGTAGTTGCCAGGCCCCAGTATACGCTCGATTTTGCACGCTCCTGGGCATTTCGCCTGGTGGCAATTTGTTACTGCATGTTCTTGTTAGTGGTTCTTTATATCACGCAATCTCTTGGCGGTGGCGTTGCTATCGTGGTGGCCGCGCTCTTTATAGCTATCCTATCGATTCGTAACCGTAAAACCTTGCTTTTCGGCGCAATTGGGCTGGTCGTTCTCTGCGGTGTTACTGTTCTCGTTTTTCATACAAAGATTACTCATTTTATCCTTGAGCATCATGTGAATATCGCTGGAGTAAGTACGATCACAAAGCGGCTGTATTTGTGGCAGAGCGCTATCCACATGATCCAGGACTACCCCTGGTTCGGCGTGGGCCTGGATAACTGGTTATGCCACTACAGCCTTAACCCCCTCTGCTATACCCCGCATCTTCACCACTACTGGATCACCGTTAACCATGCTACCGGGCAATATACAGGTATTGGCCAGGAGCCGGATTTGTCGCAGCCTCAGAATGATATCCTCAATATCTGGGTCAATGTTGGCATCTTTGGCCTGCTAGCAATTATAGCTATAATCGTTCTCTTCTACTGGCTCTTTTCGCGCATATTGAGGCGTGTGGACGCTGGTCAGGCGCAAGGAATGGAACAATGGCGCTGGCTACTGGTAGGTGTTGGTGCTGCCATGCTGGCTGTCATTGTGCAGGGGCAGGTCGATAGTGTATTTCTCAGCCAGGATTTTGCTTTCTACTTCTGGATACTGGTGGGTACGCTCCTGCTCTTGCGCAGTTTTGCTGGAATAGCATGGCGCAAGCGCGCCAGGGCAAGCGCAAAGCCCCTTAATGAACTTTGACAACCGAAACAGGGAATAAGTGAACCCCCAAGCAGGACAGGCACAAGGCACTGTCCCTACAGTGGACTCCCGAGCAGGACAGGGACAGGCACCAGGCCCCCTCATCCACTCCACCCTTCCCCCTGTCCCTACAGGAATTACCCCATCCGGGTGTCAAGAATCATCAGGGCCGATCCGTTTCTCAGGCGAAAGCAAACGGCTGGGGATGAGCGATAAGCATAACGCCGCTCTGTGAGGCGTGGGCTCCCATGATGCTGCTGTGGATGAGGAGAACAGCTAGCAGAAGCGCAATACACAAGATTGCTACAAGAGTGCTTACTACCACGATGTGCCGGATCAACGTGCTGCTCATGTTGTCCTCCTTGCCGTAACTGTTGTATGACCATTGCTACAATCTTGAGTGTAAGCGAGGGAGAACGATACCGCTATGAGGCCGGATATCTTACCAGTGTAAAGTACATCACAAGACGACGTGCTGAGAGCAATGTATGTTGCTCATTCATACCAGATTCTGTTCATCACCGTTGAAGACGAGGAAGGGTTGATTTTTTTGTCATGAGATTGCCAGTTGTGAACTACTTCACACCTGCGAGGCATTGCACCTCATAGTTACAGCGCATTTCCTCATTTATACTCAGCTTATAGATGGAGCACCGGCTATACGATGTCACGCCTCTGCGAGTGAGCCGAAGCCTTGAGGGACGAAGGGGAAGTGTGTGATTCGATAGGCATCAGATCCTTCGCTTCGCTCAGGATGACATGGCTGCGCTCAGGATGACATAGCTGCGCTCAGCATGGCATGGCTGCGCTCAGGATGGCATGACCGGTCTTTAGCTGTACAGGGTGTGAAGCACAGAGCAGGGAGCATATATTTGCATTTCATGGATATCTCCTTTCCGACCTTGCTCATATGGCTGGCCTGTCATTTCATCGGGGATTTCGCTTTTCAAAGCACCTGGATGAGTATTGAAAAAGGGAAGAGCTGGGAGGTCAATTTTTATCATTGTGCTACTTATACCGCCACGTTTATTCTCTTCGCGCACCCATCACTGCTGGCAACAGCGATCCTTTTTAGCACGCATTTTGTGATCGATCCCCTCAAGTCTCGCTATAAGCTCATTAATCGTATATGGGTTGATCAATGTCTCCACCTGCTGACCATTGTGCTTATTTTGGGATTGAGGATATGACGATAGATCATGGGAAGCCCATGGTGTGATCGCCCCGAAAGCCGATAAATCGGCAATGGGCGCGATAAATCGGCCCCTACATGTGGTTTGATCAGCGAAAATGCTTTGCTGCTCCGTTTACTTTCGATGAATTGCCTATGCTTATTTGGCCTCCGGGTTTCTTTGTGTTGTGAAGGCCGGGGCTGAACAAATCCGTAATGAATTTTCAAAAAAATCGGGGTCTATGTGGGATCGTCTCCAGGCCGATGAATCGGCGGTGGGCGCGATAAATCGGCCCCTACAGAGATTGGGATCAATTGCTTAATCTGCATAATGGGGTGTCCTATGGTTGATCTGGAAGGCGTCATACTCAGTGATTACCTTCTACTGCGCTGTATAAGCAAGGGTAATGTAGCAGATGTTTATCATGCGCAGCTACGTGGTGAGGGAAACTACGAAGTAGCAGTAAAAGTATTTCATCCTGACTATGCCCGGCATGCAACCTTGCGCGAGCATTTCATGGTCGAAGCCGAGAAGATCGGCCAGTTTGACCACGCAAATATCTTGCCCTTGCTTGAGTTTGGTGAAGGCGAGGACTTGCTCTACACTGTTACCCCTTTTGTTTCCTCCGGCACACTTCTGGATTTACTCAAACGTAGAGGAGGAAAGCTCACCCCGCTAGAGGCTGTTCCCATGGTGCAGCAATTGTGTGATGCCCTGCAATACGCCCATGATCGCGGTATTATTCATGGCAATATCAAGCCAACCAACATATTTGTGAGAGTTGATGGGCGGATGCTGCTGGCGGATTTCGGTATGGCTCGTGTCTATGCTGGTAACCAGCAAGCCCTTAATGGTCTGGGCTGGAGTTCGGTGGAGTATGCGGAGTATATGG
>CADDZH010000062.1 GCA_902812455.1 Chloroflexota bacterium | reverse complement strand
CGACTGTGCTGGGGCTGGTCAACCCGCTCCTGATCCGCTACATCTTCGATGATGCGATTGGCAAGCGCAACCTCACGCTGCTCTTCATCCTGGTCGGGATTATGTTTATTACGCCGGTTGTGTCGGGCATCATTGGCGTCGGGCAGACCTACCTGAACAACCTCATCGGGCAGCGAGTCATGCGCGATTTCCGCAACAAGCTGTACAAGCACTTGCAGAGCATGTCCTTGCGCTTTTTCACGGCCACACGCACGGGCGAAATCCAGTCGCGTCTCTCCAATGATGTCGGCGGCGTGGAAAATGTGGTCACGAACACAGCGACGAGTATTGTCTCAAACGTCTCCACGTTCGTCAGCACGGTTATTGCCATGCTTGTACTCAGCCCTCTGTTGACTGCTATCTCGCTCGGCCTGTTGCCTATTTTCGTGTTTATTACCTACAAGGTAGGCAATATCCGGCGCTCAACGAGCAAGGAAACACAGGAAAGCATGGCCTCGCTCACAGCGATGATGCAGGAGACGCTTTCTGTGAGCGGCATCCTGCTGATCAAGACTTTTGGCCGGCAGAAATATGCCCAGCGGCAATTCGAGAAGGAGAATGAGAATCTGACCAGGCTGGAGATCAAGCAGCAGATGATCGGACGCTGGTTCTTCATGTTCATTGGCACGTTCTTCTCGATCACTCCGGCCGTCATCTATCTGGTGGCGGGCTGGCAGATCATTGGCCACGCTCCAACGGCGATCACGCTTGGTGGTATTGTGGCTTTCACGACGCTACAGAGCCGCATTTTCTTCCCTATCGGGCAGTTGCTCAGTATGCAGGTTGATATCCAGGGAGCACTGGCGCTGTTCGATCGCATCTTTGAATACCTCGATTTGCCGGTTGATATCGCCGACTCTCCAAAGGCGCTGCATCTCTCAGTTGATGATGTACGTGGTGAAATCGCCTTTAAGGATGTATCATTCACTTACAAGCGCGATATACCTGCCATCTTTGTGGAACTCAGCAATACGAAGCAAGGGCGTGACAACATAGATGGGAAAGGTCCCGTTTCTCCGCAGCCTGTTGCCGTCTCGCAAGAAACAGAGGAGGAGCTAGAAGCGCGCCCGACGCTGAATCACGTCTCGTTTGACATCAAGCCTGGGCAACTGGCGGCTCTGGTTGGGCCAAGTGGTGCCGGCAAGACCACCATCACCTACCTGATCCCACGGCTCTATGATGTCGATAGTGGCGCGGTCGAGATCGACGGGCACAATGTTAAAGATATTGTCTTATCATCGTTGGGCGATATTATCGGTGTGGTCACCCAGGAGACTTACCTGTTCCATGCATCCATCCGGGAAAATTTGCTGTATGCTCGCCAGGATGCTACTGAAGAGGAGATGATCGCAGCGGCGAAGGCGGCAGCCATCCATGATCGCATCATGGAACTCGACGATGGCTATGATACCATCGTGGGAGAACGGGGCTATAAGCTCTCAGGAGGAGAAAAGCAGCGTATCGCCATTGCGCGTGTGATTTTGAAGAATCCGCGTATCCTGATCCTGGATGAGGCGACAAGCTCTCTCGATACGCATTCTGAGCGCTTGATCCAGGCGGCACTGGAACCGTTGATGAAGAATCGCACGACGGTGGCCATTGCTCACCGCCTTTCCACTATCCTGGCTGCCGATATCATCCTGGTGGTGGATAAAGGCGAGATCGTGGAGCGAGGCACGCACCAGGAGTTGCTGGAACGTGGAGGCCTCTATGCCAAACTTTACAATGAGCAGTTCTCTCCTAGCATAGAGCCAGAGATGGCGATGTAGGATGCAATTATGAACCTTAAATAGCGGGGGATATAAGGGATTGCCCTTGGGCCGATCAATCGGCGGTGGCCGCGATAAATCGGCCCCTACGTTTATTCGCCGCACTCGCCCAGGACACCTTGGGCATGGTGCTGTAGAGGGCGCGATAAATCGGGCCCCTACGTTTATTTTATCCCTGCCGGGATTGTTGTTCCTGCCATTGCAATTGAGCCTGCTGGAGTCCCAATAGCTGCTGCTCGAGCTGCTGGATTTGCTGCTGCAGTTCCTGCCTTTTCTGGGCAGGATTCCACAAGCGACCAGCCTCGATCATTCTATCTACGCGCCGTAAGCTCCAGGGCAGGAAGGGCGCGCTTTCTTCATACTGGATGCGTGCCTGGCTGATTTGCTGGTTAACATGCTGTAGATCGAGGCGGAGCTGTTTGATTTGCAGCTTAAGTTCTTTGATCTGCTGCTGGTAGGGGTCTTTCGGCTTGCTTTGACGCGAACTGGAGCCGGAGGTGCGCTTTGCCGCTGGCGCCCTGTACTCCGGTTCATCTTTTGGCTGTGGTTGCGGTTGCTGGTATGCAAGAGCGCCCGGAGGTTGGAGCGGGGCGCCGCAGTTTGTGCAAAAATGAGCGCCATCCTCTACGTGATTACCACAATTTGAGCAGAACATAGGTCACCTTCTCTCTTAATAAATATGTGTACGAGTAGTACAGGCCAGATTCTGTTTTAAGCTGAGCATCACATAATTGGTTATATTATAGCATGCCTTTTGTTGTTAATGGCGACCGAGAGTGTGAATAGGATATGGGCCGATAATGAATGTTAACAAATTCATCGGGGGTATGATGGATTGCCTTTGGGCCGATCAATCGGCACTGGGCACGATCAATCGGCCCCTACATCTATCCGGGCATGATTTTGTTCATCCTCATAATCGGCGGTGGGCACGGTAAACCGGGCCCTACATTTTACTCGGAAGGATGGAGAGCCGGAGGAATGTGGGTGTTTGTGGGATGACCCACAATTCCCATTTATTTGTCCGCCCTGAAACAGGATGATATAATCGCGTTTGCATGTGACCTCAGCTACATATGCCTGGGCGAGAGATGGGTGAGCAAACCGATGCGCGCAAAACTTATGATTCTGCTCTTTACGCTTGTGGTGCTTGTGGGACTCTCTAGCGGCTACGTTATGGGCGGACTGCAGGCCTATTCGCGTTATCAACAGGGGAGTCTTGAAACCCAGGAGCATTGTGGCGGCCAGGCCCCTGTGCATATTTGCGTGCAGGCGCCACCGGCTATTTTTAGTGCCTTTTATCCATCTTATGTCGCGAACCATGTCCCTGTCTTTACTGTCCAGTATAGCAGTGCCAGTCCAATGACGCTGCTTGCAAGCGCCAGCATTGTAGGAGTGAGCCAGGTGCAGGTGGAAACGATCAATGCGATCAGCACAGCGCAATTCGCGAGTTTTGCGCCGCCGCTGGTGAGCCAGCTTTTTCGCAGGCTCACGGCTGAGGATAACACGTCGCTGCACGTGCAAGTCACGGATATGGCAAAGCATCTCTATTACCTTGAAGATATTCCTTTGTTGCTCCACTCGCGCTGGCTCATGCAATGGGTTGCGACCAACCGCCTGAGAATCGCAGCATGGGTAACACCAGATGATCCGGCTATTGGCTCGCTTGTGTACAAGGCCGCATCGGAATTACCGATGGAGCCGCCACCTGTGCCTCCTGCTATGATCGGATATAATAAGGCTAGCAGCGGGGAAGTGATTGCCCAGGTTGACGCTATTTATGATACGCTCTTATATGACTATGGCATACGCTATGTGCAGGCCAGCGTGCCTTATAGTGGGCCTGATAGCGATACCGTCGCCACGCAGGTGATCAAGCTGCCAGCCGAGGTGCTGGCCCAGCGCAGCGGGATGTGTATCGAGCTGACGCTGCTGCTTGCCTCTGCTGCCGAACGTATAGGGCTACACGCGGAGATCGTGATTACACCTGGGCACGCCTTTCTCGGTGTTGCAACCACGCCGAATGATACGCATTTTGAATACTGGGATGCGGCCGAACTGAATAACCAGGTTGCGGGGGTCTCTGATAACCTTGCAACCGATGTATTCTACGCGCAAAATGCCAGGCAGCATACAATTGTGGATACCATTTTAATCAGCGATGCCCGTAACGCCAACATCGAGCCTATGCTTTAATTGGGAAGAGAGGGACGCGAAGACGAGCAGCATAGATTTTCCGGCATGGTTTAACGCTGGCTGTTATGGCGGGCTGGCATGTTGCATGCTTGCCGTCGCTATCAACGCCGTCTATACGTCATTACGGAGACGCGGCACCACCCGGCAACTGGCCGGGACGATTGTGATCTGCGTCATCTCCGCCCTGTTGCTCTTACCGGCTATCATCTGGTACAACGTGCGTTTTGGTGCTCAGCAGGTAGCGCTTTCCCATCTAGAAGTTGGGCTTGTGCTCGTCTACGTAGCCCTGCTGGGCTGGTTTTCACCATTAACCGTCACGGTTGCTTATTGCCTTTTCACGCAACCGCGCACTACAACGACATCGGTGCATATTCCGCGCCAGCGGCGTCCCACGCGCGCCAATCCAGCGACAGTCATCACTCCTCCCAGGCATCAGCCGGGGGTTATCGCTCCTTACGTTTTCAATGAAGATACTCCCTGGGGATGGTTGACGTACCGGAGTGGCCGCTTGCAAGGACAGCGCCTGGCATTGAAGCGGGCAATAGTGACGATTGGGCGGGGTGAAGATAATGATGTCTGGCTTGATGACGAACTGGCTTCGCGCCGCCATGCCGAACTCGCCTGGGATCAGGGGCAAGCGTATATTACCGATTGCGACAGTCTTAATGGCGTCCTGCTGAACGGCAAACGTATCCGTGGAACTGCGATCGTTGAGCAAGGTGCGATGCTTGAGATTGGTTCACATCGATTCTTCTTTGAAAAGACTGATCCATCCAGCATTGTGGGTACAGAGGACGATCCTTTATCACATCATGCATGGCCCTGGCAAGCCGGGAACGAGCACCTGAAGGAGACGCCGGCGCCAGGCGTAGAGGCTGGACAAGTACCTGTTCAGCCTGCTAACTCACAACCTTCAACCCCTGCTGAGATAGACGCTATCGCATTGGAAGAGACGGCGAAGCTCAATGAAATCCCACCCACAGGGCCTATTACTCCTCTTCCGCCTTCAACAGCGTTCACTCCGCCGGTACCTGCGCGTTTGCCGGGCGGGCCTACGCCATTGCGGCTTCCGAGCAAACCGAGGAAACAATAATGTGGGTAAAAAGGCCGATAATGAAATTTAACGGTGGCGCCATTTCCAGGCGTAGGTGAACATTTCGCGAAAGGCACGGGCAATGACGGAAAGTTTGGCCCCAGATGCTCGCCCTCCATGGCGAGGAAGGTGGCGTACACCGACCTGGGTGTAGGTATAGCCTGCGCGCGTAAACTTATACAAAATCTCGGTATTGATCATGGCGCCGCGCGTCTCTAAGCGATGCTCGCGGAAGAATTGCCCTGGATAGAGCTTGAAGGCGCAGTCGATATCGCGCACGCGTAGGCCAAAGACGAGGCGCACCAGCATCTTCCAGCCCCAGGCGTTGAGCTTGCGCATCCAGGTATCCTGGCGATGGATGCGATAACCCAGGACGGCGTCGTACTTCCCGATATAAGGGAAGAAGCGCTCGAGGTCACGAATGTCAAACTGGCCGTCTGAGTCCATAAAGAAGACCAGGTCTTTGCTACAGGCTTCAAAGCCGCTGACCAGGGCCGCGCCATAGCCCTGGTTAACGGGGTGGTTGATCAGGCGGATATGCGGGTCAGAGGCCGCCATTTGCTCAACGATGCTGCGAGTACGATCGGTGCTGCCGTCGTTGACGACGATCACCTCGAAATCTTCTGTCCATGTCGATACAGCAGCTAGAACCTGATGAAGCGTTTCGGCAATGGCGGCCTCTTCATTGTGGGCTGGCAGGACAATGGAGAGGCTGTATCCGGCTGGCAGCTTGTGCTCGTCTACCTGTGTTTGCTGGCTATTACTCAATGTCATATAATCGTTTCTTGATCTATCTTCCTGTTTATTTGAACGAGCGGGGCCAGAAAAAGCCATTTATATTATGCCACCCAGTAGTGGGTGACGAAAAGTATGGTGTTGACCGCGAGCAGGGCTATGGCCACTGCAAGGTAGGCCTGGTCAAAGCGGGGGCGTTTGCCCCAGAGCGCAAATACGACAATAAAGGGAAAAGCGGTCAGCATGTAGCGCGGCTGGGAAGCCAGCGAGTTTATGGTGCCGAGCGGGAAGCTCAGGGAGAAGAGCATGATGGCGAGCGCGAACAGGCTGTAATGGAGCGGTAGCCGTTTCCAGCCGAGCACTAGCGCCAGGATCGGCAGCAGGGTAAACGCCATGTCCAGTCCATTTTTCAGCACATTCAACGAGAAGAGCGGGTCGCGTAAGAGGTTTTGGCAGCGGGGCCGAAGCTATGCCAGATCAACGCGAAGTGGCGATGCCAGTAATTGACCTCAACTGATTGGATAATAAAGGGATTCCCTTTTGTATAGCCCAGGTAGACCAGGTAAAGCACAACAGCGGCCGGTATCAAGATGATGGGAACAAAACCGTTCAGCTTTTGCAAGAAGCTGGTCTGCTCTCGCTTATCAGGGAGCCAGAAGTGGCGGATGTACATGACGAGGAAGGGTATAGCCAGCAGCACTCCCGAAGAGCGGGTGAGGGCTGCCAGGAAACCCAGGATGCCTGCGAACCACCAGTCCAGCGCTTGCCCTCGCCGCAACAAGAGAAAGACGGCAAGACATAGTAGTATGAAAAGAGCTTCACCGTAGCCTACAAAGAAAAATAGGGCATAAGGATAGAACGAGATATAGAACAGGGCGCGGCTGGCGAGCGAGGGCTCAAAATCGCCGGTAAGCAGGCAATACAACAAGACTAGCATAAAGAAAAAACAGATATTGGCGAGTAGCAGTCCGGCCAGGTAATATGAGAGGGGATAGATTCCGCCGAGCAGCAGCCCGGCATAGTGCATCAGCAGGGGCCAGAGCGGGAAGAAGGCGACATCCGGTGTGAAGGCGTATCCCTGGTGAGCAATGCGTGTATAGGCGGCAGCATCCCAGTGATACCACATATAGATGCACGAATTGGATTGGAAGCCAATTGTGCAATTCAGAGGGCTGGCGGTGCCAATCTGCGGTATGAGGATGATACCAATGTAGCTCACCAGCAGTATGACGAAGCGGCTGAGCACAAAGACCCAGGCGGCTTCTTTGAGCGCTGTTCTAAATAATTGCATAAGTCCTCAGATATGGCTTTCTCCGGCTATGGCTCCCTAGCTATGGCAGGGGCAAGCTCTGCCACTACCATACTTTCATAAGATGAGAGAGTGAGCGTGTCAATTTATTGCTGTGTAGTCTAGCAGATTTTGCCTGGGGCGGCAAGCGTTAAGGATCTCTATCCTTGGGTGATTGTCGAGGAAGGGCCGATCAATCGGCGCTGGGCACGATACATCGGCCCCTACGGTTCACCTGGAAGGATAGGGAGCCGCGTTTCGCCATCTTGTACGCTCCCTGCTTGAATATGCTATACTTTCAATAATCGAAATCGCATCCCCGGCATGGAGGTTCTATTGTTATGACACAGCCCCTGACAGGATCGGAACAGTGGCCGCACTATACGTATATTGTGCCAGAAATTTATACGAAGGCAAAGGTACGGCTGATTGGCCTGGGCAGTTATGCCCCGGCAGGCATCATTACCAATGAGTTCTTTGCGTACATCTCGACTCGCCTCGGAGATCCGCGCAGCGCGGATGATCTGGAGCGCGTGACGGGACTGAGTACGCGCCATGTACGCGCCAGTACCCTTGAGCTTTGCCGTAAGCTGGCCGGAGACGATGCGCCTGGCCTGCTCGACGACCCCAGCGCTCCAAGAGACGAAAGCCTGGTCGATATGGCCGTTATTGCTGCTCAACGCGCGCTCGCCAGCGCTGGCCGCGATGCCTCTGAAATCGATACGATCATCGGGGCCTCTTCCTCAGATAATGATGCCTTTCCTACCATAGCAGGGCTGGTGCAACTGCGCCTTGGCCTGCGCCCTATACGGACAACCATGCTCAAAGGCGCCTGCGCCTGCCAGACAGAGGCTTTCCAGACCTGTGCCGAGGCGCTGGAGGCAAGCTCTGCAAAGCTCGCGTTGCTGGTCACTTCCGAGGGGCTGCTTCCCAATATCATGCATATCCTCGATTGGAAAACAAGTTCGCTCTTTGGGGAAGGTGCCTCGGCCTTTTTACTGGAACATGGCGACGAGGATACCTACTTGATCAACGGGACTGATGCCAACCAGGGCCCCTCGCTCTACTACCAGACTCCTCTGCGTAAAGATGTTATCGAGATGGCAGAGGTGGATTTCAAGATACAACAGCTTTACAAGGAGGGCAAAGGGAAGGAAGTGAACCGCATACTTTCCCAGTACCTGGTTGGCTATACCAAGATGAACGGCAAAGAGGTCTATCGTGAGGCTCCTCGCGCTATGGCCGAGGCTGTTGATGTGCTGTGCCGCCATGCCCATCTTCCTCCTGAAAAGCTCTCATATATTGTGCCGCACCAGGCCAACTCGCGCATCACGCGCCGTATGGGAGAGCTGCTGATCAGCGATTACGGCTGGCCCGAATCGATCATGGGGAAACTTGTGGATAATTTCCGCTATTACGGCAACCTCTCCAACGCCAGCATCGCTATCGCCTTGATTGAATTGCTGCGCCAGGGAGGACTGCATGATGGGCAGTGGATAGCCCTGCCTGCCGTTGGCGGCGGCATGAACTATGGCTGCTGGCTGCTGCGCTATCATGATTTGAAGAACCCGGAGGCGGTGCTGAATCCCGCATAAGGCGCGATCAGCAGCTTTCAACCGTTGACAGGGAAGGGGCCATGAGCTATAATGGCATGGAAGCCGATGTAGCTCAGTCGGTAGAGCAATCGTTTCATAAGCGATATGTCGTCGGTTCGAGTCCGACCATCGGCACTACAATTCGTATTCAGTAGCAAAATGCACTCCCTTCTCTTGTTTGGCCTGGATAACTCCATCTATTTGTTTCTCCTATCATATCAATTACTTGAGAGGTTACATTATATCACTCTATTTTACCGCTTGCTTCTTTGGCATTGACTGATTCGCGCTCGCTCCGGTAAAGTTGTAATACATCTTATAAGTTTCCCTCATAGAAGGAGCCAGTTTTGACACGCCTGATTAGCCAACTTACGCTTGATTCGGATGCTGCTATCGATCTGCATATGCACACAACCTATAGCGATGGGCGCTGGCCAGCGCAGGAGTTGATCGATTTTCTTGCCGCCCAGGGCTTCGCTCTGGTGGCCGTGACGGATCATGACCGCGTCGATATGGTTGCCAGCATCCAGGATATGGCCGCCGAGAAGAACTTGCCTGTTCTTTCGGGTGTGGAGATGAGCACCGATTGGAAGGGCCATATGGGCCACATCCTCTGCTACGGCTTTGATCCTGAAAACAACGACTTACAGGGCCTTATAGAGAGGATTGCGCGCGAGCGGCTGGAGAATACTTACGCCGTCTACGATGAGCTGCTGCGCCGGGGCTATACATTTCCTCGGCAGGAGGAGATACTGGTGGGCAAAGGTGGGAAACTGCAAACCCTCGGCGATATTATCAAGCTCCTGCGGGAGCATGGCTATGCGCCCGACTGGCAAAGCGGGCTTAACATAGCACACGAGGCCGGCTTTCGGCAGGTGCAAGCGACTATGGAGGAGACGGTAGATGCTGCGCATCGTAGCGGGGCCGTGTGCTTGATTGCCCACCCTGGACGGCGCGAGAGAGGCTTCACCTTCTACGATCCCGCTTTGCTCGACCAGGTACGGGCAGAAATCCCTATTGATGGGATCGAGGTCTACCACCCCTACCATAGCACTGAAATCATCGAAACGTACCTGGAATATGTAGGCAAGCACAACCTGCTGCTCAGCACAGGTTCAGATTCACATTGCGTCCCTGGCCGCATGCCGATCAAGTATGCGGCGAGTACCAGCCGGCAACTGCTCGAGCGCCTGGGCATACACGTGGCATAGCACTCATCGCCTGGACTAGAATGGCAGCAGGTGCGAAGGAATATGTGGTAACACCGGGATAAGGGCCGTTGCCACCAGCGCCACCATGAGCAGGAGAGCGAAAAGGACGTGCAATTTGAGCGTCTGGCGCATCACGATGTGAAGAGTGGCAGGCAAATCGGCACGCGCGATTCCCGTAAGGACAATAGCCAGCGTGGGTAGCGTCCAGAGGGTAATCAGCAGCAGATGAGGCGCATGATGCGGTAGGCCTAGCGCAACAATCAGGGCATAGGCCCCCAGGACAAGCAGCACATAGAGCGCCCGGCTCCAGGCCAGACCCAGCATAGAGGCCAGCGTGCGCTTCCCCGCCTGGATATCGCTTTCGGCATCACGCATATTGTTGACATGAACGATCGCTGTTGCCAGCAGGCCGAGGGGCAGGCTATAAAGTACCACTGTGACGAGCAGGGGACGGTTCACAGAGCCAGCCTGTACCAGGTAGGCAGCCAGAGTGAGCATGGGGCCATAAATAAGGAAGCTTACCAGTTCACTCAGTCCCAAAGAAGAGAGGGAGTACGATGTCGCGCTGAAGAAGTAGGCGCAAAGCAATCCTACCAGGCCCAGTATATACAGGAATGGGTTGCCGGAGAGAGCCACGAGGATACCCAGGAATGTTCCCGCGCCGAGCAAGAGGAGTCCAAAGGTCAGAACATGAATTGGCTTGATGAGGCCTTGCTGGATAAGTTCGCCGGGACCAAGCGTATTACTGGCGTCGACGCCTTTGATGTAATCATAATAGTCGTTGACGAGATTGGCGCCGAGCTGGAGGACAGCAACGGCGACGATCAGCACCACAAAGTGCAAGAAACGCAGCGAGCCGAAAGGCGTTTGCGGAGTAACTGCCCGCATCCAGGCTAAAACAGTGCCTAGCAGGATGGGCATCAGGGCAAGAGGCAGGTACTGGGGACGAATACCCTCCCACCATACCTGGATCCATTCTCCCAGGCTGCGGCGGTACTCCGAGGGCTGCGCTACCAGAGGAGTGGGCAACTGGATCGATTTAGTAGATGCTACGGAGCGTACTGCTACTTCTGGCTGCAATGAGTTCACCGTCTGGAGCGAGCCGAGCGGGATGGTAGGAACCTCTTCGGCCTGAACGGATTCCGCCGTCACTACCTGTGAAGACAGAGCTGCCTTTGCCTTGCCTTTCGGCATGGCTTTACTGGTTGCACTATCGGAGGTATCGCTATTGCTCTTCTCCGAGGCCTTATCTTTGCTTTGCATACGTCCCCCTCTTAATTTATGTAGAAGAAGAGAGATTAAAGAGTATTTAAAGTTTAGAGCAGGTGGCTTCCGGCGTGGAACTGGATTCACACCACTTTGTGTAAAAGGTAACCCCTCTTTAAGAATCATACGCATCGTCACTACGATCAGTATACAGGCCGGGCATTACTTCCTTTCGTCTATGTTATCGCTTCCGTAGCTCGTGCAGCAAGGCCTGCATGGTATGCTCCAGGTGTGATTGAGAAACAGCGATGGTCAGGTCTCCACGAGTTTTTTCCAGCATAGCGCGAGCGTTGTCTGTGGTGCGACGCAATCCCAGGGTAATAGCGTCAGGGAAATCAATCAGCGTGAGAACGGCATAGATATCATCCATGTAGCGCAAGAAGACTTCGCACTGATCGATGTTGCCGCGCCGCAATTGATCGAGGAGGTAACGGCGCAGTTCACCGACAGTTTCACCCAGGCCATTGAGATAGGGAGCCCAATCAACGGCAAGATCGGGGGCGAGCGGGAGAGGCCGCTGCTGGACAATAGCGGCAAACGTGGCAGCTTCGGCGTATTCTTTCTGGGCATCCTGGACAAAGCCTGCGTAGAAAACATCCGGCTGGTCCTGCAGGTCGGCTGACATCTCGGCCAGCAATGCGGCTGCTTGCGCCAGGAGCTCTGTGGCGGCCTGAAACTCCTGGCGATGCGTAGCCCGGATACTGTTGGCGCAATAGCGAATAGCGATACGAGATTTGGGCAGCGCCCGTTCGCGCGCCTCGTGCTTGAGTCCCAGGTATTCAAGCGCCTTCTGGCTCACGCTATCCAACTGGTCGGTCATGATCAAGCTTCTCGCTTTCTCTATAGAGATGCCTATAGTGTACCATAGGGACGACGAAAGGGGTAGTGGATAGTTCCCTTGCGAGCGAATTTCCAGCATCATATAATGATGATTGACGGTCAGGGGCTAGACACGAAAGGAAATGACCGTGGCAGACTGGCGCCATCTTAAACTCCTCAAGAAAGGTGTAAGGGCCTGGAATAGCTGGCGGGCAAAGCACCTGGGGATACGCCCAAACTTCAGCGCGGCGGATCTGCGAGAAGCGAACCTCAGTGGAGCAGATCTCAGCGGAGCAAACCTCTATCAGGCCAACCTCATGAAAGCAATGCTCACCCTGGCGGATCTGCGAGAAGCGAATCTGAGTGGAGCAGACCTCGCTGGAGCCAGCCTCTCGCGGGCAAGCCTGCTGAAGGCAACCCTCAATGGGGCGAATCTGAACGGAGCGGATCTCAGTGAAGCAGACCTGTATGGAGCGATTCTCAACTGGGCGAACCTGCGAGAAGCGAACCTGAGCGCTGCTATCCTCAGGGGAACCGATCTCTTCTGTGCGGACATGAGCGGAGCGACCCTCAGCCGGGCCGACCTGGGAGAGGTGAGCCTGCGGGGTGTCATCCTCCGCGAAGCCAACCTTGACAGAGCTGATTTGAGGCAAGCGAACCTGTACGAAGTGACGCTCTACCGGGCCAGCCTGCGGGAAGCGGATCTGAGCAGAGCAAGGCTGAACAGGGCCGACCTGAGGGAGGCAAACTTGCAACGAGCTGTCTTGCGGGAAGCGAGCTTGCGAGGAGCAATGCTGCACAAGGCTGATCTGCGAGAGGCGAACCTGCGAGGAGCTGATCTGAGGTGGGCACAGCTCATGCAGGCAACGCTGGCTGATAGCGATCTCAGGAAGGCCGACCTCAAGGGGGCCATGCTGAATGGAGCCGATCTCAGCGGAGCAGATCTGGGCGAGGCCGATCTCTCCATGGCATGTCTCAGGCAGGCCGATCTCTACCTGGCAAGTCTGAGCGGAGCCACGCTCAGGGGAACCGACCTCTGCGGGGCGGATCTGAGTGGGGTCAATCTCTCCAGAGCAAAGCTGAGCGATGTTGACCTCAGAGGGACAAACCTCACAGGAGCGCTGCTGGACCCGGGGCTGCTGCAAGATCGGGAATACCAGGCATAAGCAACAAAAAAGGCAAGGGTGAGAACACACCTCGTGTTATCCCCCATATGGAGAAGCTATCAGGTCAGGCCAAAAGCCACTCTAGATAGCCTTGCTTCATTGATGTGACCTTCTTGATAGCAAAATTGACAGCAATACGTCATGGCTTCTCATGGAAGAGATCGCCGAGTTTGCTTATGGCTTCTTGCTGTAAGGTCGGCAGTACATGTGAATAGATGTCCATCGTCATGCTAATCTGGCTATGGCCAAGCAGTTCCTGCACGATTTTCGGATGCACGCCCATTGTGAGCAAGATGGTCGCAGCACTATGCCTGAGATCGTGAAAACGCATATCAGGCAATCCCGCAGCATGGAGCAACTGCCGAAACCTGACAAGAAGATAGTCGGGATTCACATACCCGCCATGGATATCGGTAAACACCAGGTCTCTATTCTCCCAGGCATCACTCACTTTCAAGCGTTCTTCTTCCTGGCGGAGACGGTGCTGCTTCAGCATCTCAAGCACAAAGGAAGGCAGCATGATCACGCGCCTACCCTTCGCCGTCTTCGGCTCATTCTCAACATATCCATACTTCGTAATCCGGTTCACTGTGCGGCATACATGCAGGCTCATGCTTTCAAAGTCAATGTCTTGCCATTTGAGGGCAAGGAGTTCACCCCTGCGCATTCCTGTTACCAGGGCAAGCGTAAGCAGAACCTCCAGGCGATGACCACGCGCTTCTTCTAAAAGCCGTTGAGCTTGTTCCTTGCTCAAAGGATGAATCTCATGTTGTACCAGGCGGGGAGTCGAGACGACGCTGCATACATTGCGTGCAACCAGGCCCCAGCGCACAGCAGTATCCAATGCCTTATGGAGCAGTCCATGGATATTCTGTATGCTTTTGGGAGCAACCCCCTCTTTTCCTTTCAGCGTGTAAAGCGCCTGTACCTGCTGAGCAGTTAACCTCTGTAACTGAATATGCCCCAGAACAGGGAGAATATGCTTATCCAGAAGGATGCGATACCTCGCATAACTGCTTACACGAAGGGTAGGTTTATGCACTTCTTCAAACCATTGTTCAAGATACTGCTTGACCGTCTGTTGTGGCCCCGTTACGAGTATGCCTTGCTTTTGCTCATGGAGAGCAACCCTAAGCTTCTCTTGCACCTCTTTGCGAGTCTTTCCGTAAAACGTCTTCCGCTTACCGTCCTCTAACGTCATGCTCGCAGTCCAACGGCCATCCTTCCGCTGGAAGATTGTGCCTTCACCATGTCCGCGCCGTTTTGTCATATGACCTCCTTCTCTAGAGAGAGAAAACATTTCGTGTAGAACATCCGCTGATGCTCAACAGGTTAAGAGCTTGCCCACAAAATTGAAGAAGAAGCACGCAGGTATTTTCAGTCGATCCTAACGGCAGGTCAAGGGTTTCTGCGTGGGACAACGCCTCGAAAACGCCGTCGTTTCCTTTCCGTCTCAGCGCCTCCTTTCCCCCGCACTTCTACGCGAAACAGGCGGTGACTGTCTCCCTGCCGGCTGAGAGTGCGGAGGCCTCCAGCGAGAGGCCGCATCTATCACCCCCGCCTGTTGCCGTTTGGCGAGCCACTCCTGGAATGCTAAAAGCGGGATACGTACCGTTCGCCCAAAGTGCTCAGTAGGCAACCCTTCGCGTTTCATAAGCTGGTAGATGGTGGTGCGACCCAACTGCAAACGACGTTCAACATCTTCCACCGTGAGATAGGTAACCGCTAGAAACTTGTCATCATCTGGGACGTTCGTTTGAGAATGCGCCGGTTCTTTCATAGTTTTGTTCTCCATATTGGGTAGGTAAGACGAACACAAGAAGGCAAAGGGCGGAGGCTCATCTCGGCGCGGCTTATACTCCCAGATGGGAAAGCTGCGCCAGAGATGGCGGTTGAAGTACCGCATGAAGTCCTTGCCCAGTTGGTAGGTCCAATCAAAGCGAGGATGAAGTTTTGCGGGATCGCCCAACCAGTTCAGTGGCAGGACAAACTGGCAAAATGGCTCGCCCTTCCATTCAATGATGGTGCAGGCACGCGCGTAACATGCCTCAATCGGCTCATTGCCGATTAAGCAATACACTTGCTTGCGCTTCGGGCTTTCGTCCTGCAAACTGGTCTGCAGCATCATGCGCCGCACGTCTTCCAGCTCGCGTGTTTCATCCAGCGCGAATCTCCAGGCGCCGCGCAAGAGAGGTTTCCAGCGCCGATACGTGTTTTCATCGAAAGTTCTCGGCTCAAAGCCGGAGTTCGCGTCGAGGAGCGGCTGGTTGAACGCCAGGTAGCGGTCGATGATGTACTGTTGGGAGTCCTCCGACAATGCCGATAAGTTGTTATCACAGAGGATGGGCGCGGGAACGAATTCCGGGTCAAGGGTTTGCTCTCGGCCTTCAATGAGATGCGCGACGCAGAAGGAACATGCGACAGGGCACCCTCGTGAAGCAAAAACCATCTTGTACTGCCCCCGCTGTTTGTCAAAGCGTGGATCAAGCCCGCGTACCACGTCCAGGCCCGTTTCCTTGCGCCACCAGGACGCCAGGGCAAAGAGACCGGGACCGCCTGCCCACACCTCAGCGCGATCCTTCATGCGCAGGGCAATCATCCTGGCAATGGGAGCATGCCACGAAAAAATGCATGAAAGAGCGACAAGGTCAGCGTCCAGTTCCCACATGCCCGGGTCACCATCGTAATAGTGCGACTCGTAGCCTTGTGAGAGAAGCCAGTCATGACATTTGTGTGCGCCCAGGTTGTAGTGCGGCGCGGAACAATTGATCACAATTGCTCTCATGGAGACACCGGTTCCTTTCTGAACACCAGCACATCTTCCTCCTCGACGACCGGCAACCCTTGCTCCTTGCGTCGCCGCTGCCACAGCGACAATTGGACAAGCCGGCGTTGGAAGCGGCCGGCAAGCCGGAAGCCGATGTCCTGGCACACCTCAATCGTTCTGTCCGCTGTCGGCACGCGCTGCCCATCTTTGATATGATCTTTGATGACCAGGATCAACTGCCCGCCAGGACGGATGGCGGTATGGGCTTGCTCATACACCGCACGCATGGCCGTCCAGTAGCGTTTCCCGCGCAAGGGGCCGATCTGCGCCGGATGCCGGCCATAGTGAAATGCCAGCATGGCGGTTGTGCCGCCATTTGGCGCATTGAGATACTGATCCCACCGCCGGGCATGAGGCAAAGTTCGCAGTTGGTAGCGTAAGGTTTTTCTCGAATGTGGGCTCGCGCTCATCTCGCACCCATATGGGGGACTGGTGATCACGCAATCCGCCATGATCCCCCATGGATGCAGCGCATCGGCCTGGGAAATCTCGATCTCCCCGGCGAACAAGCCAGCCTGCTCGCGAATGATCACGGCGCTTTCGCGCATGACCGCAACCCAACGCTCTTCGATATCACGGGCAATCACATGCCGTGTGGAGAGTGCCGCGAGCAAGAGGGAGCCAGAACCCGCCATGGGATCGCAGATCGTCTCGCCTGGGCGCGTATAGTTCTCGATGATGTACTGCAACAGGCCCAGGTGCAGCTTGGCGGGATGCCACATACTTTCCGGTGAAAAGTAGCGCGTGCGGAGCGACCGATCGCTCTTGAAGGTGAGGAGTGGGAAGGGTTTCGGCGACGAAAAGCATCCATAGCCCATAAGAGACCCTTTCATGCTCTTGCTCCTTTTGCAGGCTTACTGATGGAATAAGCGATGTGAGAAACCCTGGAAATTCTCTTCCTCGACTGAGATGATGCGTGGCATTCGCTCCATCCACTGGCATGATCTGTCCGCCAGCAGAGTGGGTAGAAAGCCTATGACGCTTTGCGCGACAGAATGCGTGTGAGTTTTGTGCCGCATTGGGGACAGGTGCCCTGTAAAGCTGCCGTGCCGTTTTTGAGCGTCACCTGCTGCGGGTTCGTGATTTCCTTCGTTGCTCGGCACTTGACACAATAGGCAGTCTTCGTGGTCGTGGTTTCCATAACGAATGTTCCTTTCATTTCAAATCAAAGTACTTGCAAGACGACAAACACTATATGCCCCGAATCCTCAAGACGAGGAAGATGTTGCGACGCCGGCCCCACATTGTCTGGCTGCCTGGCGCCGCTTGAGTTCGGCGACGATACAGACGATGCAGTAGTACGTGTTGCCGAGGCGAACGCACGCCGGAGTAAAGCCGCACACGTCGCATCGCGGGCCGCGGCGCGTAACGCGGGCATGACGCTTCGTCCTCTTGCGCGGCATTTTTGGGTTGCGCCGGTTTACTGGCATGAGAACACCTCTTTCATACGAGGCGAAGCAGTGATGGCAGCGTAGAACGCTTCCCACGCTGCTCGCCCAACTGAAAACGACACAATGGTACATTCCGAGGATGGTGGCGCAGGGATAAGAGAAGAGGCGGCAAGAGGAACGGACTGCACTCGTGCCGGTCCAGAGCCACGGCTCATGATGCTAGACATAGGATATTTCTCCTTGCAGTACAAAGGGCTCAACGGCCGGAGAGGCCCAGGCCAATGCCCAGGTCTTCCAGATCCTCCCCGATAGCGGGATCAAACGCGAGCTCCTGGCCGGTTCCCTCGGAACGCGCACGGGAAGCTGTTAGCGTTCTATCCGGGGGTATCGACCCACACACCAGGGCGCCGGCAGCAGGATGCTCGCCATAGGCCAGTAAGAGGTCAATTGCAGAACTCATATGCCGCCGCAAGGCCTGCGCCAGGTATGCCCCGTCGAGGCCAGCAAAGGTTCCCGTACGATCGGGCGTAATTTTGGTCGCTTCGATCAACACGCCGCTGGCAAGCGCCAGCCGGTACACATCGGTAATCGAGAGACCCGTCTGCCGGGCAATAGCCTGAGCGACCTCCACCACCTCAGCCGGAATATTGCGGAGCGGAATGGGGTTGCTGCTCATCGCTCGCTCACCTCACTTCGACCGAGAGGGGACGACGCGCCGGCGCGCTGCGGGTCGCGAGCATTTTCTGCGCTGCAATCTGGGCCAGGACGTAGCCGCCGACCACGTTCAGAACAGGGGCAAAGTCAGGCGGCACGAAGAGATACTGGCTCGTGGCGCGTGTGGGCATGACCATTTCGCGAAGTTTTTGCTCTAAGAGGGCCGCGCCGCCGCCCGCAAACATCAGGAAGTTGCGACCTTCCTGCACCAGAGGCAGCACGCGGGCGAACAGGTTTTGCGAACGGGCGCTAATGACGTCCTCAACGATCACATCAACGCGGGTGCGATGCCCTCCCACAATGACACTTCTCGTGAGCAGCACCTGCTGGGATTCCGCATCGGACAGGTGAATGCCGGGATAGCGGGCGCGAATGGCCTCACGCGCTGCTCGTGCAATGGCAATGGTGCCCTCGCCGAGCAGGTTGGCCGACATGCGCAGTTTGACCCGCCCATCCGGTTGCAGGTTCAGATCAACTTCGCAATCGTGAAACTGCCCGCCGCCGATATCCAGGGTGACATGCCGCACGATGGTCGTGTCAATAGGACGGCCGTCGATAGTGTAATACCAGGCGGCAAAGGCGCCGAAACTCTGTGGATAGGGAGCGAGTTCGACAAGACGAATGATCCAGCGCGTGATCCGTCCCTGTTCGTCGGTACGCTCGACGGTAAAGGGAACATTGAAGAGAAGCTGCAACGCCCGCCTGGCTTCAGGCTTTGCCCCCTGCAACGACATCTCTTCGTTGGGGATACCGAAACTGGTATACAGCGCATGGCTGCCCGGAGAGTAACCGGCCTTGATCAGTAATTCGACCAGGCAGGCGGCAAAGTAGGCCTGGAAGCGCTCATCGAGGATGCGTTCGTGGGTGAGCCCGACCGGCAGACTTTCGGATTTCTGGGTTGAGACGGCCTCATCGCCAATCCAGAATGGCTCGGAGCCATCGACGCGATAGGATGTGATGCCTTCACCCAGGCGGATCGTCCTGGCCGGGGCATAGGCCGTGACAATGCGATTGGTGATCAGCCGGGGCTGGCTTGCGTGCATGATAGCGCCCTTAAAGGCATCGTTGCCGTTGTCGATGGAAGCAATGAGGGCAATCGTTTCTTCAATCCATTCCTGGGTACCCGTACCAGTACCGGCACCGGCATTGTGCGCTCTGAACTGGAAGGAACGCGGCAGTTCCTGCCCGCCGGTCGTAATGAGCGTTTGCCCCCGGATCATCTTCGCCAGGAAACTCTGTGGATCAATCGTCGCTGTGAGTTGTGCGTTCATAGGTTGCTGCTCTTTCTCTCAAACAAAACTGGTAGGTGGAGTAGTCAAAGCGACTACAAATGGCATCAGCAGGTCTACCCAGTGGCGAAAAACATGGGCCAATGGTGGCAATGTTGCGCTGGCAGGAAGGTGGATGTTGTCAAAAAGAATCACAATGCTATCAAGCTGTTCAGACAAACCCTGTACAGCACTATCTGGTGGTGGACGATGCGATGGATCGCCATCCGTCATCAGAGCAACGGCATATGCTAGCATAAGCTTTTTCCTATCGATCATTTTTCAGGCTTCCTTATCGGGCTGGCAACAGGTGCCAGGCCCGCTCGGCCTTATCCGCGCAGGCCGGACGTTTTCACCAGCCAGCTGGCATGTTTGTGATAGCGATTACTCAAGCCCTCACCCTGATTCATCTGGCGCAGGCACGCCTTGATATCCGGCGTGCGCCGGTAACGACGTAAGAACTCCTCTGCCTGTTCCGGTGTGAAGGCGCGATCATCCGGCCCAAGCTTGGGACCATCGGGACTCGCTGGGACGGGTCCGCTGTCGCGTCCCACCCTGCTCTCAGGCCACTTCTCCTCGATGGACAATGGCCTGGTGATGGGTTCCCCAGGACGGCCTGGTGTTGCTACCTGCCGTGTGATATGCACTTGAGACAGCGGGGACTGGACAGAAAACGGGTACGCGCGAGCGGAATCGGGCGTCCCATCGCCCTTCTGCCCGTCCCGCATGTCCCCGTCCAGGTCACAGACGGGAATGCCGTAGTCCCCAAAGAACGCAACCGGGTCGGCCCCTTCTGGCAGGCGGTCGGGTAAGGGATTATTGGGGAAGCCAAGCAGCATATAGAGCGCCTGATTGCTCAGGAACGGTACCCGCCCGCGCACGGCGGGTTTGCCATGTGTGCGGAAGAGGCTCGCACCGAACTCGCCGAGACCTGTCTCGTCGAGCGGTCCTTTGCCCTGCAGGTCGAGCAGCGTGCGAGCCGTGGTCGCGTCGCCCCCAAAGTAGTAGGCGTTGCGGAAGCACTCGCGCACGCCACTACCGACGGCAAGCGTCTTCACCAACGCATCCTGAAACTCGCTGATCACATGCAGGCCGTACTGCCGCGCCTCGCGCAGCAACTGCGAGATGGGCTCGGCGGCTTCTTTCCACCGCGATTGGATGGCCGGCCACTCACCCAGGGCGAGGTAGACGTCCTTGCCGCGCAAGGGACTTACCTGCTGGCGAGCGCGTCGCTCATCCAGTCGCTTGCAGGCATTGCCGACGAGCAATTTGATATCATCGATGTTCCAGGCCACCGGGTGGCGCATTGCGCCAACAATGGGCCGCCAGTCTTCAATGGTGCGGCCATTCAACTTGATGGGCGCGAAATTGGGATTGGCAAGGTAGACGTCCACACCGCACGCCAAGAACTGCGCCAGGATCAAGCGGAAACAGTTAGTTTTGCCACTGCCAGTCGTTCCGGCCAGGCCGATATGACAGGTTTGCTCCATCGCGTCGTAGATGGCTCCCTCGACCGTATTGAACAGAAAGATTTCCTCTGGCGAGGGGTGCCATGTTCTGAGGACGGTAGCGAAATCGAGTGTCCTGGGCAAAGGTAAGGCCAGCGGGGTTACCTCGTCCTGACCAGTGCGAGCCTCAAGCGAGCCGCGTTCCCCCGCAGACCGTGGCAGCACAGTAATCTTGCCCTGGTAGGGAATCTGGGTGTACGGCACATGCTCGGCAAGAATAGCCGGGTAGCCGTGCTCGGTCGGGTCCACACGCGTGAGGGAGAGGTGGCGCTCCAACCCGAATTGCAGGTACTCGAGCTCTGCGATGCGCTCGCGGTCACGGCGTTCCATTGCTAGCCGCTCGGCCTCACGGGCAAGCTCGGCCCGATGCTTTTGGGCTTCGATCTGCAATTGCTGCTTTCTAGCACGCGCTTCCAGCATATGCAGGCGCAGATCGATCAAGAGCCGGATAATCGCGTAGAGCAGGCCGAGGACGGCCAGAAGTGCCAGCATACCGCCCATTGTGAACAAGATGACTGAAAGCTCATTCCAGGCCCGCCAGATCAGCGCAATGCTGAAGATGAGGGCGATGAGATAGATGAGCAACCAGAAATGGGTTTTGTGCGACATGCGCTTCCACTCACAGGTGTACGGACGTGAAGCCCAACCTGGCCAGCTTGACTTTCACGGTTCATTCAGGCATACTACGCCTAGACTCGTGATGCTGGCGACTACCAGTGGCCACCGGCGGACATCATGCACGTTTGGCATGGTGTCGCGTGTTTTTGGGCTGTTCCGTTCCGCCCGGCACCTGAATTTGTTGTCCAGACGCGTTCAGATGCTAAGGCGGAGCGAAACCGAGA
Source organism: Chloroflexota bacterium (assembly GCA_902812455.1). Next base: position 9,506 of record CADDZH010000062.1, on the reverse strand, counting down.
CAAAGGGTCTGCCGGAGACGCGGGATACTCCTTGTGGGCATCCCGCGCCGTCCTGTGAACGACGGCTCAGAAAACAGAAGCATGTCGTTCAATGGAAACGCCAGAGAGATGACCACCTACCACCGGCGTACCGGTGCTGGCAGGGTAAGCACCCTCGGAACAGGCGTCCCGGCGATATCTTTTTGTCTTTAATAGCATATACAATATGTAGCAGTTTGTCAAGACTATTTTACGCAAAGGTTTGATCGGGTTGATGCTCTGCCTATCTATAGCTCGTTGAAGATAGTAACTTCAGGTACTTGTAGGAGAATGTAGTGAGTGGTACGTCGCAGCAACGGAACTACAATGGCCGTCCGGTTCTTACCACTGCTGAAGCCAGTAAAAAGTCTGGCCTTAATCGCCACTACATTATCCAGCTACTCCATGCAGGGCGTATTGAAGGGGCGAGGCCCTGGGGACGCGAATGGATGGTCTACGAAGACTCTTTACAGGCGTTTTTAACGCAACCCCGGTCACCGGGACGCAAAGGCCCGCGCAAAAAACGCATTGAGCAGGGCAATCGCGTCCTACTCTCCACTGCTGAAGCCAGTGCCATTTCCGGCTATGTCAAAGATACTGTCCTACGCCTTCTGCGCTCTGGCCGTATCGAAGGCGAGCGAAGAGGTCGCACCTGGCTTATCTACGAGGATTCACTGCTGTCCTACAGGCAGCGCAAGCATCCGAAGAAAGTAAAGAGCGCCACTGATGAGCCATCAGGCGAGTGAGGCACAATGCTGTGCTATGTTAATTCTTCCTCTTCAGTTGTTGAACAGTGCCATTGTCTCACGGGAGCAAAAAAAGCAGAAAGGCCTCTCTAGGTTGCCTTTTGCTCTTTCCCATAAATACATCCAGGGGGCCTCCGCAAAAGGAGCATGTGATGATCGATGCCACTTGGCTCTCGTAAGGGGTGGGCGTCTTTCTTTTGCCAAGGACTAGTAATAGTTAGTATCTAATGGTATAATGAGGGAGAAAGGAAGTATATTCAGGAGGGAGGTACATATGGCAGGCAGTTATTCACTCGGCGAGCATTTTGACCGTTTCATTAAGGAGCTGGTCGCAGCCGGGTATTACAACAATGAAAGTGAGGTGATCCGCGACGCGCTGCGGCAGCTTGAAATCAGGCAACTGAAGGTAGCTGCTCTGCGCGAGCATGTTCAACATGCACTCGACCAGGGCGGCAGCTATACCGATGAGGATATCGACGCGCTCCTGGCGGCGGATGAGCAGTAGGCACGATGCCTAGGTTACGGTACCTTGAGCAGGCAAAAAACGATCTCCTTCAGATCAAACGCTACATTGCCAGGGAGAGCGGCAGCAAGGAGATCGCACTGCGCTACATAGAGAAGCTACGGCAAGAATGCCGGGGGCTGGCCGCCCTGCCTGGCACGATGGGTAGGGCCAGGCCGGAACTGGGGGAGGGCATCCGCAGCATCCCCTATGGAAACTACGTGATTCTGTTCCGCTACCACGGCCCTTACCTGGAAATCGTCTCGATCATCGAAGGCCACCGTGACATCGATGAGCTATTGAGCGAGTAGCACAAGGGAGCGCTCTGGCCATCAAAGGCTGGCGGCGCTCCTGTTTGCTCTGGCTCTTGCTCGTGCGCTTCCGTATACACCTTATTGAGCTGAAATCCTGGCTTAAAGGACAGATTAACTCAGCTTATACAAAAATATGAAACGCACCTCTTGTATGCTGCATGACATGAAGTGCTGATTGAAATAGAAATACTACCAACGGATTGTATACTTGCAAGGAGATACCAACGGATGAGCCTCGTCATCCCCGATGACATTCTGCGTGCTGCCAGGATGTCTGCCGGAGAGTTACAGCGGGAAATCGCAGTGCTGCTCTTCCAACAGGACAAGCTCACACTTGGGCAGGCCAGCGCCTTTGCCAACATGAGCCAGATCGAGTTTCAGCGACTCCTGGCAAGCCGTCATATTCCGGTCCATTACGATGGACAGGAATTTGCCGCCGATCTGGACACCCTGCACCGCTCAGGGCAGCTATGATCGTGGTAAGTAATACCTCGCCCATTATCAACCTCGCCGCCATTGGGTGTCTCGAACTTCATCACCGTCTTTAAGGAACCATTCTTATTCCCGGCGTCGTTTGTCACACCGAGCGTGAGGCCCCTTGCTTGAGCAATGCAGTACTTCACCTTCCGCACTTCTCAATTATGCTTCCATCTCATCAAGGGCAAGTAGATGCTGCTTCGCTTCCTCGGGTGTTTGTGCAAGACTCACCTTGACCAGGGCATGCCGTAGCAATTCCGGGTCCTCAACAACGGCAACCTGCTTCTTGGCCAGGCGAGCTAGCTTAGGAAAACGTTCGGCAATAATGTCGGTGACGGCCTGGCGGAGAGCTTCGAGCCCCTCCTCGCGGCCTTCTTTCAGTATCTCTTGATAGATGGGAGTATCTCGCAGGATGTCATGCATTTCATGAAACCTCCTTAACAACCAGTCCTGGTCAGCTCTATTTCCCTGGCTAAAGGCGAGGGAGGCCAACGTATAGCCTATAGGCACCAGTTCGATCTTCCCTGCACTGAGCAGTTCGCTAAACATGGTTTCTACGATCTCGCGTCTCGCTCCGCCGTTCGTTAAAGGCAAGAGTGGCAACAATCCTGCCTGACCCGTCCGCAAGAGTTCTTCTGGTGTGAGTGCTCCTAGCTCAAGGCTCTGGTAATGGAACTCAAGTACTTCCTGCCCGTTGGGCAACCGCCAACTGAGCGGTGATAACGAAGTCTCCCCGGTCCTGAGCAGGTAAATTACACAAGACAAGACAGGAAGCTTATGCTCACTTCTTGCCAGAACATTATAACGTAGAAGACGCTCGGCCATATCTGGATCGTTGTAGGTGTCAGTGACCCCACAGCTAAAGCTGGGGGCTTGGGCCTGGACTCCACCGCAACTCTGCATAGCGAGCCCGCCGTGCAGCTTTGGCTTCAGCGTCCGACCCATCAGGGTGTACTGACAAGACGCCCGTCGTCAGCCAGTCTTGCCGGCTGACGAGCGTTCTGAGCGCAATATTGCGCGCACCAATGAGATCCGCATGCAGACAATAGTGGCAACTCTGACACACAAACAACAACCCCTTGTGGAGGCGATTGTCTGGGCTCGCATAGCCACACCTGGGGCAGGCTTGGCTGGTGTGGTAGGCATCCACTTTCACCGCCATGCTGCCCGCCAAGAGGGCCTTATAGGCGATGTAGCCATGCAACTGGGCAAACGCCCATGCCGAAGCGTGCCGATTGGCTTTGCGCTGCTTCTTCGTGGCCTGTTTACCGCGTTTCCGCCTCACTCGTTCACGGATCTGCGTTAAGTCTTCCAGGCCGATCAGGCTCCCTGGTGCATCACGAACAATACGCCGGCTGATCTCATGGTTGACAGCTTGTTTCAACCGTCTCTCTCGCCCAGCAAGCACGACGAGTCGTCGGGTGGCCGAGCGAGTGCCTTTGTGCTGCAACCGTTTGCGCAGACGTGCATAGTGGTCCGCTTTGGCACGCACCTGTTTGCCTGAATAGAAGGATGCTCCGTTATCCAGCCGGGCTGTGACCGCTAGGTAGCGTTGTCCCACATCGACCCCGACCACGTGCTGGTGCCTTTCTGGCGGAGGCGGTTCTATCTCCAGCTCAAGCATGACAAGCAGATAGAACTGCTTGTGTGGTTTGTCGTACCAGAGCTTAGCCGCTCCGATATGTGCTCCATGGTGCAGCAGGGCAACATGCTTGTTATACCCCGTATAGGGCACCAACACGCGCCCTGAAAGCGTGAGGATACTCACCTGCTGACCTTCCTTCAGGCTGTAGTCACGGCGATAGTTGTAGGTAAGCGTTGGGGAGACATACCTGGGCGGATGGTCCAACCCCTTATAGCGCTTCTTGGTCACACCAGCTTTGCGAGCTACCGCGTTTTGCTTGACTTTCGTCCAGAGCGTCTTGTAGGTGGCTCCCACCTGGCGCGGCACATTGCAGGCCATCTGAGCAGGCAAATGGTAGATGGCACGCACTTCTGCATAGGTCTCGTGTTGCAACCATTGCTGATTGCTCTTCTTGCCATGCGCAAAGGCATAGCGGGAGACATAGTTCAGAGCACCCCGATACGCCAATTGCGTTGCCCGCAATGCGGCAAACTGGGAAGTATCCGTATGCAGTTTCAGCTTCGCCGTGATTATTTGTTTCATAGGACAAATGTACAAATTTTCACAGGATATGTCAAGCCATATATCTGTGAAGCTTGCGCCAATTCCTCCTCGTGGCTAAAGCCAGGGGACTCCTTGGCGCCTACTGTTGACTGCTTATTCGTAGCAGGTGATTGCACGCGGATTCAAAGAGAAGAACAGAGAAGAAGAGCCAGGCAAGCGGCAACGGGTGATCGGTCCTATAAAGGATGCCGCGCTGCTGTCCTTGCCTGCTCTCTTTTCTCTTCTCTACTCGAGAACGCACAAAGGTAGAAACGAAACCTCCTCGCGGTCGCAACAGTTATGCTGATGAGCGTTCACCCCAGGCGAGCGCGGACACGTCAACACACCCGCCTGCCGGCACGCGCACACGCCGGTTCCCGTGACCATGCACGCGGTCAAGAGCCAGCACACCGCTCACGCTGAGCCTTGTCCCCCGCGCTTGTGCTCATGGCGAGTAAGGCTATGGGGTTATCTCGGCGCTTCTCTTACGGCTAGTTCAGATCCAAGGGAGTAGGGATGTGAACTGGCCGTGCCGTCAAAGGGGGCGACTTGCGAATGTGCCAGCCCTGGTTAGGAGCAAAACGCTATGAGGCTTGTGCCTGTTTGTACAGGTACGCTGTTCGCTGAGAACATATCTCTTAGCTTTTTCTGTGAGGGGAATTAGAACGGAATTTCTAATCACCACAACCAAAGGTAAGTGTAGCTAAAACAACTGGATTTTGCTAGTGATTCATGACCGTTTTTCCGGCGATCAATGGCGGTCTTTTCATCGACCGGTACATCCTTTTTTGGCGACCCGTGACGGACTTTTCATCGACCAATGACGGCTTTTTTGAAGATCACAGACAGGCGGTGAGCAAGAGAGAGGAAGGAGAGAGGGCAGGTCAAGGTATGTGTCTGGTTACGGTGGGCGACGCCTTTGTGGGCGCTGGATGATCAGAATGTAGCCCACATCATGCTGAAAGGCTATTCCCAGGGCAAATGATTGCAGCTTGCCGCGAAGACTGGAGATGGCATCCCGCAGAGGCCGTAATTCCTCTCGGAGCCGCCCGCGTTGTCTCGCGGCAAGCAGGTGCTGCCGGCTGCCCTCAAGTGGGCGTTTGTGCATGGCAGCGTACAGGTCGTCGTAGGGGACGGCGTACGGATACGACTGGATAAGCAAGCGCAACACCGCCCATTCTCGGGGAGTAAAACGCTTCTGCGCCATGACTGCCGAAACAGGGCGCTCGGCATCGCCTGACAGCAACGAGAGCGTCCGTGTCGCGTTGTGGCCGATAAGCAGGCGGTTTTCAGGCAGCCTCAATTCGAACGTTGGGAAGTGTTCGTTTGTGTGATTGCCACGCGACATGACCAGGGACCCCTTTATTGCATGGCGAGGCGGCAGCACTCAATACCTTCTGCAAGTGCCATATGACAAATATCCCCCAGCCGGCAACCAAGTCCGGCACCTATATTAACTCTCGGCGCCATCACGGCCAGTGACGAACAGGCCATCACTCACGGCATTACTTTTGTATGCTAGTGGGAAGCAGGATACCCACCCGAGATATGGGACAAAGCCAATGGAACATAGCGCTCCATCGTTCCGTGCTGCCCCATATCAGTATTCGTGAGCTTATGAAAGCAACCGCCCGGTATTTCAACGACAGTATAACATACTAGAACATTTGTATCAATAATAAACCGTTTTTCCAGTGGTTTTGTCGTTCGGTTGATAAATGCAAAAGAGGATTTAATACGACAAAATGTGTCATTTTGTTCCATTTTGTTTCTATACAGGTGTCTATAATTTACGCAGCATGTTTCTACATATGATGCCTATTCTGCTTGCCGATACACGTTTCGATGGCGGAAGAAGACAAAGAACGATACTTGCCAGAACTGGCAGACATGCCAAGCCCGAAGTTGTCTTCCTCTTGCAATGGATATAACTTTCTGCTATATTTTCTGTGACAGGTTGCGATCAAGACAGTCAAACACTTTTTCTCTCACGCGCCTGTTCGAATAGGAAGGAAGTTTACTCCTATGGAGTATCAGCAAATAGCCGCCGACAATTGCCACTATCCGGATTGTCGAAACCCCTCGATTGTGACGTGTAAAATGTGCTAGCAAGGCTTTTGTATGCAGCATGTTCACCAGCAAGGAAGAAAATATATCTGTGAGTTTTGCTTTTTGCTGGAGCAGGCGCAAGGGAGAGCGGGGAAAGGTGCCAGGCGCATACTCTACCTGATCTGTATATGTCTTCTCGTAAGCGGAGTCCTGCTCTTGATTCTACGACTGAATAACGTGCTGGCTGTAGCTCTCATCATTGGAGGAATTGCCGCCCTAGGCGGTGCTGCTTCTTCCTTCCGGGCTAAACTTCCCCTCCGGCGTGGATTTAATCCCGATGCTGATGCTGAGCTTCAGCGCAGATTCGACAAGGATTGGTTATAGTGGTCCTCAGATCAGGTTCTGGATCACGTACGGTGATCCACGCAAGTTTGTCAAAAAGCGGCTCGCATTGCCTTGCTTCGGCCACCAACTTATTATAAGTGGTTTGATTACCGAATCATATCAGTATCACATTTGTTCTGGTGATAGCGCGACTCATGAGGAACGCATAGTACGTATGAGGGAAGCGCGAACGGTTTCACTTGACGGCTATTGTAGACTGGAAAGTACAGCACTATAGATGAGAGGAGTGTAGTGTACTGATGCCACGTCGTTCCACCACCGAGCGCGTCTACGAACTGGACATTCGCCTTATCGGCATCGAGCCACCCATCTGGCGGCGCATCACGGTTTCCGATCGGATCACGCTTGCTGCACTGCACCACGTTTTGCAGGTGGTCATGGGGTGGGAGAACTACCATTTGCACCAGTTCATCGTGGGTGAGACGCGCTACGGGGAGCCAGACCCGGACTTTGACGATATTGATATCCAGGATGACCGGCGCGTCAAGCTGCGTGATATCGCTCACGAAAAAGGAGATAGCTTTGTGTATGAGTACGACTTTGGCGACTCCTGGCAGCATCAGGTCACAGTCGAGGACACCTGGCCGCGCACCGAGAACTCGCTCGTTCCGCGTTGTATAGATGGGAGACGCGCCTGCCCGCCAGAGGACTGCGGGGGGACAAGCGGGTACCAGAATCTGATCGAGGCGCTAGCCGACCGGCGGCATCCAGAGCATCGAGAACTGCGGTTATGGGCAGGCCGGCATTATGACCCGGAGCTGTTTTCAGTGCAAGCCGTCAACTCCGCCCTGGCAATGCTTGTTGCGCTGGGCGTAACTTCATAAGAGGTGGATGATCTTTCCTTTAAAGCAACCGAAGGGAACCTCCCACTCTTCCAAGTTTATTTCGGCCAATCAATGTTAGACCCAATGAAGCTCCCGAAGCAGGTCCTGGCCTTCCTGAAAATCGCTTCCCGCGTTGAAACGGAGAAAAAGAGCATAGCGATAGCCTAATTCTTCCTTAAGCGCCTGCAGCTTCTGTTTATCTCGCTTATCAGGTTCTGGATTGCGGCTTTTCTTTACCTCGATCACAAGCAAATTCTCAGATGTTCCGCGATGATGAACAATGATGTCGGGAAAGACCGTCTTTGCGTCTGTATCGCTTGTAGAAATCTGCTCTATGAGAGAGTATAGCCGTTTCACATGATCTGGCGAATGATGGTCACGGTTATATTCGCAGTCAACGTCCCATCCTTCGAACTCATCCTGCAGATACATAGCAAGTCGGTGCGTGATGGAACGCTCATTGCAATCAATGCTGAGGAGTTCGCTGTCGTAAAGGGCGAACCTTTCTATCGCTTTGTGGACTCGCTGACCTATGCTTTCTTGACTGAATTGTTCCATACTGCTCCTCTGCGGTACTACACACCTACCTCAAACAATCCCAAAGTACAAGTAATGTGTGGTTCCTGCTGCTGCGCCTAGTCCTGCACAGGCGATCATCGGCCCACAGGTCTACCACCAGTTGCTCGATGTCGATGGCGAAGCACATCTGCCGACCCAGTATATCCCTGGCCATCTCATCCAACGGTTAGCGGGAGATCTCGTCGATGACGGCCAGGGATTCCGACGTGGGTGGAAAGATCATGCCTTCCAAGGACGCAGCATCCTGTTTGAACCGCTCGTAGGTACGTCGATGCTCGATAGTCACTCACCTAAAAAATACTCAACAATTTTTTGTAACAGAGCAGCAACTTCCTCGGGACATGGGTAAGTTTCGGCAATATATTGGTCTTGCCGTACCTTGCTTTTCGGGAAACGATTTCTCGCCTCGCCTATATGCCCTTGGATGATCGGCAGCGCCTCAATCTCATCAGTTGGATTCTTGGCGAGTGTGAAGACGCCGAATGCTTCAAGCTCCTGGCAAAGTTGCGCGAAATTAGTCCTGTTGAGAACGTTCGCGCAGGATATTCCTACTTCCTCTAATTGCTCAGCAATACTTTTATTGCTGCTTTGAGCCGGATAAGCGTTCAAATGGTAGCTTATGACCTTTCCATCGCAAACAATCGCCCAGGGAATATGCAACCAGTGTAGAAACTGGAGCAGAGGCTTAAAATTTTGATCGCCGCCCACGTTATAAACGGCGATATCTTGCCCCTCAAACGACTGATTGAATGTTTTTTCAAACCAGATCGGTAGCACTGCCAGTTCAGTATCACCTTCCATAAGTAGCACATACCGACTGAAAAGTAAAGCTCGTGACTCCACCGTTTTACGCAATTCTTGCTCAAGTCGTTTGCGGTCTTGCATACTTATCTGGAGAGGGCCGGTGGGTGAGCGTTCGGTGTGACCATCGCGCAGAGAAAAATAGGAGATATGAGGCAGCATTGCAGGGTCAACCAGAATCGGCGAGTGGGTCACGATAAAGAACTGCGTATCATTCCGGCTATGAATTCGTATCTCGTTCATAAGTGCCTTCTGCATGGTAATATGAATATTCGATGCTGGTTCATCCAGCAGGATCACTCGACCTTCGTCACCTGCAATGAGTGTGCTAAGGAATAACGCTTCAGCAATGCCCGCTCCACTATACTCTAAGGGAATATCCCCCCATCGGTTGATCATGCGTATGTGCAATTCAATGGTTGCTTGCTGCGAGGGAATATATCCAACATCAAAATCGCGATTCGTAAACTGTACAAACATCTTCCGAATCAGGTCGTATGTACTGACCCCGTAAAACTGGACACCAGGGAAATCAACTCAGGTGATATACTTGGGAGATTCAGCAAAGGAGGGTCACATGGGCAAGTATCGATCCTATAGTGCGGAATTCAAAGTCCAGGTCGT
>CADDZH010000061.1 GCA_902812455.1 Chloroflexota bacterium | reverse complement strand
AGTGTACAGCATCTTCGCTACCGGCGGCAGAGAACTGGGGCTTGCCGAGAAGACCCTGGCTGCCCTGCGTGCGCCGGCACAGCCTCCAAGCGGCGGATGGAAAGATCTCGTCTTGCACCGGGATATGGCTTATGCATTGGGCTTCCTGAAGCCCTTTGAGGGATATCGCTTCGGCAGCAGCACGGCGGCCTTTGGCGCGCCTGGTTCGGGCGGTTCCTTTGGGTTTGCCGACCCCGAAGCTCAGGTAGGGTACGCATATGTGATGAATCACCAGGGCGTCAGGCTTCTGGATGAGCCACGCGAGAAGGTTCTGCGTGATACCTTTTACCGCTGCCTTCAGCGCGAGGCCTCGCATCCGGTGGGCGCCTGAGTTCTGCTTGCTGAGAGAGTGGTAAATGCCCTGAAATCTTGACCGTCCAAAAAGTCGAAAAAGGAGGCGAGCATGGCAACATTTGTGCTGGTGCATGGGGGATGGCATGGGGGCTGGTGCTGGCAGAAGGTCATCCCCTTCTTAGAAGCTGCCGGCCATGTAGTGTATGCACCCACCCTGACTGGCCTGGCTGAGCGTGCAGCCGAGCTGTCACCCGATATTGGATTAGAGACCCATATCCAGGATGTCGTCGGCTTGCTTCAGGAAAAGAATCTGCAAGGTGTCATCCTGGTGGGTCACAGTTATGGTGGGATGGTCATCACCGGCGTGGTTGATCAGGTGCCGGAGCGCATTGCTCACCTGATCTATTTTGATACCTTTGTGCCACGTGATGGCGAATCGATGGCCGATGTCTCGCCGCTGGTGAGGCGTTGGCTGCGCAAACAAGCACAGGCCCACGGTGATGGCTGGAGAGTCGAGTCTCATGGCACCTACGGGGTGACGACCGAGCCAGATCGAAGCTGGGTGCTCAGATCGGTGACGCCACAACCCCTCAAGACGTTGGAGCAACCGCTTCATCTGAGGAATCCAGCCATCGTGTCAGCGACACCCCGTACGCACATTGAGTGCACCGGCGGTGGTTTCTTCTTCTTACTCATGGGACATATAGTGGCGCATATACTGGCGCCGAGAGCACTTCCTCCAAAGGAAGCGGGATGGCGTCTGCGGCAGTTACCAACGGGCCATGATGCCATGATCACCGCGCCGCGAGAACTGGCCGATTTACTTCTGGAAGTGGTTTGACAAAGTCGGTCCTGTCATCCCTCGCCTCGCGAAGTGTCCACGACCGGCGTGCTGGGGGGCACGTCAGCGGTCGGCGGTGCCTGAACCGTGAAAGGAAAAGAGATGTCTGAATCCAATCTGATGAAGAGAGATTTCACCGTCCGGCTGCGCGATGGGCGAAGCATAGGGATCGTTTCAGTAGGGCGGGAGGATGGGTTTCCCATCATCCATGCTCACGGGTCGGACATGTCACGCCTGGAAGTGAAGCTGTTCGCAGCTCAAGCTGACGCCGCGGGAGTGCACCTGATCGGTCTGGACCGCCCAGGCGTTGGGCGTTCCGACCGCAAACCGGGCTCCCGGCTGCTCGATTGGCCTGTTGATGTGCTGGAGGTGGCCGACCGCCTGGGCATCGAGCGCTTTGCGGTGGAAGGGCTCTCCGCTGGCGGCCCCTATGCCCTGGCCTGTGCCTGCAAAATCCCGCAGCGGCTGGTGGCCTGCGGTCTGATCAGTACCTTCCCTCCGCCTGATCTCATCAGGTGCGCCGGAACCAGATCGATGCGCGCCATCGAGTGGATGGGAGCGCACGCTCCCCGTCTGTTGCTGCTCTTTGCTCGCCTGGGTCGGCGCATGATCGGCTACGATGCGGCCAGCATCGAGAAGTTTTTTGTCCGCTCTGCAGCACATCTGGGAACTGCTGATCAGCAGCTCCTGAGCAATTCCGAGATCAGAGGGCAATTTGCCCAGGCGATGGCCGAGAGTTTCCGACAAGGAGCGCAAGGAAACCTGGAAGTGGTGCTGGCCCTCGCTGGGAGTTGGGGTTTCCAGGTTGAGCAGGTGGCGTTCGAGCGGGTGTTCTTGTGGCATGGAGAACAGGATCGGATCATGCCGGTTGCTCCAGCTCGTCTGCTCGCGCAACGCTTGCCCCATTGCACAGCCACCTTCTATCCTGACGAAGGGCATCTCTCGACGCTGGCTCACCATGCCCAGGATATCTTCCGCCTGCTTAGTGGACAGTCCTCACATGCGCAAGCGCTCACCCAAGATGACGCGATGGAGGAAGGGCACCGATGAGAACCTCTCATTACCGCTATCCCGTCCGCTTATCAGAAGAGCAACGCCGATGGCTGGAAACGATGCTGCCCTCGCGCTCTCGTACCATTCCTCAGATGTGGGAGAACTACAATGTATCGTGGGCATTCGCGTAAGAAGCCCCGTTGCGATACATGAGGTCGAGCACTTCCTGCTTGCGATCGATCGTATTCACCGTAACGATGGTGCGACCGGAGGCAAATTCGCGCTCATAGTGCCGAGCATGCTCTTCCGGGATGCCCATGGCCACAAAGACGCCCACAAAGCTGCCTGTAACCGCGCCGAGCGCCGCACTGAAGGCTGCTACCAGGAAACCACCTGCAAAGACGGGGCCAAGCACCGGGATCAGGAGCGCCACAGCGGCTCCCAGGACACCACCTACTATCCCGCCTGTAATAGCTCCCGTAACCTCTTCCTTATTTGGGGTAGCAGTTGCATTGCCATTCTCCTCGCCCGCAGCTCCGGCCCCAGGCGCTTGAAATGGAGCTTCTGCCGTATCACCTGCTGCCCCAACAGGCTGCTCTGGCCCTGGCATTTGCTCTTCAGGAGCTGCCACTTTACCGGCGGGTCGCTCATTTTGTTCATCTCCAGCTAACTCATCAGGAGGATCATCAAATTGCTTTCTGCCCTCTCCGGCATCAGGCTCTGCGGTCTCCGGAGCGGCATTTGCCGATGAAGGGCTGAGGATAGGGGTCAGGATAGCATTTGCCGCTCCCAGGACTCCATCAACAATGCCGGCGGCCAGCGAACTTGTATTTCCCTCAGCTTCAACGCCTTCCTTGCTGAGAGGCACATCATCACGATAGACGTATCCCAACTGGCCGTCATCAAAGCCAGTCTGCCGCAATTCGTCTAGAGCTTGTTTCGCTTGATCCTGGCTGTCAAAAATACCTATGACTGTCCAATGTTCCATTGATATGCTCCTTAAGTAAGGTTCAAATGAACGTGGCAATTCCTCAATCAACAGAAAAGCCTGGACATGTCATCCTGAGCGCAGCGAAGGATCTCGGTCGATCGGCATCAGATGTTTCGCTTCGCTCAACATGACATGCCACACACTGGTTTTGCCGATCTCTTCTGAAAAAGTCCTTTTTCATCCTGGGTGGTGAACCCTTTTCATGAACATCTTGTTTGTTAAAAATCATTATCGGCCCGCCCTCATAAATCACTCCCCAAAGGGCTGGGCGCCTGAATTATTATACAGACCAGGAATACAGGTACATGTGCATTGATAGCCACCCCCAGGCATGTTGTCTATCAACACGCAGCAGGTTAAAGAAAAGTTGCACCAACCTGATCTCACCCCATTAATTCCCCGCGAAGTACCGTCACAGCCTGACCGGCCAGCTTTATGCGGTCACCGCTTACCCGCACGCGCAGCACGCCCCCTCGCAAGGAAGCCTGGTAGGCCAGCATCTGATCTTTGCCAAGCTTTTTGCTCCAGTACGGGGCGAGACAACAATGGGCAGAGCCGGTGACGGGATCCTCGTTGACGCCAACCTGCGGGGCAAAGAAGCGCGAGACAAAATCATAGCCGGGAGATGAAGCGCGGCTGGTTACAATCACGCCGCGAGCTGGAACCTTCGCCAGCATACTGATATCAGGCTTCAAGTTGTATACCAGCTCTTGCGCGTCAACCTCAACGAGGTAATCGAAGACATTCTTACCAATATATCTGGCTGGAACGCCGAGGGCCTCGATTAAATAGGGTGGCGCTTCCGCAGGCTTTTCCGGTGTAGCCGGGAAATCAAGTTCAATCCAGCCACCCTCTTGCAGGTCTGCTGTCAATAGCCCACTACGGGTATAGAAGCGGGCCTGTTCGCCTGCCGGCAGGTAGCCAGCTTCCCAGAGAATATGCGCGCTGGCAAGCGTGGCATGGCCGCACAGGTCAACTTCGACGGCAGGGGTAAACCAGCGCAGCCGGAAACCATGCTCCTCCGGGTATAAAAACGCCGTTTCCGAGAGGTTCATCTCGCACGCCACTGCCTGCATCCAGGATTCATCCGCTGGTCCGGGCAACACACATACCCCTGCCGGATTGCCGGCAAAGGGTTTATCTGTAAAGGCATCTACCTGAAATATCGTCAATCCCATATATTACTCCTTTCATCTTCCTGGGGTGAACAAAATGCCTCATTCATGTCATGTTGAGCGAAGCGAAACATCCGCTGCCTAGAAACAGAGATCCTTCGCTTCGCTCAGGATGACATTGCTATGGCTCACGCGCTCAGGATGACATCCCTAGAATCCTTAGTTTGTTAATGCTCATCATGTCACTCGATAGCTTCAACATCAATGGCGCCCGGTAACGTATCCAATGCGGCCATCTCAACCGATTCATCATACTCAGCACCGGCTTCCTTCTCAGGGATGGTTTCAGGGCGCAATTCACGCTTCCTGCGTGCATTCGGAATAAGCCCTTCGGGCCGGAGTATGACGATCAGGATCAGAAAAAGGCCGAAAATGAGATTGCGGATGTTGCCGAAAGTGAAACCGGGTAAGACTTGCGCAATGCTATTATGGAGCCCATACAGGAAGGTGCCCGGGTTGGAGGCAAGGCTATCGAGTTGGGCAAGGACGAATTCGTCAATGCCATACACGACCAGCGCTCCTACGATGACGCCTGGGATACTGCCCACGCCACCGATAACCACCATCGCCAGGTAGATGATCGAGTCGCCAAAGCTGAAATCATCTGGCGAAACCAGGCCCAGCTTGGCAGCATGATAGGCCCCTGCAACGCCGGAAAAAAAGGCTCCAGCAGCAAAGGCCAGCAGTTTGGCATTCACAGGGTTAACCCCGGCTGATACGGCAGCGCCCTCATCTTCGCGCAGTGCAATCCAGGCGCGGCCCAGGCGCGAGTCGCGCAGGCGGATGTTGGCAAAGATGGTCAGCACAATCAGCGCGATCACCAGGTAGTAGTACGGGAGCGGCGTAAAAATAGACCACGTAATGCCGGGCAAGATAGGGGAGAAGACGCCAACAATGCCGTTTGCCCCATTCGTGATGCGATCCAGCTCGAGGAAGACAATGGGCACAATTTCACCAAAACCAAGGGTGACAATGGCCAGGTAATCGCCGCGCAGGCGTAAGGTCGGCACGCCAAGCACGAGACCCCAGAACGCCGTGAAAAGGGCAATCACCAGCAGCATAGGCCAGAACAACCAGGGCCAGAGTTGCGGATTAATAGCGATATTGGTGAGCACGGTAAATTGAGGGGAGCCGATCATACCCCAGCTATAGGCCCCTATAGCAAAAAAGGCCACATAGCCAAGGTCGAGTAGCCCAGCAAAACCAACGACGATGTTCAGCCCCAGAGCCAGGATGACATAGAAGCCGGCATCGCCCAGGCCTGCTAAACGGGCATCTGTACCCGCTCCAAATATGAGAGGATCGAGCACAGGGTAGAGGAGCACGCCCGCAACCAGCAGGATCAGGTAGAAGCGCCTGGCCCCCTTGCTCCGCAGGGGAAGATCGCTCTCAATAACCTCAATCTCGCTGGTTGCCTCATCCTCTCCGTGTATCTGGCTGCTAGAGCTGGGATGGAGCCTTGCCTGCCCTTGTTTCTGCATACGCGAGCACACTTCCTACCGGGATACTAGAGAGATAGCAGGAACGCTCTTTCACGTGAACTGTAGCAATAGTGCCATAGGCAGGGGCTTATGTCAAGCGAGGACTATCTCTTATGTATTTGGAGTCAATGGTGGTGTGATCTCTCCACGTACTTTCCGCTTTTGCTTGCCAGGCCGGCTTTCTTCGTTCAGCTCGGTCTCGGTATTGGTGGTCTGGCTCATATCCGGATTCGTCATGCGACCCCGGTCTGTGGTCGCGCCAGTGCCAACAACGGTGCCACCGGACGAGCCTCCCGCGCCCACCGTACTGTTACTAGTATTTCTACCGCCTCTCGGATTGTCCGTTCCCTCTAAGCCCGGCGTAGGTAGCGTAGCGCCACCTGGAGTCGCTATAGCCCTATCGGTAGCCATGCCACTTCCCTGCTCAGGACTGCTGGTCTGCGAGCGGATCATCTTATCGTAGTCGGGAGGATTTCCCTGCCTGGATTGATCTGGCGGGGGAGAAGCTGGCTGCTGGTTGGTATACATGGGAGCCGACTTGTTTGAAGCCCCTCTGCTGACCGGGCCTCTGGCCATCATATCTTCTTCCCGGTATTCCTCCTGCTTTTTTTTCTGCTTCGATCTATCCTTACTAGCCATAACATATTCCTCCTGATTTCTTATCAACACAAGGCACTTTTCTCTGCAAAATGTGATCTAGCTCATAGCTATCCTTCTTTCAGCATAGTATGCTGGAACTGAGGCAAGTCAACAAATAAAGCGCGGCATTAAGCGAGTTTAAGCATATTCTAACCTGGTTAATATGAACTGCTTGAACTGATTGCCATCTCTTGACCGTACCTGTATACTGATGACGTATTAAATCGTAGTGGTTATTTCAAGCATATGGAGGTAACTTATGGGTTATGAACCTAACCAACCAAACCAGCCCTGGGGGCAGGGACAGCCGCAGTACGGGCAACCGCAGCAGCCATTCGGGCAACCACAATACGGGCAGTATGGACAACCACAATCCCAGCAGCCACAATACGGCCAGCCCCAACCACAATTTGGGCAACAGCAGTATGGGGCTCCTCCCGCGGCGGGCTTTGCGCAGGCGCAACAGAAGGATTGGCTGACGACGCTGCTTTTATGCCTCTTCCTGGGAGCCTTTGGAATCCATCGCTTCTATACCGGGTACACAACAATCGGGATCATTCAACTCCTGACACTTGGTGGCTGCGGTATTTGGGCGCTCATTGATCTGATCATGATCATTACGGGCAGTTTCACGGATGCCAATGGCCTTCCCCTGCTGAGGCAGTAATCGGCTCTCTCTCCTTACGGGCGAATCGTAGGTTCCCGATGATGAAATTTCACGAACAAGATCGGGAAGGGGATGCTGTAGGGACAAGGGGCGGCTGAGAGGCTGGGAGGGGGCCTTGTGCTTGCCCCCCGCGGCTGCCACTGTCGATCTTGTTTGGAAAAATTCATTATCGGGCTCCACCGCCGATTGATTGGCCCCGCCCTGGTCATACTATTGCCGGAATTACTACGGGCTCTTGCGTAGATCTTCTTTCAGCAGAGCGCTATTGATAGCAAAGGCTGCTTCTGCGCCCTCAGCAGCAGCCACGATGGCAAGTTGCACTCTGCGAGAAGCATCGCCCGCCACGAAGAGGCCTGGCACGGTAGTTTCTTCGTATTCACCGGTACGGACAACGCCCCTTTGGGTGAAGTCGCAGCCAAGCTTTGCGGCAAGGTCAGAGCGTTGATGCTCGGCCGGGTCTGTGCCATCGCGGGTCAAAAACCCATGCAGCGCGTGCGAATGAGCATTGCGATACTCGCCACTGTCGCAGAGCAGGACATGGCGGCGACAGCGCCCGAGGATAAGAGCAGCGCTCAGGCCGGCAGGCCCTGCTCCCACAATCACGACATCAAGCATTCTCATCCCGCCTCTCTCGATGAAGTGTACTCAATGGTTCCTATGCCTTTCCGATGTTAGAAACAGTATCGTTGTATAGCACGCATCTGCTGCTCAAAAGGTTTAGCAGCCTATAGTAATCAGAGACCGAAGAGCGCACGTGTTATGCCCATGAAAGGAGCAAACAATGCCAAATATACATGGCGTGATCCTGGATGTAGATGGAACGCTGGTAGATAGCAATGACGCGCAGGCCAAATCCTGGGTTGAAGCAATGGCCGATTATGGTTACCACGTTCCCTTTGACAAAGTGCGCCCTCTAATCGGCATGGGCGGTGACAAAGTGCTGCCAGAAACTATCGGTGTAGACAAGAATAGCGACATAGGACAAAAAATCAGCAAAAAGCGCAAAGAAATTTTCCTGCAGCGCTTTCTGCCCCACCTGCGCGCTTTTCCGGGAGCCAGCGAACTGATACAGAAGGTGCGGGAGCAAGGAATGAAGGTGGCCATCGCTACTTCGGCAGAGAAAGATGAGCTGAAAGCGCTATTACAACTCGTTGGGGCCGCCGATCTCGTAGAAGAAGAGACCTCATCAAAGGATGTGAGCCAATCGAAACCCAATCCCGACGTGATGGAGGTGACGCTCAAGCGCATCGATCTTCCTGCTGACGAAGTGGTAATGATCGGCGACACTGCCTACGATATCGAGGCTGCCAGGAAAGTTGGCGTTGGCACCATCGCATTTCGCTGTG
Organism: Chloroflexota bacterium; assembly: GCA_902812455.1. The sequence goes on along the minus strand of CADDZH010000061.1, from coordinate 22,861 downwards.
GCGGCTGGAGCGATCAAGACCTCGCCGGGGCTATCGCCATTTATGATGGCCCGGCGGATCTGCTGGCTCATTATGAGAGTTCACCGCTGGGTAAATAGTTCCTGGAATCGGTGGTAGGCCTCATCCCACAAAGAGCGATGGCTGGGATCGGGTTCAAAAACAACCGTTTGGGCTGTTTTTGCTGCAAGCGCGCGCACTTCTGCCAGCGAATGGAGTTCGCCGAGCGCGACAAGCTGCATGAGAGCATTCCCAAGCGCTGTCGCTTCTACCGGGCCGGCGATAACCACTAATCCTGTCGCATCGGCCAGCCACTGGTTGAGCATAGTATTTTGAGAGCCGCCCCCAACCACGTGAATCCTTTGCAATGGTATTCCGGCAAGCTGCTCAGTTGATGTTAAAACTTCTCGATAACGCAGGACGAGGCTCTCTAAAATGCAGCGCACCATTGCTCCCACAGTTTCTGGCGGGGGCTGTTGCTGTTCTGCCAGGTATGCCTGTATCTTGCCAGGCATATTGCCAGGGGCAAGAAAGCGAGGCTCATCGGGATCGATCAAGATTGTGAGAGGCGGAGCGGATTCTGCAAGCGCATAAAGCTCCCGGTAGCTGTAGCTTTGTTCCTCTCTTTCCCAGGCGCGACGGCATTCTTGCACGATCCATAGACCCATGACATTTTTCAAAAAGCGGATCGTCCCAAAAACGCCGCCCTCATTCGTAAAGGTGACGGTGGAATCTTCCCGCATCAGGGGTTGAGGCAACTCCAGGCCCACCAGCGACCATGTGCCGGAACTGATATAGGCCCATCCTTCATGAGGAGAAGCAGGGATGGCAGCCACTGCGGAAGCTGTATCATGCGTTGCAGGCACAGCAACTCGTACACTCGCGCCCAGCTCGCTCGCTAGTTCTGGCAAGAGAGGCCCCAGCAATGTGCCGGGTTGAACGATGGGAGGGGCAATCCTGAGAGGTATATTGAGCGCTTCAAAGATCTCGCCGGCCCAGCGATGTTCTCGCGCCGACCAGAGCTGCGTCGTCGTGGCATTGGTGTACTCTCCCACGCGTTCACCACTTAGCCATGAGTGAAAGATATCTGGCATCATCAAAAAACGATCAACGTAATTGAACAGGCGAGGTTGTAGCTGTATATGCGCTGCCAGTTGGTAGAGTGTGTTGATGGGCATGAATTGAATGCCGGTCTGAGCGTAAATCTCCTCGCGTGGTATCCTGGCAAAAACTCGCTCCATGATCCCCTCAGTACGCCGGTCCCGGTAATGGAATGGTTGACCGAGCAGGAATCCTTCTGTATCGAACAGTCCGTAGTCTACACCCCACGTATCGACGCCTACGCTGTTCAAGCTACCTGCTGCCGAGCGGGCCTTGCGCAACCCATCCTGCATTTCTCGCCACAAATCAAGCACGTCCCAGTACAGGTGGCCTTGCACCTGCACCGGGCGATTGGGGAAGCGATGTACTTCTTCGAGAACAACACCCGTTCCATCGTAGCGAGCAAGCAAGACACGCCCGCTTTCAGCGCCGAGATCAACAACGCCCAGGTGCAATGCTGCCATTATTCACCTCTTTAGCGGGCATAAGCTGCAGGAACGCCGCCATCGACGGTGAGCGCGCTACCGGTTGTCTTGGCCGAGCGATCCGAAGCATAGAAGAGGATGGCCTCGGCGATGTCCTCTGGAAAGACGTTGACTTTGAGCGTGGTGCGCTGGCGATAGAACTCTTCCAGTTGCTCTGGCGCAATGCCATAGGCTCGCGCTCGCTCCTCTCGCCAGGCTGTACCCCAGATGCCGGAACCACGCAGCACTGCGTCAGGCAGCACGGAATTGACGCGCACACCGATCGGCCCTCCCTCTTCTGCAAGACAGCGTGCGAGATGCAGTTCTGCCGCTTTGGCAGCACTGTACGCGCTGTTGTCCTTGCCAGCGACCACTGCATTCTTTGAGGTGACAAAGATGAGGCTGCCACCCCGTTTCTGCGCCTGCCATACTTTGAAGGCCTCACGGGCTACAAGAAAATAGCCCTGGGCCAGCACAGCGAAGATTTTTTGCCATGTTCGCAGATCGGTTTCCACAATGGGCGCAGAGGCAGCAAGTCCTGCATTGTTCACGACGATATCCACGCCTCCATAGGCAAGGATGGTCGAGGCAAATGCCTGCGCTACCTGCTCCTCGCTGCTCACATCGCAGGCGCACGCTATAGCTCTCCCTTCTCCTTGCGCCTGGATAATCTCGTCTGCTACCTGCTGGGTGCTCTGGGCATTCAAATCCAGGATGGCGACATGCGCTCCCTCTTGAGCGAGCCGCAGAGCGGTTGCTCGCCCGATACCACTGCCACCACCGGTAATGACTGCTACACGACCAGCAAGTTCTTTCTCAGGAGGGCGCAGTGTGAGTTTATACAACTCAAGCGGCCAGTATTCGATATCATAGGCTTCGCGGTCTGAAAGCGGTGTGAAGCGGCCAATACTCTCACTGCCCCGCATCACGGCAATAGCTCGCTGGTACAGATCGCGAGAGACAGCCGCCATCTGGCTATTTGGGCCGCTGGCAATCACACCAACATGCGGGACAATAATGATGCGTGGATTTGCGTGGACAAGCACATCGCCAGGATGATGATTGGCCTCGAAGTAGCGCCGGTACTTCTCTCTGAACGCTGCGATTTCCTGTGTGAGACGCGCTTTCAGTGTTGCCATCCCCTCAGATGGCTCCCAGGTAACCCATACCGGCCAGTGCCGCGTATGCACCAGGTGATCGGGGCAGGCCGAGCCACGCAACGCTACTTCACGCGCTTCTGGTGAACTGGCAAACGTGAGGGTTGGCTCACTTCTATCAACGGTGAGCACCATGTGCCGGGGAGAGCTAATCTGCCCGCGTGCCACCGGCAGCACTTCCGCTAGAGTCTTGTCCTGTTCTTGTTTGCTCGCGGCTGGAGCGACCACGAACTTGCGCCCTTGCCCATGCTGATCCAGGTAATCCTCCGCCTCCTGCACAATACGCAGGGTGTTGGCATAGCTCTCTTGAGCCGTTTCGCCCCAGGTAACCAGCCCGTGCTTCTCAAGGATAACGGCCTCGGTTTTGGGATTATCACGTACTGCCTGAGCAACTAACTTGGCAAGTGTAAATCCCGGCCGTATATAGGGGACCCAGACCATACGCTCTCCATAGACTTGCTTTGCCAGGTGATAGCCGTCGCTAGCGTTGGCAAAAGCAAGAATAGCATCGGCATGGGTATGATCGATGTGGCGAAAGGGCAGGAAAGCATGCAAGAGCGTCTCGATGGAGGGGCGCGGGCTCCCTGGCTCTTCGATGCAGTGCAGGAGATAGTTGACCATCGCCTCGTCGCTCAATGCTTCGTAGGATTCGGATGGCAACACATCATCCATGCGCAGTGGGACGAAGTCCTTTGCGCTCATTGTGGCAAGGTCCGAGCCACTTCCCTTCACCCATAGAGTATAGACCTGCCTTCCCCGGAAATCTGTTTGCATAACCTTCGCTGAGGTATTGCCGCCGCCCCAGTTTGCCAGGCTGCGATCTGCTCCCAACAGGTGCGAGCGGTAGACCAGCAAATCGAGTTCGCTGTGTCCCTGGATATCTTCATCACGCCAAAGATTGCGAGGCATATCTTTTTCCTCCTGGCTTAAGAGATGCGCCAGGGCGACCGCGAGGGTCGCACCTACCATAACATTATGCTCCCGGATAGCCACTTGCCGTCACACCCACCTGTTGTCGTTCGCGGGCGACTTTTTCGCTATAACCGCTTTGCCGGAAGGCAACGATAGGATCGGGATTAAGTCCCATCCGAGTGCGCGCTTCAGCAAGCAACGGGCGCACATCGGTCTCGAAGGCGTCGCGTAGCACGCGGTACGCTCCCAATACATCCCCATTGGCCTGCGCTTCGGCAAGACGCGAGCGATCCACCAGCAAAGCCTTTGCGTGAGCCATCTGAATGTGGATGACCGACTGGATCATGGCTTCTATTTTGGGCTCAATGTTGTGGGACTGATCGATCATATAATCGATACGCAGGGACTCTTCACCAGAGGGGCTCTTTGCCTCGGCGACAAGCTCATTGAAGACAAGGAAGAGATCGAAGGGATGCTGCGAGCCAACGATGAGATCATCGTCAGCATACCTGCGGTCGTTAAAGTGGAAGCCGCCCAGCTTGCCTTCATCGAGCAGGAAGGCGACGATGTGCGCCAGGTTGGTACCATGGGCGTGGTGCCCGGTATCGACCAGCACTTTAGCCCGCGCACCAAGTTTCGTCGCCATTGTGTAGGCAGTACCCCAATCGGCAAGATCAGTATGGTAGAAAGCTGGCTCAAAAAACTTGTATTCTATCAGCAGGCGCTGGTTGGGTGGCATGGCCGCATAGATTTGCGCCAGCGAATCCTGCAGGCGATGCTTGCGCTCGCGTAGATCATCCTGCCCCGGATAATTTGTGCCATCCGCCAGCCAGAGGCTGATTACATCGGAACCAACTTCTTCAGCAATGTGAATGCATTCGATCACGTGATCGAGAGCTTTACCACGAACTCTTTCGTCGAAGTGGCAGAGACTGCCGAGGCGATAGTCGTCTTCCTGGAAGAGGTTGGGATTGACCGCACCGATGCGCAGGCCAAGCTCAGCGGTATACGCTTTGACAGCCTGCCAGTCATCCTCTTTATCCCAGGGGATATGAATGGCAACGCTGGGGCAGATGCCAGTGACCTTTTGCACCATCGCGGCATCTGCCAGCTTCTCACGCAAATTTCGCGCCGCTCCCGGCCAGTGAAAGACCTTGAAGCGCGTTCCAGAGTCACCATAGCCCCACGAAGGAGTCTCGACTCTGAAGTGTTGAATATCCTGTAAGAGAGTGTCAACCTCGATACCGCGTTTCTCCAAATCATCCCTTAGTATGTCGAACGAAGCGTTTCTCATTTCGTACCTGCCTCTCATACATTGAGCCGCCCATACACTATCTAAATTGTACCGTTTGTACACCCAGCAGGTAGCCAACCTTGTCAATCAATTTCCCGACATTTCCTACACCCAGCGCGACATGATGCGTCGGGCCTTCCTCGCTCCAGCGGGTGACAAAGGTTGCCGGGTCTAAAGAGAAGCGAATCCGGCTGTTCGTGTTGCCAATGCGGAACGTTGGCCCTTCAATGCTTTCGCCTTCGGCCACCAGAAACTTCAGCCTGCTGTCCGCCTGTTGCGTTGCGCCGAGAATCGTCACCGGGCCATACTTGACCTTGAATTCCACCGAAATGCCGAATCCTCGTTTCCCATGATAGAGCTTCAGCTTGCGCAGGATAGGACGCTGGTTGGAAATGGCAATATGGCCAGGGCCATCATGCCCCATCAAGACAAACTGCTCTACAAAGTCCATTGCATAAAACTCGGTATAGCTACCGCCCGCTCCAAGCTGATCCATCACCAGCATGGCAATGGCATTCTTCAGGTCGCCCTCGCCGCTGCACGGAATCCCCCTGGCAGTAAGCAGGGTATTGCCAACGATCATACCGGCCGATACCTGCTCGTTCTGATTGCCCTCAAGACCGCGATAGTAATAGGCCAGCGCATCCAGGTTGAAGTCGTCTACCAGCTTGTCCAGGCCTACAGCTACGCGGGCGCTCCATTCCATGTCTTCCGGCTCAATTGGCGCCGCAATGGGATCGGTGGAAGGCTCGGCCAGATCAAAGCTGGACTCGATCTCATGGATCTTGTCACGGACTTCGGCATCGGAGGCATCCCTGACGCGCACTACCAGGTCGTCGATCTCAAGCACCTCAATATGACAGCCAAGCTGGCCCTGGACAGCCGTGAAGTCCGAATACATATCGAGCATCCCCGGATAGGTATGACCCAGAAAACCAAACCGCGCATGCTTGACATGCCGGGAAGCTTTAGCTGCCTGGCACCACTCGCGAATTTCATGCCAGGCAGCAGCATCGTCGAATAACACGCCAGAGACAACTTTGAAGGGCAGCCGTGCGCGAGTGAGGGCAGAGCAAATTTCTGGCACACAACAGGCAGAGCAGTTGGCAAGCCATTCGCCTGTCGTCACCGTTTCGTAATCCAGGGCAGGAGATGGCTGCAAATTTAACACAATAGTTGGCGCTTTAGCCTGCTGGATGACAGGCAAAACCTGAGATGAGGTGGCATAGGTGGCAGTATAGACGAAGACGATATCTACCTGCTCGCGGGCGAATAATGCGCCCGTTTCCCGCGCCTTCTCCACTGAATCGACCATGCCTCCTGAAACTACATCGCCCCACTGCGCCATCTGCTGTTCGACATATGAGCCGTAGTTCTGCAAACGATCGTGCAAGCCCTCGAACTGCGGCCAGTAGGCCGCCAGGCCAATCGCAAAGATGCCAATTCTGGGCTGAATAGCCCGCCTGGACTCGAACATGGTGCGCTCTCCTCTAATCCAGGTGAAACACTTCCGGCAATACATACGGGAAGCCGGTCGCCGGATCGAGTTCCATCGTCATGATCTCACTCATGTATTGCTGCCAGCGCTCGTTGGCCTCGCTCTTACTCATTGTATCAAGAAAACGCCGGAAGTCGTCTACTTCCATATAGGCAAAGAGATCAAGCCCTTTGGCATAGATAGAGTAGTTGTGACAACCTGCTTTCTTCAAATCGTCCAGCAATTCCGGCCAGACATGCTGGTGGCGCACGCGATACTCTTCTTCATATCCCGGCTTGATCTTCATCGTAAAGGCAATGCGCTTCATGGTATTGTCCTTTCTATTTTAAAAGGCAGGTAAAGTAGGGGCAAGAGACAAGGGCGACCGCGAGAATCCTTGCGAGGGTGGGGGCCTGCCATGGCACCCGCAAGGGGCGCCACTACCATACAGGTTGCGCGGCTCGAGACGTATATGGTAGTGGCAGGGCTTCGCCTCTGCCATTACGTGCGAGGTTGAGGAACGTGGGCGGCGCAAGCGCCCTCACCGCCCTCCACCGCTGCTCCCGCCCCTACGACGAACCGGCACCTGTTCCCAGGCAGATTCACGCAAACGCCTACCCTTGTGAAGTGGGGTTTGCCCCCGCCCTGGCTGCTTGAGGAACCTGCGGCGCCTGAATTTGCTCAAGCGACTTGCCCTGGGTGCGTGGGCCAAACAAACCTCCTACCACAAAATTGTAGGTGAACAAGAGACCCATGATGAGCGCTACTATACCAAACCCGGTGGCAGCAGTGAAAGTCGGCAGGAACAGGCTCCATAGGCCCAGAATTAACCTCATGAAGCTCCATAATACTCCTTGCGCCGTGTTGCGGATCATGGTAGGGAAGAGTTCTACCGACCAGACACGCTGCAATGGCCATAGACCAATGCCCTGGCCTAAACCGAACAAGAGCACGTTCACTATGGCTACAACGGGGTTTGAGATGGGGAACACCACCAGGATGTAGAAGCCAATTGCGCAAAATGCCGCACTGATCGCATAGAGAATCCTCCTGTCAATGCGATCATTGAGAGGCATAAACACGAAGAGAACTGTCACAATGGCTGAAACAAACCAGAGAATCTGCAAGCCGTCACCCGCAGGGGCACTCTGCGCCCCTAAGGTCTTGAAAATGTAGGGGAGGAAGAAACCATATGTTCCTGCCGGTATGCCCCAGAAAACATAGATCGGGACGACAAACAGGAAGGCCTTGAGATTAGCTTTCGAGAAGAGTTCCCGGAAATGGCTCCTTTCTGGTTGCGCTACTGTCACAGGCGCATTTTCACCGACGGACTGTATAGCTTCTGTAACATTCGCTACTTTGCCAGTCAGATAAGACCAGCGTGGAGACTCAACCAACCTGCGCCGCAGGATGTAGGTAACTACTGCAACAATTAACAGGCTGGCGAAAACAAGCCTCGCGCCAAGTATGCCCAGTGGGACAAATGCTAGCGAAAGCAGCAGAACAACGATAGGGCCGATATACCAGAAGATGTTGGTCAGGCCCATCAGTCGCCCGCGACTCCTACGAGGGGCAAATTCAGCTATCAGCGACCAGGAGGTGGGAACATCTGCCCCTACAGCAAACCCCATAAGCATATAGCCAATGATGACCATCGGGGCGTTAACTGCAAAGATGATGGGAAGCGTTCCTATTGCGTAAATCAGCAGGTCAACACTGTAAATGAATTTCCGCCCGAAGAGATCACCCAGCCGACCTCCCACTAAGGCGCCTATGGCTGTGGATATGCCATTAGAACTGAATGCCGCAATAAGCCCGATGATGCCGGGATTTAAGTGGAAGTATGTAACCCAGGCAAGAAGCGAGGATGCGCCCGCTACAATTGAACCGGCATCCAAATAATCACCTAAAGCTGCGATAAGCGTCCATTCCCAGTGAACTCGCTTCAAGGGAGCATCGTCGAGTTGCTCGAATACCGTTTGTGGTTGCTGCATGATTCAATTACCTCCCTTAGTAGGTGTACACGCCGTGGTCCATTCCGCGGCTGTTCAGCGAAGAAGATCATTTACTATTGGAGTAATCTTACCTTGTAGGAGTTGTGCTTATCTGTCTGTCCGCGTTAACGATGTAAGTGAGAGCTTGAGCAATCCTCCTTTCCCGTCATGATAACTTGACCAACGAGTTTCCAAGTACAGTCATGCTTGAAACGTTTCAATTAGTCCGAAGACAAAACGCTTTTCGGTGAGAAAAGCTCTTAAAAATTGAAACGTTTCAACTAGGAAAAGTATAATTTTTGGCAGGCAGGTTGTCAAGGGTTCAAGAAGGAAGAAGGAAAGAACTTGCCATTTGTGAGATACTATTACAGAGTTTTTACCTGGTTTTGCCTCCTTTTGTAGATTCATCATAACAGGCAAACCAGGCCATACGAGAGTGAGAGCAATGTCCAGTATTCGTGAGGTGGCCGAGCGAGCTCGGGTCTCGCTCGGAACTGTATCAAACGTATTGAATCATCCCGAAATAGTTGCCGAGGAGACGCGCAAGCGAGTACAACAAGCGATCGAAGAGATTGGCTTTGTGCGCAATGGCTCGGCCCGGCAGTTGCGTGCGGGGTATAGCCAGTATATCGGCCTGATTGTGCTTGACGTCACCAACCCCTTTTTTACAGAGGTGGCGCGCGGTGTTGAAGATGCCGCGAACGAAGCCGGCTTCATTGTCATTCTCTGCAACTCCGATGATTCGCTTGAGAAAGAAGGCCACTACCTGCACGTGCTCGAGGAGCACAGGGCGCGCGGCTTGCTCATTACTCCTGTTCTCAGTGATGCTAGCTACCTGCAACGCGTTCGCCAGCGCGGTATCTCTGTGGTTTTGCTAGACCGCCCCAGCCGCATCAGAGATCTTTGCTCAGTGGCAGTTGATGATGTGCGCGGCGGGGAGTTGGCAGCGGCCCATCTTTTGGAACAAGGGCACGAACGACTCGCTTTCGTCAATGGCCCGCTCAGCATCCGCCAGTGCGCAGACCGGCGGCGTGGCGTGAGGCGCGCTGTCAAAGCCGCCGGTCTTGATCCCGAGCAGGCGGTCGTTGAGATCGCCACTCCTATGCTTAATACCAAAGAGGGCGAGGCAAGTGTGGAGAAATTGCTTGCCTCACCGGTTAAGCCCACAGCAGTGTTTTGCGCCAATGATCTGCTTGCTTTGGGAGTGATGCGCGGCCTGGCGAAGCGGGGATTCTCCATTCCTGGGGATTTTGCCCTTGTCGGGTACGACGACATTGAGTTTGCCAGCATCCTTTCGACCCCGCTCACCTCCGTGCGCCAGCCCAAGTACCAGCTTGGTCGAGCCGCCGCCGAACTGCTTCTTGATGAGGCAATGCACCCTGAAACACATCAACACAAGCAGGTAATGTACCAGCCCGAACTGATCGTGCGCGAATCGAGCAGCTATTGCATAGCCAGTCCGCGTAATCACACTAAATAACGCCTCTACAACTGTTGAGGATATTATTTTTTTGCATCTTGCTGGCAGCGAATCCAGCGGGGCTGTATCTCTTCAATAGCAAGATCAAAGAGGCCGGCCTGACCATCCTGGCGGAAGATCTGCGCGAAATCGGCGGGTGAGAAGGCTTTGCGCAATCGCGCCGCATAGGATGTGACGAGCACACGGAGATAGTGCTCGACATCATAATCCCGCCGATCCGCTATCGACTCGCTGGCTGGGGATTTCGCGACAGGCACGCTGGCGATTGCGCCGCTATCCTGGACGCTGCCAGGGGCACCTTCCTCTTCTTCTTCCCAACCGGTATCCACAGGGGCTTCTTCTGCTTCATCCGGTAACCAGGCAAAATTGCCGCTACTGGTTCGATAGAAGCGCACGCGCTCGCCTGGATACCAGCGTGTGCGCCCGGCTGCCAGCAACGCCTCATATTGCGGCTCAGCATGTCCTGCGCGAGAAGCCAGATAGGCTTCCGGCGTTTTAGACAGGCGCACGCGCGTCCCCATATCGCTTGCCGGCAGTCTACGGCTGCGAATGGCTTCTACCGTTTCGAGATAGGCAGCTTGCAAGCCGGGTATATCGTTGGTCATCGTGCAGAAGAGCGCCTTGCGCAGAAAGCGCTCGCCGAAAGGCTCTGCCCGGCTGGAGCGCAAAGCCACGCCCCGCACAATCAACCGCCCATCATATGTCAGTAAGGCATAGTTCTTGACCTCGTGGCTGAACATGGCGCGATAGCGGCCTTCGTATTCGAGACGGATGCCTTCCGGCAGCAGCGCGCCAATCTCAGCAACCAGTTTGCGCTCCTGTTCTTCGCTCCAGCCAACGGGCACCGCGAAATAGACGCCATCGGTATCGGCCTCTATGAGCGCCATGCCGCGCTGGCGCAGGGCATCGAGCACCTGGGAGAGCAGTTCGCGTCCTCGCCTGGTCACTTCTGCGGCAGCACGGCTATCGGCAAAGAGCGCCATGGAGCTGGCGCCCATGTAGCCATAAGCGGCGTTGATAAGGATTTTCATAGCGACCTGGGTGGCTTCATGGGCATTGACTTCCACCGAGCCAGGCGGCGCGGCGCGCGCTGCCGCCTTGTGCTGGAGGCGCAGGTCGGTCAGACGGCCTAAGACGCTTAATAAGACGCCGAGACGATCGCAGGCAGGGCCTATTTGATAAACACGCATGAGCGAGGGATACAGCGAAGCAACATCAGCCTTGACTACCTGTTCGGCAACGCCTTCAGCAAAGAGGTGAACGGCGCCGCCTTCGTGGAGTTCTGATCCGCCTGCCTGGTCATGTGACTGGTTAGGGAGGGCAGCGCCCGCGCGCAAATAGGCGCGCACAAGGATCGGCTCCAGGATGCCCATGGCCGGGCCTGCGGATGCCAGGCGCTCGTAGCGGCGAGGAGCCATGCTGGCCAGCGCAAAAGGCGCTCCCAGCAAGCGGCGCGAGAGGCCATCCACTTCGGAAACGTCATCCAGCGCATAGCGGCGCACAAGGTCAGGATCGCGCCGGTAGGTCTCGAAAATAGCTTCCCCTTCAATGTAGACGCGATCAGGCGTAGCCATGCCAAAATACCTGGCAACATCTTTGAGGCGGTAACTCGGCATATCGCGTACCACAAAATCATAGCGGCGCACAGCATCCAGCGTGTCGATCAGCTCGCGGCCTGCAATGGTATAGCGCGTGCGGCGACGAGCTTCGGGGCCAATTGCCAGCGTCTCCTCGCGCCGCTCCAGGAGCGCCGGCCCGCCTCTCCTACCGAGCGCCAGCGGAACTTTCAATAAGGCGGCGCGCTGTTCCAGGAAAGGCAGATCAAAGCCGAAGAGATTGTGGTTTTCGAGCACATCCGGGTCGCGCTCGCGGATCAGGGCGCAGAGATCAGCGATCAGCCCAGCCTCGTCTTCTGGAGCAGGCGCTTCAAGGACAGTAGCAAGCCCGCGATTATCACGGATAGCGACCATGAAGATGCGCCCGCGTCGGGGGTCGAGGGCAGTTGTTTCAAGGTCAAATTGGAGGCGGTGTAGATCATCGTAGACCATGTCACGGAAATAGACGCGGCCTGTAGCCATCAGATGTTGCTCGACGGGGCCAACGCGATAATACTCGTCCGGGAGTTCACCTATACCTATGACCTGGCGATCCAGCCGTTGGGAAGCTCCTTTGAGCAGCGCGCGTTCAAGAAAACGCCCACTGCGGGCCGAGAGCAAGTAGCGATAGGAGCCGGCGGGGCCATCCAGCTCGCGATAGGTGACCGGGGCTGTACCCGCACCAGGAGCAGCAGAAGAAACCAGGGCAGCTCCCAGGTGAGCAAGATCAACCAGTGTCGTAGCAAATAGCCAGGGGCGAAATTGCTCTACCGCGTGCGTAACGCGCTCGCCTTCGCGCCGCCAGATCACAGCCTTACCTTCGCCATTGGCCCAGACAGAGACAATACCGGGCGTCGCATCCCAGCCGAAGAGATACTCATCATACACATGAGAGGACGTATCGCTGCTACCGAGCGAAGAGAATTGATCCATTATGCAAAGATCTCCTCTCTTCTAAGGACTCAAGTGTATACATGTCTTCTATTTTGCTTATGCAATGTGTTGGTACACCTGTCTCTTCATCAGGCTCCTCGTGCCTAAATTTCTCTTGCCTCAGCCAGATAGTGGTTGCCCCGTGCTGATTTCCCCAGCGTATTCCACGAACAACTCTATCATCAACAATAGCCACTTCTTGTGGTTTAAGATTCAAAGCCTCTAAGGCGATTGTGTACAAGTAGTCCTTATCTCTTTCAGCAAAATAAACAGTCGTAAAGTATTTTGCAATACCGCTATCTTGCAGCAGACTATACCTCTTAGAAATATTCCCATCTGAGGCCAAGGAAACAATAATAAGCGTATATTTGCTTGAAAAATAAGCCAAAACTTCTTCAGTATGAGGATAGAGTGAGTGCCTATCGCTATCATAAAGCGTTCTTCCCCAATCAAATATAATGGCTTTGATCATATATATCCTCCTAAAAATTTCATAACCTTCTTTCAAGAATAACGCGAGAACGAAGCAAAGGCAAGGTTGAGATAAGCAATGTCACGAACGGGTATAGAAGCCAAGCTGGCCTGGAAACATGTCCCGCAAGCGGTTCGCCAGCAGGTTGATGCTGCACTGGGCGCTCCGGTAGTGCGAGCCACACGTATTTGGGGAGGTTATGGACCAACTCCAACCTACCGTCTCGTGCTGGCAGATGGTCACCGCGCCTTTTTTAAGGGGACGTATCAAGACTCCAATGACTTTGCGAAACACGCACTTCATGTTGAGGAACGGGTCTATCGTGAGATTGGCCCGCAGATCAAAGCATGGATGCCAGAGTTGCACGCCGCCTTCCATTATGAGGACTGGCACGTCTTGATCCTTGAAGACCTTGGCCCCAGAAGTGTTCCTCCCTGGCCACCTGCAAAAACCAGGGCCATTACTCACGCCCTTGCCGCCTTTCATCGCTCATCGCTCGGCTCCCAGCCCCCAGCATGGCTTCCCCAGCCCGATGAGGAACTCTCACGTTTAAATTGGCCGCAGACCATCCAGGAATCCGGGGAGCTGCAATATATCGCGGCGCTGGCAGGTGAAGAAGCTCCCCAGGCATTGGCGTGGTTGCAGCGGATGTCACCGACTATCGAACATATGATGAAGCAGCCAGCGCTGAGCGAAGGGCCATACGCTATTCTGCACGGCGATATCCGCTCAGATAATCTCCGCTTTGTGGGGGGACGATTATATCTCTTCGACTGGCCATCGATCAGCATAGGACGACCGGAGCTGGACATGGTCGCCTTTGCCCAGAGTGTCACGATAGAGGGAGGGCCATTGCCCGAGCAGGTCATGGCATGGTATGGAGAGCAATTCGCGGTGAATCCTGGCGCCGTTGAGTCTGCCCTTGCCTGGTGGCTCACCTATTTTGCAGACCGCGCGTGGCGGCCTGCCATTCCCGGATTGCCTCGTCTCCGCCGCTTTCAGGCCCAGCAACTGGCTACCCTGCTTTTCTGGGCCGCCCGTCAATGGTCACTCCCATCACCGGAGTGGGCAAATCGACTGTTGGAGTAGGAATCCATGCCACACAAACATCCACTATGCTCTTGTTCTGCATTGATTATCTGAGCACTTATGGATCAGATTTCTTCAGCTCTATGATAAGGTTTATATTCTCTGGTGGTCGCTCAATTTGTTCGCGCTGGCGCAAGAACAAACATCTCGCCTCAGCAGTACTCACCTCAGACATATATCTATCGACAAGATCATATACCTCAAGAACCAGCCGCTTCATTTCCTGGGCAGCAACATGCGGCTCCATATGAAAGACTGCATTAATACGGGCAGCAAGATTTTCTGGAACAATGCGCATCTCGCTAATGAGCCGATTCATCCATTTGAAGCCGGGATGGTAGATGGAATTGAGACCAATTAATACTCCTAGTATCTGGAACGTTGCCTCACTCAAGGAGTTATAGACCAGCGGCCAGTCTCCACGAAACATGAGCATGTCTACCCACCAACACCACTCGTACAGTACCAGGTTTTCCCGCACCATTGCTTGCCTCAATTCAGGGGGATAATGGGCTAGCCTGGCCTTCCACCGTTCAAGTATAGAAGGAGCATAGAGCGGAATGGCATACTGCAAAGCTGAAATTGTTGCCTGCTTGAAAAGAGAGGTATCGTAATGCTCAAGCACGCTGCTCAAGATGTGCTCCATCTCTTCAACTGTCAGGTTTCTTACGTCCATCTTCACTCCGCCCAATCCCCACTCCTCCATCCATATCTTGTTTTCAGTATCATACGGGTCCAATTCCCAGAAGATGCCGCCTGCAGGTCCAACAGGAGCAAGGCGTTCTTCATCAGTTGGAGGGGAAGACCAGAATACCCCAAGCTCAATATCCGAATAGCGATCTGCGCATCCACGAGAGGTCGAACCAGCGAGCATGATCGCTTGTACCTTGGGGTTGGCAGCGATAATGGGGGCAACTTTTTGGGCCAATGCTAACCGCCACCGGCTGGCTTCATTCATCTCTGTCCTCTCTTTATAAGTTTCAGGCTAGCGATTTGCGGGATTATTAATATACGAGGAGTCCACGTCTTATCAAAGGATTCAAGTGTTAACCCACTTACTGCGCACCAGAATCTCCTGGGCGATTTGTGATACAGATTTATTATTGGTGTTGATGAGTATATCTTGCACCCTGTTCTGCTCCATAATGGCCGCCAGTTCTGCAGCCCGGCGCAGATGCCGGTCGAGGCCAGCACCTGCTTCTCGCAGCCTTACTCGCTCAGCCAGCGTACTCAACGAAGCCTGAAGACGAATGACAAGGATATCAGCGCCTGGAATGGCCTCTCGATACCGTTCAAGCTCGTCGCGGGATTCCACAATGTCGGCGAGAATGAGGTGAGTTGCCCCACATTCCTGGAAGTTCTTCCAGATGGCTGCCAGGTTCTTCATTGCCAGCTTGATGCGGAACGGGTCTTGCGGCGGGCGCGGGTAGCACCAGCGCAGCGCATCGATATCCACGAATGCGTGCGCTACCCCCGCTTTATCTAGCAGTTCAGAGACTTCCGAAGCCACTGCCGTTTTTCCTACGCCCACCGGGCCGGTAATAAGCATGACAGGAACTTTAACGGGCATTGTTTACACCCTCTGACTGTTTCTGCTACCCATGTCATCCTTCGCGAGTGCAGCCCAGCCCTGAACGCAGTGAATGGGGAAGGATCTTTCTCGACGGGCATCGGATGCTTCGCTACGCTCAGCATGACATGTCCCACACCGATCTTGCCGATCTGGATTGTTAAAATTCATATATAGCAGGCAAGCTCTATCCAAATACTATGCGCTCCTGTACAGCTTCGTCAGCACAAACTCGCGATGGCGCAGAACCTCGGCTGCCGCCAGGCGACCACTTGCGATGCGCAGCATCATGGCCTTGAGCTTTTCTCCGGCTTCTTGCAGCGTGAGTTCACCTGAGAGCAGCCCGCTCACATCCACGTCGATATGCTCGCTCATTGTATGGACTGTACGAGGATTGGCCGAGAGTTTCAGCACTGGAACGATGGGATTGCCGACAATGTTGCCCTGCCCGGTCGTGAACAGGTGTAGGACGGATCCAGCAGCAGCCCACAGCGTGACCGCCTCAGCCGCAGCCGAGGAGGTGTCCATAAAGTAGAGGCCTTTCCCTGCTGGCGCCTCTGCCGGAGCCAGCACGCCGTTCACAGGCTTTGTACCAATTTTCTGGAGATTGCCCAGGGCTTTTTCCTCGATGGTGCTCAAACCGCCGGCAATATTGCCTTGCGTCGGCTGCGAACCCAGCAGATCGGCGCCAGACTCGCGAATCAGCTTCTGGTACGATTCGTGCGCCTGGAGATACTTCTCGCGCAGCTCTGGCGTGGCCATACGGTTCGCCAGGATATGCTCGGCCCCGGTAATCTCGGATGTTTCACCAAACATCACTGTTGCACCCTCGTCGATCAGCCAGTCCACCACGACGCCAACGGTTGGATTAGAGGCCAGCCCAGAGGTTGTGTCCGATTCGCCGCACTTGATGCTGAACACGGCATCCCTTAGCGGGACAACCTCACGCTGTGCTTCTGATGCCTCCTGTACGAACTCGCGGGCAACTTTCGCTGCCTGCGCAATGGTCTCAATATCCCCATGTCGTTCGATTGAGAAGCCAGCAACAGGTTTGCCCGTCTTCGCGATGCCATCAACAACGATCTTTGTCCAGTTTGGCTCGATGCCGATCACGATAGCAGCAGCAACGTTCGGATTGGCCCCTGTGCCAATGAGCGTGCGGAAGGTCAGTTCGAGATCCTCGCCAAACTGTAGGCGTCCATAGGGATGTGGGAGCGGCAGCGTCCCCGCAATAAGATGCGCTACACCCTCTACCGCTGCATTGGAGAGATCATCGACAGGAATGATGGCAACATGGTTACGGGTCGCGACTGCCCCATTCTTGCGACGATAGCCCAAAAAGGTTGTCGTGCCTACCATTATGCCCACCTCAGCGATTTGATATTGTGTACGTGTACGTGCTCACCCTGGCGTACAGGCGCAGTGATCCGGCCAATGACTTCGTTATATTCGCGGCACTCGTGGCCCTCCGGCAAATCGCGCAGGGCTACCTTATGTCCCAGGGGAATAGCTGTTAGCGTCGTCAGGGTCACGCTATCATTTGTATCCATGAATACGCCTTCGACCGTTTCGCCTGCCTCCAGGTCACGCACGGCCACCCCGACATCGTCTTCTTTGTTGTGTACCAGAAATCCACGAGCCATACATTGTTCCTTTGCAAAAACAGTGGTTGGGGGCCATCACCCCCAACCACTCCACACCGCTTGCATGGGCCGATTACACATATGAACCAAATAACCCACCAATGGCATGACCGGGACGAGGGCCGATAAATCGGCGATGGGCGCGATAAATCGGCCCCTACAGTCACGGGCGGATTATTTTGTTAACCCATGATCGCGCGCCATCAGAATTGCGATTGCATTGCGGCAGTACCTGTGAAATCAGGCGTGATCGGCTTAACGCCCGCGGGCGCTGATGGATCGATCTGGTAAATGACCGAATCGCGTGTTGGGACGCGCTGGTTCGGCGTAGAACCATAGGTCACCGGCGGGTAAAGCCCTCCCATATCAACCGATTTGAGCGACTGGAAGGCAGTGAAAAGCCCATCGCGGGTGATATCTTTGTTGTCCAGGGCCTTCTTCAAGATGGCGTAGGTGATATACGACTCGGCATAGCCGAACTCGAAGTAGCCATCCGGCTTCTGATTGGGGAAGTATTTTGCGACATCCTGGAGCATCTGCGCCATACCAGGCACGCTCGTATCTCCCCAGGCCGCGCCCTGGCCCACAACCCAGGCCCGGCTCAACAAAGCTTTCAAGGCCGGAACAGCCAGCAGCTCCACTGCGAAGGCCGGGCTTTGCAAGATCCACTGGGGATTGTACCCCAGCTTATACGCCGTACCGATGATGGTCGCTGTAGCGCTCGGAATGGTAGTCAAGAAGACGTATTTGGCGCCAGCAGCTTTCATCTGGGAAACCTGCGCTGTGAAGTCGGTATCCGTCACCGCATAGGTGGCCTCAGCCACATCGTGCAGGTGATAGACATTGACCGCTTCTTTGTAGCCTGTGAGACCATCCTGGCCATACTCATCGTTTTGATAGATGATGCCGGTGGCAGGATTCTTGACGCCGAGCTTGTTGACGACGTAATCGAAGGCGTTCTCGACCTGCAGGCGATAGGGCGTGCCTACCAGGATAAGATACTTTTCACGCGCCAGCGAGGAGGCCAGCGTCGCTGCCGACACCAGCATGTGATCGGCAGTGGCCTGAGCTTTGATGGCATAGGTGGTAGGCGTTCCCAGGCTATCGGCGATCATCAGCACCTGGTTGTGAATCTGGTTGTATTTCTGGACTTCGAGCTGGGGATTGTACTGTGTATCCTCCTCAAGGAATTTGACCTTGAAGCCGTCAATACCGCCATGATCGTTCACATGATAAAAGAAGGCTTTCACCCCGTTTGCCAGGGGAATGCCGATAGGGCCTGCCACAGGACCAGAGTACGGCGAGAGAATACCAAGCGTGATCGTCTTGGTGGAGAGATTGACTCCGGGACCGGCTTTTATCCCACCCGCGCCGGTGCTTGAGTTGCTACTGCTGGCGCAACCGGCGAGGACCAGCAGCATGGCGATAAGGGTGAGTATTGAAGTATACAAGAACTTTCTGTTTGCCATAGGAGTTACCCTTTCATCGTAGAATTACGACGTTGCAAAAATACACTGTCCTCAGGTTCGATCCACTGATTGAGAATTGGGCGCCAGGTCAACTATTTCGGCGGGTTCACCTCCTTCTCTTTCATGATGATTGAATGAACGAATCAGCAACTGGCCTCGATGTACCAGATTGATAATGCCTCCTGGCTCGAAGAGCAGGAAGAGGATGATCAGCAAACCGTAAATGAGGGCATTCACGTTCCCGCTCGTCAGGCCACCAGAAGTGGTGCCTGTTGGCAACAACGAGAAATAATCGATGATCTGCGGCAGCCCAAAGACAAAAGCTGCCCCCAGGATTGATCCCCATACGCTGGCGACACCACCCACAAGGATAGCAGCAACAAACTGGATGGCGAGCGTCAGGTTCCAGTAATCGGGGGTCACATAGCTGGTGTAGGAGGCCAGGAGCGCACCTGCAATTCCGGCCAGGAACGAAGAGAAAATGAACGCTCCCATTTTTACCTCGAAGAGATTAACCCCCATGATGGCCGCGCCCACTTCGTGATCGCGTACCGCGCGGAAAGCTCGCCCGGCCCGTGAGCGCATCACGTTTGTCACAAAGAGCGCCGATAGGACAAGAACGATCAGGATCAAGATGAAATATTGCTGGCCCGGCGTAATTGCTATTCCACAACAGAGGTTATTTTGTTGATTAAACGCGGCATTGCCGAACGCCGGTACGGGGAAAGTACGGCCTTGCGGCCCTCCCGAAATACCACGTGCGTTCATAAACAGGTATTGCCCGATGAAGACCAGGGCCAGCGTCACAATAGCCAGGTAGAAGCCGCGGAGCCGCAAAGCGGTCGGGCCGATAAGCGCGCCAACCAGCGCAGCCACGATGCCGGCTGCCGGGAGCCAGATCAGGAATGACAGGCCAAACCCCAGCGGATCGAGAGGACTTGTTGGCGGCTGGCCACCGAGCAAAGCTGCTGTATATGCCCCGATGGCCATAAAAAATGAGATGCCGAGTGAAATCTGGCCCGTGTAGCCGGAGAGCACATTCAGCGACAATGAGGCGATAGCGGCGATCATCACATAGTTCGCTATGGTGAGCCAGTCCTCGCTGGCAAAGGCGAGAAAGATGAGCACCGCGCAGGTGCCAATGCCGAAAGCGAGCCAGCGCGAGAGGTTTCCGAGCAGGCGCGGAGGCTGGGTACTTGTCGTTGTGCGGGCGTTCTTGCCTGCCACAGTAGCGCTCATATTCGCTCCACCTTTCGTGTGCCGAAAAGACCGTAGGGTCGAACGAGCAGGATCAGGATCATGATCAGGTAAGGAGTAATCTCGTGGATGCCTGCGCCCAGGATATTGGCAACCCTGCTTTCATACCCTGCGGTCACTATCTGGATGATACCGATCACGATGCCACCTACCACCGCTCCGCTGATCGAGTCGATGCCGCCCAGGATGATGGCCGGGAATGCGACAAGCGCCGCGTTTCCAAAGGTAGGGTCAATGGCAAAAGAATCGATGGCGAGAAAAACGCCACCAATTGTAGCGATGGCGGCCGAGATAACCCAGGCCAGGGCATAGACGGTGCGGATATTGATGCCCACAGCCAGGGCGGCCTCCTGGTCGAGCGCGGTAGCGCGCATGGCCAGCCCGTATCTGGTATAACGGAAGAAATAGAAGAGCGCAATGCACAGGGCAGCAGTCACGGCAATCGTCCACAGCTCATTGGCCCCAAAATGGACGCCGCCGGCGTTAAAGCCACTTGCGGCGCTAAAAGGGGAAGCGGCAGGAATAGTGCTTGAGCCCCATATCATAATCACGGCGGTGCGCAGGATAATATCCAGGCCAATGGTAATCATGAGAAGGGAGAACACCGGGCGGCCAATCATGTGGCTCACAATGAGGCGCTCGAACAGGAAGCCAATGATTATCGTACCCGCAAGTCCCAGGAACAGGGCCACCAGGAATGGCAGGTGCCACTCGAATACTCCGGCTGAAACGATATACGTTCCCACCAGCAGCAGCTCACCCTGCGCGAAATTAATCACTTCGCTGGCTTTGAAGATAATGGAAAAGCCAAGCCCTATCAACGCATAGATGCAGCCCTGCGCAATTCCGGCAAAGACCAGTTGTATGAAATAAGCCATGTTCCCTCCTCTCACTCATAACGCTTAGGGGGTGCTATCGCTCGGGATCGACATAGTATCTGCCACTTTACGCTCAAACTCTTCGCCCAGGTACGCTTTAATCACATCAGGGTTGGCCTGCACTTCAGCCGGTGTCCCTTGCGCGATCACGCGCCCGAAATCAAGCACCAGCACCCGGTCAGCAATGCCCATCACCAGCGCCATGTCATGCTCAACCAGGATTTGGGTGACACCTAGTTGCTCTTTGATATCCAGGATAATAGCGGCAATGTCTTCGCTTTCCTCGCTTCCCATACCCGCAACCGGCTCATCGAGGAGAAGCAGTCTGGGTTGCATAGCCAGCGCGCGGGCGATATCGGCTCGCTTTTGCAGGCCGTAGGGAAGACTTCCCAGGGGACGGTTTTGCAGGTGCTGCAATCCCATCAGATCGAGCAGGTGCAGGCAGTAGGCCCGGTTTCTTTTCTCCTCGTTGTAGGTCAATCCAAGATAGATACCGCCGAGGATGATGCCACTGCGCATGCGCGTATGCCGGCCCAGCAAGAGATAATCCAGCACCGTCATGGTGGGGAACTGCCCAAGATTCTGGAAAGTACGAGCAATGCCCATACGCGCCACCTGGTACGTCTTGAGCCGCAGCAAGTCATGCCCATCGAACGTTACCCTGCCTGCCACTGGCCGGTACACACGCGACAACACGTTGAATAACGACGTTTTGCCCGCGCCATTGGGACCGATAACCGCGAACAATTCTCCCGGCTGTACTGCAAAAGAAACATCCGAGAGAGCTTGGACCCCTTCAAAGCGCACGGAGATTCCTTCAACAGTGAGCAAAGCTGGCGCTATCGTGGATCGATCGTCCTTGTTCATCTTAGTGGATTCATCGCTCATAGCGTCCACTTCCTTTCGGGCCGGCGCTGGCGAATCGTGCTCATGCTGGCACGTTCTCCTCCCTCGTGTAACCCTAAGTAGAACTTGCGCACGTTTTCATCTCGCAGGAGATCGGCGGCAGGCTGCGCCAGGACCACTCTGCCGGTTTCCAGCACATATCCATAGTGAGCCACGGATAGCGCCATCTGCGCGTTCTGCTCCACCAGGAGCACAGCAGTGCCCCCGGCATTGATTTCGGAAATAATGGTACGAATCTGCTGCACCATAAACGGAGCCAGCCCCAGCGAAGGTTCGTCCAGCAGGAGTAATTTCGGGCTGGCCATCAGCGCGCGCCCAATGGCCAGCATCTGCTGCTCGCCGCCTGAAAGATAGCCCGCGTGACTCTTGCGGCGTTCGCGCAGGACTGGAAAGAGGTCCATGACTCGCTCATATGCGCGCCGTGTGCCTGCCGGGTCGCGCGAGGCAATCGCACCCGTCTTCAGGTTTTCATCGACTGTCAGGTCGGCAAAGAGCCGGCGGCCCTCAAGCACCTGGGCGATGCCTCGCTGCACAATATCTGTCGCGCTCAGCCGGTCAATGCGCTCACCATCGAAGAAAATGGAGCCGTGTACAATGCTTGCTTTGTGGAGCTTCAGCAGGCCGGAAATAGTACGAATGATGGTTGTTTTGCCGGCCCCATTTGCGCCGAGCAAGGCGACAACCGTCTTATCCGGTACCTCTAGCGAGATACCCTGGATGGCGGGGATAGCGCTCTGATAGGTCACCGCGATATCCTGGAGAACTAGCATAGCCTGTCCTCTTCATAGTGGCTTAATGATGTATAAGCCGCGCGAAATAAAATAAGGAATGCAGACTCTTCAAATAACCCTGTAATGAATATACGCCTTAACTGGCCTCGTTTTATCAGGTTCTCCCAATAATTGGGATCCCGCGTCACGTCGAGGGTAAGGGCGATACTTCGCCACGCAATGGCCACCCTTGCCCTTGTGCCTCAAGGCCCGCCAATTCCTTGCATACAGCTATTGTAACACAAGTATTCTGACACTCCCCGGCCTAAAGGCGCGGAGGTTCCTGGTTCCACGAACCGCCTTGCTCTGATGCCACTGCTGACAGCAGAGTAGTGGGTGGCTCTCCCCAGGCGTTGTGCGGTTGCCCGCCCGTTCCCGATTGCCCACCGGTACGGTCTAACGC